>DJXP01000048.1 GCA_002449785.1 Clostridiales bacterium UBA7001
AGAAGACAAGAAAAAGAAAGAAGAAATTGAAGTTAGAAATAATGCTGAAAGTTTAGTATATAATAGTCAAAAAACTTTAGATGAATTAGGTGACAAAATTAGTGGTGAAGAAAAAGCTAAAGTTGAAACAGAAATGGAAAATGTTAAAAAAGCATTAGAAGGAAATAATGTAGAAAATATTAAAGAAGCAACAGATAAATTAACAAAGATTTTCTATGAATTATCTGAAAAACTATATTCAGCTCAAGCTGCTCAAAATGGAGCAAATACAGAAAATGCTGAAGCTACAACAGAAGATTCAGGAGAAGCTAAAGAAGGAACAGTATATGATGCTGATTATAAGGTGGAAGATGATGATAAAAAAGAGTAAGCCACCTATCATGAAACTGTAAAAACATAAATATTATGGCGGAATATTATTAGTTCCGCCAAAATATTTATTTTAGTATAATACGGATTACAAGCGAAGCGGGCACATATTAAAGTCTTAATCGCCAGTCGTACTTTGGAAAAAGCTTTCTAAAAGTATGTATCATAAGAAAAGCAAAGTAGAAGGAGGAAAAAATGGCTGAAAAGCGAGATTATTATGAAGTTTTAGGTGTAAATAAAAATGCTACTGATGAAGAATTAAAAAAAGCTTTCAGAAAGCTTGCTAAGAAGTATCATCCAGATGCAAATCCAGATAATAAAGAAGAAGCAGAAAGAAAATTTAAAGAAGTAAATGAAGCATATGAAGTTCTTTCAGATAAACAAAAAAGGCAAATGTATGATCAATTTGGATTTGATGGACCACAAGGCTTTGGCGGTCAAGGAGGAGGTTATTACTCTTATGGCTCTGGATTTGATGGCTTCGGTGGATTTTCAGACTTTGGAGATTTTGGAGATTTAGGAGACATTTTTTCATCCTTTTTTGGTGGAAGTTCGTCAAGAAGCAGAAGTTCAAATGGAGTTAGAAAAGGTGCAGATTTAAAAGTAAACTTGGATATTACTTTTGAAGAAGCTTATTCTGGTGTAGAAAAAGAAATAAGTATAAATAGAAACGAAAAATGTAAGTCATGTAATGGTTCGGGTGCTAGGAGAGGAACAACGGCAGATAAGTGCTCTGTATGTAAAGGCACTGGGAAAATAAGGCAAGTTGTAACAACACCTTTTGGACAAATGTCAACTCAAAAGGTATGTACACATTGTGGTGGAAGTGGAAAAGTAATAAAAGAACCTTGCCCAGATTGCAGAGGAAAAGGAATACTAAAAAAATCTGTTAAATTAAAAGTAAAAATACCTGAAGGAATAGATGAAGGTCAAACAATTATTTTAAGAGGTGAAGGAGAGCCAGGTACAAATGGTGGACCAAATGGAGATTTATATATAGTAATACATATAAAAAGACATAGTATATATACTAGAAAAGCAGAACATGTATTATGTGAAGTACCAATAACATTTACAGGTGCAACTTTAGGAACAGAATTGGAAATACCAATGGTAGATGGAACAAAGGAAAAATATAGAATACCTGAAGGAACTCAAACAGGAACAAGGTTTACAATTAAAAATAAAGGTTTCAAGAGTGTAAATGCAAATTGGAGAGGCGACTTTATTTTTACAGTCATTGTTCAAATTCCAAAAAAATTGACAAAAGAGCAAAGAGATATTATAACAGAACTTGCTAAGACTATGAATGAGCAACCACCTATAAAAAGAAGGGGAATATTTGGTTAGTTTATTGACAAATGCAACTTTTTATGTTAATATACCTTATGATAATTATTATATCATAAGGTATTTTTTATACTATATTTAATTAAGGAGATGTTGGAATATGCAAAGAACAGAAAATAGTTCTGCTAATGATAAAAGTTATTCTAATTCTTTTTGTTATTATATGAAAGAATTAGTTCAACCAATAAGTGATTCTACAAATGAACATACATTTTTTGATTCTGGGAAAAATTTTAGAAAATATGGTTTAGGAAATAACATTTCAATTTATTATGCTGTTCCTTCAAGTGATGAAGGAAGCTCAGAAGATAAACAGATTATTATAACTGATGAACCTCAAATATTTTATGAAGATGGTGAATTAATGAATCCAGGTATAAATGGAAATAGGATAGTTGTATATGATTCTAAAAGTGGTAAAGATATTAGTTTTTATCGAAGAGGAGTAAAAGAACCAATTGCAAGATTTTTTTCAGAACCAGAAATAGAACAAGATACAGAAAAAGATGATGAACTAGTATATCCAGACTGGATTGATGTTCATCAAGATGGTGTTCCTAAAGATAGTTATGTTGGTCCTTTAGGATATAAATTATTTTCAGATAGACTAATTCAAGCTTATAATAATGGTTGTAATGAAGATAATTTAATGAAATTTATGAACTTTTATAGTGGTGTTATAAGTCTTGCTAGAACAAGTAAAGAATTAAATGACAATAATCATGATGCACCTGATTTTGAATAATAGTTTTTATTAATAAAATATAATTAAAAAAGGAGTTTTTTATAATGAATAATGAGTCTAATTATTTTACAAGTATGGAATCTGAGTTTATTTCTCAAGCAGAAAGACAGTGTGATGATTCTAATATGGCAGGAATTTTATATTTAGATGATACTAATAATCCATGGAATGAATTTACACATTTTGTTATTAGAGATGACAATAATCCTATACATATTTATAGAAAAAGAAAAATAAGAAATGAGAAAACAATAATTACAGACGAAGAAGTAGATGACAGTAATGTTCAAAATGTAAATAGAATTGAGCTAGAGAGTGAAAATGGTAGAAATTCTGTAATTAAAATATATGCAAAAGATTATAGTAAACCAATTGCTCATTTTAGTCCATTATCTAGTCCATTAAATTCTTTTGATTGGATTAGAGTATCATCTGATTTAGATAATAATTCAGGAGAAATTAATAAATTAGATATTCCAACTAATGGTGTTTCTCTTAAAGAATTAAATAATACTATGGGTAGATTTAAAGAAGATGGATTAGATGATAGATATAAGGAGTTTACCAATTTTTATGATAGTTTAACAAGAGTTTTAGGAATTGATGTTTTGCTATTATTATCTAGATTGCATGATATTCTTGATAATTCAGATATACCACCAGAAGAAAAAGAAAAAGTTACAAGTGGTTTACTTAATAAATTAAATAGTTATGGACTTTCTGGAAACTTAGGAGACCCAGATAGTAGATATGTAAGAGTTTTAAATTATTTAAATAGAAATGGAATAAAGGATTTTACGGTTAGACCTTTAAATGCAATAGATGGAGAGCAATTTTCAATTATTCCTCCAGATGATGATACAGGTTCACATAGTAGCTATTCAGATGATGATTTTGAACCAGAGGTATAATTCTTAATATAGGAGATGTTTGAAATGGGAGATTATAGAAACTATTTTCAAAAGTATAATGAAGAAATCTTTAATCCTATACGAGATTTATGTACAGAATCACGTAGAATGGGTCAATATTATGTTTTAGGAAGTAATAATGAACTTGTATTTGTTTATAATAGATTAGGCACTATAATTATATCAGATGAAGATACTTATACTTCTAAAAATACTATAGAATTTCATGATGATAGTTTTGGAAAAAGAATTCAAACACATTTAAGAAAAAAATATGTTGGATCATATAATAAACCAACAGCAGTTTTTCGCTCTACTTCTGCAAAAGGTGAGTCGGAAGATTTTATAAGAATTGGAAATTCTGTTCAAGGGGTGAATTTTGAAGATGATAAAGATCCTATTGCTGAGATGATTGAACTTAATAAACATGAAAGTTTTGCAAAATTTTATGATAATTTAAAAAGAATAATAGAGATAAATAAAGAACAAAACCAACAAGGTAAAAAAGCTGATGCAAGCACATTATCTAAAATAATAGCTAAAAAAGAACAAGAACTTGCAAGCTTAAAAAGCCAATTAGCTAGTTATAAAAATTCAAATAGACAAAATAAAGAATATAATAGTCCTGAAGAACAGTAATAACAAGTTAGAAAAGTAAAAAGGGGTAATATTAATTATTTAAATTAATATTATCCCTTTTATTGATATTGTTCTTGCATATAATAATAATTGGTGATAAAATACAAACATATATTTGATATTTTTAATTATATTTGTGATTATTTTTTGTAGAAAGAGAAGATTAGTATGAATAATAAAGAATACGGATTAGTTTTAGCTGGTGGTGGAATAAAAGGTGCATATCAAGTAGGAGTAGGGAAGGCTCTAAAAGAATTAGGAGTTAATATTACAGCAATTACTGGTGCTTCAATAGGTTCAATTAATGGCGCATTTATGCTTCAAGATAATTTAGAAGAAATGATAAAAATTTATGAAAATATAACTATTACAGATATAGTAGAAGTAAATAGTAAAATAGATTCAGAGAAGGATTTATTAAGTATTTCAAATATTAGAAAAGTATTCAAAGAATATGTAGAAAATAAAGGATTAGAAAATACACCACTTAAAGAATTACTTACAAATAATTTAGATTTAGATTTAATATATAATTCTAATATAGATTATGGGCTTATTTCATATTCTTTTAAAAATAAAAAACCTATACAACTTTTCAAAAAAGATATTCCAAAGGAAAAACTAATAGATTATATCCTTGCCAGTTCGTGTTTTCCAATTTTTAAGTCACAAAAAATTGGGGATATTGAACTTGTAGATGGTGGTTTTTTTGATAATGCTCCAATAAATATGTTAATAGATAAAGGTTATAAAAATATTATTGTTGTTGATGTACAAGGAATAGGATTTAATAAAAAAACTACAAGCAAAGATATTTATATTAAATTATTATCACCTAGTGAAGATTTAGGAGGACTATTTTATTTTAACCATAAAAACATAAAGAAAAATATCAAAATAGGTTATTTAGATACAATGAAAGCATTTAGTAAAATGCAGGGAAACTATTTTTATTTTTCGCAAAAAGAATTTAAAAAAATGTTAGATTATTTTAATTTGCAAATGATTGAAGGCTTAGAACTTGCCGGAAAAATATATAATATGGATAGATATAAAGTATATAGTTTTAATGAATTCATAAAAGAGCTTTATGAGAAACATAAAGAAGCTGAGAAAAAGTATAAACTTATTAAAAAGAGTTTTCAAAATAAATCAATTAAAGAAACATTTAAAAACATGCAAAATTCCGAAATAATACTTTGTTTTGCACTAGATGTTTATATAGGAAGACCAACTGCAAAGAAATTCAAAATATTAGATTCATATGTAAAAGCAGTTGAGGCTTTACTAGAATTAGAAAATTATGAGGAGAGCTAAAAATGGTAAATGAAGATGAACTATTAATAGAGAAAATTAGAAAAACTCCAATTGAGGAAGTAAAAAAAAGATTGTTAATTGAACTAAAAAGAGGAATTCTTTTAGAAAGACATTTAGCTGAACGGAATATTTATGGAAAATGATTGGTATAGTAATCAGGAAAAAGGTGAAGAATTAGTTGAAGACGAAAAAGAAGCGTTTGAAATATATAATAAAGCTATTTCTTCAAGTGAAAGCCAAATAAGAAAAATGCTATTAACTGAAATGAAAAAAAATCAAGCAAGAGAATTCTATCTTAAAGATAAGTCAGATGATACTGCTTTAGTGAAACCCAAACAATGGATATTATATAAACCTGAAGAAAAAGAAAATGATCGCTAATATAATTTATTTTTACATTAATTGAGAATAAACTTTAGGAGGAAAATTTGGAACTTAAAGGTCAGATTGAAGATTTTATTTATCAAAATGAATCAAATAGTTATACAATTGCTGTATTGCAAACTCAGGACTTAGATGAAATTACAGTAGTAGGATATTTACCTTTTATTGCAGTAGGAGATACATTAAAATTAACTGGGAAAATGGTAGTTCATCAAGAATATGGTGAACAATTTAAAATAGACACTTTTGAAAAATTAATGCCAGAAAGTGCTGAAGCCTTGGAAAAATATTTAGCAAGTGGAACAATAAAAGGAATAGGACCTGCAACTGCGAGAAAAATTATAGATAAATTTGGGGATGATGCAATAAATGTTTTTAAATTTGAGCCTATGAGACTTGCTGAAATTAAAGGAATTTCCAAAGACAAAGCATATGACATAAGTGAGGAGTTTAATGAAAAATGGGAAGTATGGCAAATAGTAAGTTTTTTAGAGCAATTTGGAATAGGTGCAAATAATAGTAAAAAAGTATATGATGCTCTTCGGAGTAAATGCCGTTGAAAAAATAGAAGAAAACCCATATGTTTTAGTGGATATTGTTTATGGAATTAGTTTTAATAATATAGACAAAATAGCTATGCAAATTGGAATTCCAATGGATAGTGATTATAGAATTAAAAGTGGAATAAAATACGCATTGTTAGCTTCAAGTTATAATGGAAATACTTGTGTTAGAAAAGAAAACTTAATTAATTATGTAAGTAGTATTTTAGAAGTTAGTGAAGATTTAATTGAAAATAGTTTAATAAATTTAAATGTTACATCAGAGATACATATAGTAGAAGAAACTCTTGATGGAAATGGTGATGTTGTAGAATGGGTGTTTTTAGAACCATTTTATAAAGCAGAAAAAAATATAGCAGAAAGACTAATAGCTCTTCGAGATTCAAGCAATATAAAACATATTAAAGGATTTGAAAAAGAAATTAGAAAAAATGAAGAAAAACTTGGAATAGAACTATCTGAAAAACAATTTGAAGCTATAAAACAAATTAATGATAATAATGTGTGTATAATTACAGGAGGACCGGGAACTGGAAAAACAACAATTATAAAATGTGTTATAGATTTATATAAAGAACATAAGAAAAAGGTTGTTTTATGTGCACCTACTGGAAGAGCTGCAAAAAGAATTACTGAAACAACAGGTGAGGAAGCAAAAACAATACATAGATTATTAGAAATTGGAAAATTTGAAGAGGATAAACTTGGAAGTGTTGATATTGATGTGGCTCCAGTAGATGGTGATGTTTTAGTTATAGATGAGATGTCTATGGTAGATGTCTTTTTAATGAATTATTTGGTAAAAGCAATTTACTTAGGCACAAAAGTAATATTTGTAGGTGACCCAAACCAACTTCCATCTGTTGGCCCTGGATCAATTTTGAAAGATTTAATTGATTCTAAGCAGTTTGCAACAGTGCATTTAGATAAAATATTTAGACAAGCAGCCAAAAGTAAAATTATAGTTAATGCTCATAATGTTAATCAAGGTATTAGTTTTGTTGGGAAAAAAGATTATGCAGAAGATGCAAATGATGATTTTTTTTATTTAAATGAATTAAATCAAGATAAAATTTTATACCATGTATTATCACTTTGCAAAGATAGATTAAAAAATTATGGTGATTATGAATTCTTTAAAAATATTCAAGTTTTAACTCCAACTAAAAAAGGAAAATTAGGAACTAAGGAACTTAATAAATCACTTCAACAAGAGCTTAATCCAAAAACAGATGAGGCAGAAGAAAAATCTTATGGAGATATTGTTTTTAGAGAAGGCGATAGAGTAATGCAAATTAAAAACAATTATGACATTTTTTGGGAAAAAGGTTCTAAAGATAATTTAAGAACATATGAAGCAGGAACTGGTGTTTTTAATGGAGAGATTGGTAGAGTTATTAAAATAGATAATAAAGAAAGACAACTTGAAATAGAATTTGATGATGGGAAAATTGTGTGGTATGCTTTTTCAGAACTAGACGAACTTGAACATGCTTATGCGATAACTATTCATAAAGCACAAGGAAGCGAATTTGATGTAGTTGTCTTAGTAATCCCACAAGCATCAAATATGTTACTTACAAGAAATTTATTGTATACTGCTTTAACTCGTGCTAAAAAGCTTTTAATTGTTATTGGAAATAGAAATTTAATTGATTTTATGGTAAAAAATAGTGAAATTAAAAAAAGAAATACAGGTTTGTTCCATTAGGGATGGGGAGAAAAAATGAAAGAGGGTAAAGATTTAACACAGGGAGATTTACTTTCAAATATGATTAGATTTTGCGTACCTTTGTTAATAACTAATTTATTAAATTCAATATATAATATAGTTGATGGAATTTGGGTAGGACATTTATTAGGAACTGATGGTTTATCTGCTATTACAAATTGTTGGCCTATTATGATTGCAGCATATGCGGCTTTAGCTGGTGTTACTGTTACAACTACTGTTATGGTATCTCAATGTTTTACTAGTGAAAATAGAGAACAAATAAAAGATATAATAACTCCATTATATGTAATAAGTGTAGTAATTGGAATGATTACAATTATAGTACTTCTCTTAACAAAAAATTTAGCTTTTAATTTGTTTAACACGCCACATGAAGTATTATTAGATGCGAAAAGCTATATTACAGTATATTTAATTGGCTTTATATTTGATTTTGTTGGTTTTAGTTTTATAAGTGGAATAAGAGCAATAGGAGATAGTAAGACTCCACTTAAAATATTAGTTGTAACTGAAGTATTAAACATTGTTTTAGACCCTATTTTTATTAAACTTGGAATGGGAATTAAAGGTGCTGCTTTAGCTACAGTAATTTCAATGGTTGTAAGTTTTATTTTGGGATTTTTATATACAAGGAAAAGTCATCTTTTGAAATTTGATATAAAACATTTAAAAATAAAGAAAAAGTTTTTAAAAAGAGTTGCTATACTTGGAACACCAATTATAATTCAAGAACTTATTACTGTTTTTACAATTATGCTTGAAGTTAACCTTTCTAATTCTCTTGGTATTCTAGGAGGTAGTACATATGGAATTGTAAGTAGATTTCAGGAAGTGGTTTGGGTATTAGGAACTACCATAAAAGAACTTATAACAGTAGTTATAGGACAATTTATCGGAAAGAATAAATATCAAAAAATAAAAGATGTTATGATAAATGGATTAAAACTTATTATTATACCCACCATTATAATTGTATTATTTATTGTTATGGGATCTGAAGTTTTTGCAAGAATATTTACAAACAATAATGAGGTAATTAGTTTAACGGTTTGGTATATGCATATTGTTGGAATTGGTTATGCAACAGTTCCATTATATCAGTTATTATATGGTATGGTACTTGGAACGGGAAATACAAGATATTCGTTTATATGTAATATTATATCTACAATATCGGAAATAGTAATTGCTTTAAAACTAAATAAAGTAACTGATAATGTCTTTTTTTCTTTAGGTATAGGCATTTCAGAGTGGTATATATTAGGAATTATTTTATTTGGTATATATTATTTTTCGAAGTGCTGGAATAAAGAACAAAAATCATATGTATAAAGTAAAATTATTATGAATATTAAAAAAGAAGTTTTGTCGAATTTTTTTAAAAATATGACAAAACTTCTTTTTTTTCATCGAAGGAAACAAGCCATGTTTTTAGAATAATAATATATAAAATATACGAAGGAGGAATATATATGAATGTTAAACATTTTATAGAGGATAAAATCTTATTATTTGAAATGACTGAAGAATTAGACCATCATAATACAGAAAAAATAAGAGATAGAGCAGATTATGAAATACAAAGATTTATGCCCAAAAGAGTAATAATGGATTTTTTTAGAGTAAAATTTATGGATAGTGCAGGTATTGGACTTGTTATAGGAAGATATAAACAGGTCAGTGCAATGGGAGGTAGATTAGAACTATTAAATGTTAGTGATAAAATAAAAAAAATATTTGAGATGGCTGGAATATTAAAAATAATTCCAATTATTGATGTATCGTTAGAAAGCCAAAGAAAGGAATAAAAAATGATTAAAAGTAAAAAAAATGAAATGAAAATGGAATTTGATAGTAAATCAAATAATGAAGCATTTGCAAGAATTTCTGTTGCAGCATTTGCTTCCCAGTTAGATCCTACGATAGAAGAAATTGCAGATATTAAAACATCAGTATCTGAAGCTGTAACAAATTCAATTATTCATGCTTATCCAAATAGGACTGGACTAGTAAAAATAAGAGCTATTTTATACGAAGATGAAGTTGAAATAGAAGTTTCAGATAATGGTGAAGGAATTGAAAACATTGATGAAGCTAAAGAACCATTATTTACTACAAAATGCAATTTAGAGAGATCTGGTATGGGATTTACAATTATGGAAAATTTTATGGATAATTTGAAAGTTGAATCTATAGTTGGATTGGGTACAAAAGTTACAATGACAAAGAAAATAAAAAAAGTACATAATTGATTTACAAAAATAAAAAAGGAGGAAAGATATGAACATTTAATTAAATGTCATACAAAATAAAAATATGTACGTAAGAGAAAAGAGACTTATAATATTAGCCCAACAAGGAAATCAAGACGCTTTGGCACAGATTTTAGAGTGTAATAAACGGACTTATATGGAGTATAGTAAAAAGGTTTATGGGAAGAGGATATGATAGTGATGATTTATATCAAATAGCATGTATTGGTTTTATTGAGGCAGTTCAAAGATTTAGATTTGAATTTGGTGTTAAGCTATCTACATATTCTGTTCAATATATGATAGGAGAAATAAAAAAATTTATAAGAGATGATGGCATGATAAAGGTAAGTAGAAGTATTAAAGAATTAGGAGTGAAAATAAAAGAGTTAGAAAAAAACTATATGAATAAAAATGGAAAAAAGATATGTATAAATGAAATATCTGAAATTATGCAATTACCTGAAGAAAACATTTATATGGCAATAGATGCTTTAAAGAGTGTAGAATCAATTAATATAAATATTTGTGAAGATGGAGATGAAATTATAGACACAATAAGTTCTGATATTGATGAACAATCTAAAATTGTTGATAAATTGACAGTTACTGAGATGATTAACAAATTGAATTTTAGAGATAGACAGATTATTAATTTAAGATTTTTTAAAGATAAAACCCAAAGTCAAGTTGCTAAAATATTAGGAATTTCACAAGTACATGTCTCAAGAATTGAGAAGAAAATATTAAATGATTTTAGGAAAGTATTATTAACATAAGAGTTAATATTATCTGAAAGGGGAGTTATTTGAAAAAAGTTTTATTCTATATTTTATTTATAATTATTTTAGTTATTGGTATGCCAATTGTTTTTACAAATGAGTTTAAGACAGAAGAGGTATCTTCAAATATATTATTTCAAGACGATATGAAATTTGATTATGGTGATTATAGTAAAATAAAGCTACTTCATATTTCGACAGGTGAGGTTGAAATACTAGATTTAGATGAATATTTAATAGGTGTTGTTGCAAGTGAGATGCCAGCAAGCTTTGATATAGAAGCACTAAAAGCACAAGCTGTTGTTGCAAGAACCTATACTATTTATCAAATAAAAAATGGAAGTAAGCATGAAAATGCAGATGTTTGTGATAGTTCTTTATGTTGCCAAGCATGGATTTCGAAAGAAGACAGATTTGCAAGATGGGAAGAAGAAAATAAAAATGAGTATTGGAATAAAGTTGTACAATCTGTAAATGAAACAAAAGGAAAAATAATTATGTATGATGGGGAACCTATTAATGCATTATTTCATAGTAATAGTGGTGGACAAACAGAACTTTCTATAAATGTTTGGGGAGGCGATATTCCATATTTTCAATCTGTAGAAACGTCAGGTGAAGATGAATATAGTTCATATAGTTCTGAAGTAGTTTTATCAAAAGATACTCTAATACAAAAAATGTTAGAAAAATTTTCAAATTTTTCAATAGATTTTTCTAAAGAAGATGCTATTAAAATACTTGAAAATACAGAGTCTGGAAGAATAAAGAAAATCAAAATAGGAAATACTGAAATTAGTGGTGTAGATGCTAGAAAAATATTTGAGCTTAAATCTGCAAAATTTAATGTGCAAATATCTGAAGACAATGTGATATTTACAGTTCAAGGATATGGACATGGTGTAGGACTTAGTCAATGTGGAAGTGATGTTTTAGCCAAAAGTGGAAAAAAATATGATGAAATAATAAAATACTATTATAAAAATGTGGAAATAAGTGAATAATCTCCAAAAAAATGTTAATACTTATATTAATTACTTAAATATATGGAGGTTTTTATGGGTAAAAGAGAGCTTGAAGAGGAAGAAAAATTGAAAAAGGTAGTATATGTTTTTATGATAGTACTTTTGGTTTCAATTGTTATTTTTATATCACTTTTTACTGCATACAATAGAAAATTAAGAGAGGAGTCTAATAGTGCATTAATAAATCTAGGTAAAGAAGAAAAAATACTAGATAATAGTGAAATTGAAGATACAAATCCAGTAAGTTATTCTTCTGATTTGTCTGTGGCAGATAGAAAAAGTACAAATTCTTTAAATGTAACAACAAGTAATAAGACAGATAATACTAATGTTTCTAATAAAAGCAACCAAAATATAAATGAAAATGCTGTAATGAATACAAGTATTGATAATAGTATAAACACTAATAATACAAACACAATTAATATTACAGAAGATATAAATAATAATAAGATAAGTGAAGAGAATGTATTAAAATTTATGGCACCAGTATCTGGTGAAATAATAAAAGATTTTGCGGTTGATTCATTAGTGTTTTCAAATACTTTAATGGAATGGACTACACATAATGGAATAGATATAAAGGCAGATAAGACAAGTATTGTAAAAGCTTCAGAATCTGGAATTATTAATAGTATAAAAAATGATCCAAGATATGGCTTAACAATTATAATAGAACATGATGATGGATTTAAAACAGTTTATTCTAATTTATTAACAACAGAATTTGTGAAAGAAAATGAAAATGTAGAAAAAGGACAAACTATAGCAACAGTTGGAGAAAGTGCTAGCTTTGAAGTAGCAGATGTTTCACATTTACATTTTGAGATGTATAAAGATGGTGAAATTGTAAATCCTACAATTTATTTAAAAGATATATAATTATATAAATGGAAATTAAGTCTTAGCTTTATTTGATAGAAAGCAGGCAAATCTGTCCTATCAAATAAAGCTTTAGATATTATGCACACAAATTTTATTTAATACTTTAAATTTTGAATTTGTTCTTCAATAACTTTGTAATTAGGTTTGTTTTTTTCAAGGAGTACATAAAATTTTTTTGAATGAGTTTTATATTTTAAATGGCAAAATTCATGAAAAACAATATATTCAATAATATCTTTTGAATACATTGATATATACGGATTAATGGTTATAGATTGCAATTCTTTATTAAATGTTGCTAGAGCGCCAGGGATTTTATATATACTATAATCTTCTGGTGCATAACCAAATTGATGTCTTGCTTTTTCCATAATAATTTCCACTTCGTTTTCAGTTATTTTTGTATACATTTTTAATAATATATTATTTAACAAAACTTGATTATTTTGTTTTCTAAGTTTTATTGGTAAAAATATATTTACTATATTTTTTTGAATATTTAATTCTGGACTTTTAATTTTTAAGTAATAAATATTTAAGGTAAAATATATTCCAAAAATTTTAATAGTTTTTGGTTCTAAAATTTCATCTTTTCCCATTATAAAGTTTTCTTTTGTATTTGCATTAATAATCTTTGAATTGTTTGATTTGACTAATTTTAAAATATTCATACCAATACCTCCGTACAAAATAAATGTTCGCAAAACTTTGTTTGTTTTATTTTACATATTCTTTTATAAAATGTCAATACTTTTTTAGAAAAAATGTTCGCTTTTTAAAACTGGATAATGATTTTATAGTTAAATAGCACAGAGAATAAAGTAATATTAATAATAAACGAAAATTTTGAATTGCAGTGAAATAATGTATAAATAACTTTCTTTTTAGCAATTTAGAAACCACTCGGGAGCGAAAGCGAACGTTAGTGGAGTGTCCCCAAATTGTTAAAAAGATTAGTATTTATACATTATTAAACAATTTCAAAATTAAGTGCATTATTAATATTACTTTATTCTCTAAATTTTAATTATATGACCATTATCTAGTAATTGAAAAACTATATAATAAATTGTTATTGTTTTTTGATTTTGGGTTTTGAAACAAGTGAAGCTATATAGCCAAAAAATATAGCAGCAGATATTCCTCCTGAAGCAGCTTTTACTCCACCTGTAAATGCACCTATTAATCCATTAGATTGTATTTCTGTAATTGCTCCTTTTGAAAGTAAATTACCAAAACCTGTAAGTGGAACAGTTGCACCACAGCCTGCAAAATCAATTAAATATTTATATATTCCGAAGTCCTCCTAAAATTACTCCTGAAGTAACATATATAACCAGAATTCTTGCAGGTGTAAGTTTGGTTTTATCAATTAATATCTGAGCAATTACACATATTAATCCACCAATTATAAATGCTTTAAGAATCATAAACCAATCCATAATAATTATTCCTTTCTTTTTGTTATTATTAGAAATTAAAGTTCAACACTAATAGCATGTGCTATTCCTGGAATTGATTCTCCTTGCTGGCTACTAGTTGAGTTCATTAATGCTCCAGTAGCAATTAATAAAATTTTTTTATATTTTTTCTCTTGTAGCATTTTATAAATATATCCAGAAAAAACAGATGCAATACATCCACATCCAGAACCTCCTGAATGTGTATCTTGATTTTCTTTATCAAATATTAGTACACCGCAATCATTATAATTAGATTTAATGTTATATCCTTTTGATTCAGTTAAATCTATCAAAATGTCTTTCCCTATATATCCTAAGTCACCTGTAAAAATCGCATCATAATAATTTGGAGATCTTCCAGTATCTTTAAAATGTGATATTATTGTATCTTCTGCAGCACCAGCCATAGCAGCGCCCATATTATTAACATCTTTTATACCCATATCAACAATTTTTCCAGGAGTAAAACTTGTAATATATGGACCAGTACCGTCTTTTGTTAGAATAACTGCACCACTTCCGGTTACGGTCCACTGACTTGATTGAGGCCTTTGGTTTCCAAGTTCTAGTGGAAATCTAAATTGTTTTTCAGCACTGCAAAAATGACTTGATGCTGCACAAACAGTATTTTTAGCAAAATCACCATCAATAAAGCTTGATGCAACAATTAGGCTTTCTACGAAAGTTGAACATGCACCAAATAGTCCGATGAATGGTATGTTAGTTTCTCTTAATCCGAAAGATGATGCTATACATTGGTTTAATAGGTCACCGGCAAAGCAAAAATCTATGTCAGCATTAGCAATACCAGATTTTGATATAACCATATTCACAGTTTCTTTGATAATTTTGCTCTCAGCTTTTTCCCAAGATTTTTCACCCCAAAACTCATCTTCTAGGCATTTATCAAAAAATTGATGCAATGGTCCATTTTTTTCTTTTGGTCCAACAATAGATGCTGATTCTTTAATAGTTATTGGGTTTGATAAAATATAACTTTGTTTTCCTACTTTTTTTATAATAATCACTCTCCAATCTTGTTTTCTTTAGGGATGTATCTTTAAGATGTGGTCCTAATAGTACAAAAGCTACGGCATACAGAGGCTGTAACGACTAAATCCTAACAGCTTCAGTAATGTCACCAAAAGAAACGTCCCTAATGGTCCATTATACTAAAATTAAATTTTGCGTATTAAAAATAATATAAATTAATCCAATTAATATGCTTGATGATATTCCATAAATTAAAACAGGTCCTGCAACAGTAAACATTTTTGCTCCAACACCCATAACATATCCTTCTGATTTATATTCCATAGCAGGTGACACTATTGAATTAGCAAATCCTGTTATAGGTACAAGAGAACCAGCTCCTGCAAATTTACCTATTTTATTAAATACATTTAGTCCTGTTAAAAATGCACTAAGAAAAATTAACAACATGGAAACAATTATATATGAATTGGTTTCATCTATTCCTCTAAGTTTACAAAATTCAAAAATTATTTGACCGATTGCACAGATTAAGCCACCCACCCAAAATGCATTGAAGCAGTTTTTTATAATTGGCGAATTTGGTGTTTTTGTATTTACATATTTTTGATATTCTTCAATACTATTAATTTGTCTCATTATTGACTCCTTGAATAAATTTTCTGTATTCAATAGTTACATACAGAATAAATATAAGAATATTTTTTCCTAAAAAATAAAATATATACATATGTAATATTACATTAGTGTTACATATTTTTTACAATTATGTAACTATATCTGTAATCATTGACTTTTTTTGTAAAAATAGATATAAATATAGTTATGAAAATGAAATAAAAATGTAATATTAATATAATAATATGTTCAATACTCAAAAAATAAGGAGAAGTAAATGGCAAGCTGTTTAGGTATTTATTTAGATAAAAACTTAATAAAATATGCAAAAGTGAAAAAAAAATACAACAATAGTTATAGAGTTGAAGCTTTTAAGGTTGATGTTTTTGAAAACATGGAAGATGCTATTGAAAAAGCAATAAGTGAAACAAATAGTTATAAAATACCTATTAGTATTAATATTTCAAATGAGTTTTATAATTATTTTGAAGTATATTCTGAACTAGATAAAAAAGATATTATAAAATCTTTAGAAATTGAGTTTGAAAAAGTTTGTAGTAAGGAAAAAATTGATAAAAATTTAGTAGAATCCAGATATCTTCTTACAGAAAATAAGAGTGACTTTGAAAAATATAATGCTATTTATGTATCTGTTTCAAAAGAAGAGACTAAAAGAAAATATGAATTATTATCAGATTATAAATTGTATACAATGGCTCCAGTAGCAACAAGTATTACAAATTTAGTCGACAGTCAAGATAATAATATTGCTATTTTAAATATTGAAAATGATGTAAAAATTACTACTGTTATTGATGGACAAATTGAAAAGATATATACATTGGATTCGAGTATATTTGAAGCGGCAGAAAAAATAAATGAACAAGAGATGTCTTGGAGAAAGACTTACGATATTTTTAAAAATATTACTATTTATAATCATGAAGTAAAATTATTAACAGAAAATGAAAACGAATATATTGATATTGTTATGCCAGCTCTAGAAAAAATTATTACTGAATCAAAAAAAATATTTGAAAAATATAAAAATAATATAAAAAAAGTATATATTTCTGGTATGGGAGCAACAATAAATAATATTGATTTGTATTTTCAGGATATTCTTAATATTGATTGTGAAATATTAAAACCATTTTTTATAGATTTTGATGAATTAAAATTGCCAATAAAAGAATATATTGAAGTAAATTCAGCTATTGCGCTTGCATTAGATGGTTTAGATTTTATTAATAAAGATTTAAATTTTGCTCAAACTTCAACTATTGATAATTTGGAAAATATTGTAAGTTCAGCAAGTGATTTTAATATAAAAGATTGGAAAGAATATATTAAAGGACCTTATGATATATATGAAAAATTGTTTTTAAGATTAGGTGCATCTTTATTAATTGCTATTATTTGTTTTTTGATATTTAGTGGAAATATAGGTAGAAGTATAAATAAACAAACAAAAACATTAGAAGATAAATTAACACAAATAAATAGTAAAATTGAAGATATGGATAAACAAATTTATTTATTAAAAAATAATATTTCTATTTATGATGCTATTATTAATAATAAATCTGTTGAAAAGCCAAGAGTTATTTCCAAAGATTCTATACCTAATTTGTTAAATAAAATTATGTTTATTATTCCAGGTGATGTTCAATTAACTTTGATAAAAAATACAGAAGGTAGGCATGTTGAAATAGAAGCAATATCATCAGATAAAACAGAATTACAAAACTTTTATGAAGTTATTAAATCAGATGGAATGCTATCAAATATAAAAATCACTGATATAAATTCTGAAAATAGTTTTAAAGTTTTAATAGAGGGTGATATTAATTAACTTTAATTATAGATTTATAGAAAGGAAAATTATAAATGAAAAAAACTATATTTATTAGTATATGTATAATTCTTTTTCTATGCTTTTTATTAATTATAAATTTTGGCTTTAAACTCGGTCCAATAAAATTTTTAAGTTATGATGAAATTGCAGAAGCTAATATTAATAAGAAAATTTTACTTGAAGAGTATGATGAAAAAATAGACAATGAATATAAAAGAAGAGAAAGTGAATTGAGAAATGTTTCAGCTGAATATAAAACATTAAAAAATGAATATGAAACTCGTGTAAATAATGGTAGTATAAATCCAAGTTCTGTTAAGCAGTCTTTAAATATATTTGATTTTAATGAGATTTGTGATATTGCTCAAGAATATGCTAAAGAAAAAAATGTAGAAATGAATTTTAATATAAAAAATAGTGATACAGATGTTGCTATTTTTCCAGAATATGTTATATGTGATATAAGTTTTGAAATTAAAGGAGAATATATAGATATTACTGATTATATATATTCATTAGAAGATGATGATAGATTAAATTTTGAAATAAAGGATTTTGAGCTTAAAAAAATGGGAGATGTATTAAAAGCAAGTTTTGTAGTAAAAAGTGTTCCAATATCTAGTGATAGTATAAATTAATAGTACATAAGAAAGGAATTAGAGAATAATGAATAAAAAATTTTTTAAAGAAATGTTTATTATAGTATTACTTCTTGTTGTTGTTATATTTACATTAGGAATGCTATTTTATGATAGTATAAATGTGGATGTTCAAAAAATTGATGAAGCTATTACAGAAGAAAATTCTGAGGATATAGATAAGCTGATAAATGAAACAAATTTGGGAAATAATAAAGAAAAATCAGTTAATATTTCTAAAAGTGTTAGTAGAGAAGACTTAGAAAACTATAGGAAACAAAATTCTTATAGTACAGGAAAGAAAAATCCATTTTCAGGTGTTTCAGATACAAACCAAAATACAGATTCTGAAGATATAATTACAAATGAAACTGATAGCCAAGAATCAACTGGAAGATTTTTTGAGAAAAAATCTTCAAAATAATAAGTTTATAGATAAAGCTTAAAATCTAAATATAATTTAAGGAGTATAAATATTATGCAAAAACATTATTTAAAATCAGAAAAAGGATTAACACTAGTAAAACTTGTATTAATAATAATTATATTAATGCTTTTAGCAGGAGTTTCAACATATGTAGCATTAATCAATAATCCTAGATCTAATGTAGTTCCAAGTCAAGAAAATAATAATAGTATTACAAATCAAGTTGAAGAAAATGAAATATAGAGGTGAATATGAATATTGGTATTGATTTAGGTGGAAGTCATATAGGTGTTGGTATAATTGATGGGTGTAATTTATTAAATACTGTTGATAAATTTTTTACAGAAGAAGATAGAAAAGATATTGAAAATGCTATTATAAGAAATATTGATGAGTTAATAAATAATGTTTTAAATCAAAGTAACTTAAATATTACAGATGTTCAAAAAATTGGTGTATCATCACCTGGAACTGTTATAGATGGAAAAATTAGGTCTTCTAATTTAGGACTAAATTATTTTGATTTAAAATCTGTTTTAGAAGAAAAATATAAATTACCAGTAAAAGTTAGAAATGATGGAAAATGTGCTGCTTTAGCAGAAAAAAAATATGGTATTATGAAAGATTATGATGATTGTGTTTTTGTAAATATTGGAACTGGTGTTGGAGGAGCTGCTTTTATTGGTGGTAAACTTTTAGAACCTAAAAGATTTTCTGGTTTTGAATTTGGGCATATGACTATTGAAAAAGATGGAATTTTATGTACATGTGGAAAAAAAGGATGTTTTGAAAGATATGCTTCAATTAAATCTTTAAAAACAAGAATAGTAAATAAATTAGGTCTTAATGGAGTAGATATATCAGGACAATACTTAAGAGAAGTAATTATGCCTAAATATCATGATGAAATACAAGAAGAAATTAATGATTTTATAGAATATTTAAGCATAGGAATAGGAAATTTAATAGATATTTTCGAACCAGAAATTATTTGTTTTGGAGGTAGTTTTTCATATTATGAAGGACATCCTGTTTTTAATAAGTTTATAGAAGAATTAAAAAAACCAAATTCTACATTTAATGGAACGATTCCAGAAATAAAAACAGCATATTTAAAAAATGATGCAGGAATTATAGGTGCCGTAATAGATGAATAATATGGAGCATTTGACAATATAAGAAAAATGATGTATACTATTTATTAGTATTAATGAGATTTATTAAAATAAAAGATTGTTCGGAAAATATTAAATAAAGATCGGAAAAAATGTAATAATAAAATAGCTAAAAACATTGTATATAAAAATTAGAAATAAGGAGATTGTAATTTTTAATTTGGGTGCATATGCAATGATTTTAGTTTTATTATTGATTTGTTTATATATGAGATAGTATAAATTATTTAAATGTGAATGAAATTATTTAATTATAATCACGAATCACTTATATTTTGATAATAAATAAGGTGATTTTTTTATTTTATGATGAGAAAATTTGGATTATTAATACATAAACAAAATTGAAAGGAGATTAATAAAAAATAATATGGAAGATATTAAAAATACAAATGAAACAAATGTAAGCAGTGAAAATAATACACACAAAAGGAGAAAAACAATTATAAGGAAGAAATCCCCTCAAAGGAAAAAAAATGAAAAATTAAATTTAGTAGAGAAAAGTACTGAAATAAGTGAAGATTTTTCTTTTAAAAAGGACAATTTAAAAATTATACCATTAGGTGGTATAGAAGAAATAGGGAAAAATATTACTGTTTTTGAATATGGAAATGATATTGTAATTGTAGATTGTGGTGTGGCATTTCCAGAAGATGATATGCTTGGAATTGATTTAGTTATACCTGATTTTACTTATTTAGAGAAAAATAAAGATAGAATTAGAGGACTAGTAATAACACATGGTCATGAAGACCATATAGGTTCTATTGCATATTTATTAAAAAAACTAAATATTCCAATTTATGCAACTAAATTGACAATAGGATTGATTTCTAATAAATTAGAAGAGCATAGATTATTAAAAACAGCAAAATTACATGTTGTAAAACAAGGTCAGACAATAGTACTTGGAAAAATGAGAGTTGAATTCATAAGAAGTTGTCATAGTATTCCAGATTCAGTTGCACTAGCTATTCATACTCCTGTCGGTACTGTTGTTCATACTGGAGATTTTAAAATAGATTATACACCTATTGATGATCAAAAAATAGATTTAGGACGCTTAGCAGAACTTGGAAATAAAGGTGTATTAGCATTGCTTTCAGATAGTACAAATTCAGAAAGAAAAGGATACACTATGTCTGAAAGTACAGTTGGTGAAGTTTTCGATAAACTATTTATGAACTGTAAAAAAAGAATTGTAATTGCAACATTTGCATCAAATATGCATAGAGTTCAACAAATAGTCAATTCTGCAGTTGCAAATAATAGAAAAATTGCTGTCTGTGGAAGAAGTATGATTAATATGATTAAAACATCAGTTGAACTAGGATATATTCATGCACCTAAAAATGTATTTATTGAAGTAGACATGATTAAAAATTATAATGATGATCAGCTTGTAATAATTACTACTGGTAGTCAAGGTGAACCAATGTCTGCGCTTACAAGAATGGCTAATGGAGAACATAGGAAAGTAAATATAAATTCTAATGATTTAGTAATTATTTCAGCAACACCTATTCCAGGAAATGAGAAATTTGTTGCTAAAGTAATTGATGATTTGATGAAAATTGGAGCAGAGGTTGTGTATAGTTCTCTTGCAGATGTTCATGTTTCTGGTCATGCTTGCCAAGAAGAACAAAAATTAATGCTTTCTTTAGTAAGACCTAAATTCTTTATACCAGTTCATGGTGAATATAGACAACTTATTGCTCATAGAAATACAGCAAGACAAGTTGGAATTCCAGCAGATAATATTTTGCTAATGAAAAATGGTAGAATATTGGAATTAAATGAAAATGAAGCAAAATTTACAGGAACAGCTCCAGTTGGAAAAGTGTTTGTTGATGGACTAGGAGTTGGAGATGTTGGAAATATAGTTTTAAGAGATAGACAACATTTATCACAAGATGGGCTTATTATTGTTGTTTTAACAATGAATAAAGCAGGAAATGTTGTAGCAGGACCAGATATTATTTCAAGAGGATTTGTATATGTAAGAGAATCTGAAAATTTGATGGATGAAGTTAAATCTTTAGTAAATGTAGAATTAATGAGATGTGTTGATAATAATATTACAGATTGGGGAACAATAAAATCTTCTGTAAGAGATGCTTTAAAAGATTTTATTTTCCAAAAAACTAAGAGAAATCCTATGATTTTACCAATTATTATGGAAGTAAAATAAAATGCTACAATTAGCAAAAAGATGAAAGAGTTATTATGGAT
Source organism: Clostridiales bacterium UBA7001 (assembly GCA_002449785.1). Lineage (GTDB taxonomy): Bacteria > Bacillota > Clostridia > TANB77 > CAG-508 > Scatovivens. The sequence continues at coordinate 22,362 of DJXP01000048.1, forward strand.
TTAGAAAAAGGATTAATTGTATATAAGAAAAAAATAAAAATCGATAATATAAATTTGGCTTTTATAATCTTAAGCATATATATAGAATTATATATGCTTAGGGTTTTTTCAGGCACTTTTAAAATATTGCCATTACGATATTTTTTTGCAAATATTTTTATTTTGTATTCTTTAATTATGATAAGTTATTCTATTTTTAAGAGTATAAAGAAAACTCTTATTTTTTTATATACATGTATTTTTGTTTTTTTGGGTTTATTAAATTATGTTCTTATAGATATAACTGGCTCACCGTTTTCTTTTTTTAATTTATTTATTTGGAAATCGGCGTTTAATTCTTTTGATACTTTTTCAATAAATATGAATATTTATTTTTGTTTTGCTGTATTTATATTTATTTTGAATATATTTTTTATATGTGTTTTTATAAAAGAAGATGAGTGGATTGATAAAATAAGTAAGAAAAATATATTAATTGCTGGTATAGTTTTAATTACTATAATTTGGCTATTAGCTACTCCAAAATTGTATTATATTACAAATAAATCTGATTATAAGTATGGAACATTATATAGATTTTTAAAAACTACGAAAAATGTTACATTAGAAAAGCCTGATGGATATTCAGAACTAAAAGCAAAAGAAATATTAAATAAATATAGTGAGAATACACCAAATAATGAAGTAGATAATCCTAATATTATTGTAATTATGAATGAATCTTTATCAGATATAAATTCGATTTATAAAATGGGGCTAGAAAGCAATTTAGATTTTATCAAGAGTAAGTCAAATAATACTAAGCTTTATTCTTCAGTTTTTGGAAATAGGACTGCAAATTCTGAATTTGAGTTTTTAACTGGTTTTTCTACGACTTTTTATAGTGAAGATATTATTCCTTATCAAAAATATATAAAATCAAATAAATATTCTTTAGTTCAGATGTTAAAAGATAATGGTTATAAAACTGTAGCATATCATCCATTTTTAAAAACAAGTTACAATAGAAGTGAAGTATATAATTTTTTTGGATTTGATGAAATAATATTTAATGATGATATTAATAGAATAAATTTAGCAAAAATTTGTAATTCAGATATGAATGTGTATAATGAAATAATTAAATTATTTGAAAATAAAGAGAAAGAAAAAATTTTTAGTTTTAATGTTACTTTGCAAAACCATACACCATATTCAATTAATTTTGAAAAAATGAAAACTAGTTATCCTGAATATGAAGAAAAAATTTCTGAATTTGAGAATAATTATGATTATAAATATATATTAGATGATTCTGAATTATCTACATATTTGAATTATACAAATGTTTCAAATAAAGCTTTTGAATATTTAATTGAATTTTTTAAAAATTATGATGAAAAAGTAATAATTCTTCTTTTTGGAGATCATCAACCTAAAATATCAAATGTGTATAATAATGAAAAGAAAAATTATATAGTATCATATGCTTTATGGAATAACTATGGAGCTTCTCAAGAAGAAATAGATAAAATTAGTATTAATTATTTATCTACAGTTTTAACTAAAATGAGTGACATAGAAAATACTAAGCAGTTTAGTTTTATAAGCGAACTAAGAAAAAAAATACCAGTAATTACTAGAATGAAGTACTTAGGTGACGATAAAAAATGGTACAATATTAATGACAAAAAAAGTCCTTATTATGAATTAATAAAGGAATATGAATATTTGCAATATTACTATATGACACATTAAATGGACTGAGTAGACAGGGGAAGATTCTTTTGTATAAAATTATAATTATTATTGAGGAAAAATATGATAAAAAATGTTATTTTTGATTTAGACAATACTATTATAAGAGATCATGATGAAGATGCTTTTTGTTATAAAGAAGTTTTAAAGAAAAATGGATATAATGAAAATGATTATTTAAGACTAAATAATGTAATTATTGAATATGATAGTGTAATTAATGAGGATAATTGTAAATATGATAAAAATAAAATGCTTGAATTTATTAATGACAAGTTAAATACTAATTATACTATCAGATTGATTGATGAGATTTTAGAAGCAGTTGGGAAATATTGGACAAAAGATGTTATTTTAGAAGAAAATATAGTTAAATATTTATTTGATAAATATAATTTATATATTTATACTAATTATTTTGAAGTGTGTCAGGTAAAAAGGATTGAAAACATTGGTTATGCAAAATATTTTAAAAAAATATTTTGTGCAGATATATATGGAGCAAAGCAATTTAAGCATTGTTTTGAAAAAGTATTAAATGAAATTAACTGTATACCAGATGAATGTATATTTATAGGTGATACTTTTAAAACTGATATTGCTTCTGCTAATAGTATTGGAATGAAGGCAATACTTTTTGACTGTGATAATAAATATAATGGTAAAGATTTCGACTTTAATAAAAACAAAATAATACATAATATGAATGAATTATTAAATATCTTATAATGGAAGTATATATATTGAAAATTCATGATTTTTTTGATATAATACAAATTATATTTTTGGAAGATAAAAAATAGTTTGTATATAAATTTAGATAAGAAAGGATGAATAAGTATGGATAGAAAAGAATTAGCAAATTTAATTTTCCCAGATATAAAGGATTATACTTATTATGAAGAAAAATATCCAGAAAGAAATTTACCAGAAGGTGCAGAGGTAGTTAGAGTTGCTCCTAGTCCAACTGGTTTTATACATGTTGGAGGTTTATTTCAAGGTATAATCGCAAAGACAATTGCCAAAAAAACTAATGGAGTATTCTATGTTAGAATAGAAGATACAGACCAAAAAAGA
>DJXP01000019.1 GCA_002449785.1 Clostridiales bacterium UBA7001
GTTCCAAAATTTGCTGTTCCTTGAGCAGTTGTTACTTCTGTTTCTGTATTACTATTTACTTTTACATTAAACTTTGCTGTTTCTGTTATTCTGTTCCAACTCTCATCTGTTTTTACTATTTCTAATTCGTAATTTCCTGTTTTTGCTGGTGGGGTTTCTTCTTTTTGATTTTTTACTTTTACTGTTATTTTATTTCCACTTAAAGTAGCTTCTCCATTTTCACCTGTTAAATTAATACTGCTTACAGCATATCTATTACTAACAATTTCCTTATTTACAGTTAAAGTTAAACTATCTATTAATTTAGCATATCCTTCTGGTGGTTCATTTTCTGTTATTGTTATTGTATCACTTGTTTCTGTTGTAATATTTATATTTCCATATGAACCAATCCCCAAACTAGTTGTAATTTCTGATTGACTTCCTCCATTTATAGAAATTCCGAATTTAGCTGTACCATCAGTAATTGTATTTCCACTCTCATCTGTTTTTATTATTTCTAATTCATAACTTCCATTTTCAACTGTTGTTTCTTTGGTATTCTGAGCTGTTACAGTTATAAGTTGATTTGCTTTATCAAATACAACCGAAATTCCATTAACAGGAGAGACTACATTTATACTTGTAACTTTATATTTGTTATCTTCAATGCCTTTATTTATTTCAATCATTAAAGTACCACTTAACAATTGATATTCTGATGTTGGAGCTTCTTTTTCTTCAATCAAAATTGTTTCAGTATATGTATTTGAAATATCTATATTATTAATTTCAATTAATCCATTTTCATCTGTATAATCTGTAACAGTAGACATACTTCCAACTTTAATATCAAATTTTGCATTTTCAAGTCTTGTATTATCATTTGCATCAACTTTAATAACTTGAATATTATATTTTCCAATTTGTTCAATATTAAATGTTTGAGATTCCTCAACATCATTTCCTTCTTGTGTTAATAATAAAATTTCTTGAGAATCTGATGCCACTGTTGTTTTCCATAAACGTGCCGTTGTTTCATATTCTCTATATGTTAGCGATAAAGTTACTTGAGTAATATCATTATTTGAAATTGGTATATACACATAGTATTCTTTATCAAACATATTATCATCATCAACATTATACTCTACTACTGTATCATTAATTTTTATTATATAATCATCTCTATTAATTTCATTACCATTTTGATCTATTAGTTTTATATCATAGTAATTTTTATTTATATTTCCTGAAACTACTTCAAATGGTCCCATTTTATAATAATTATTTTCTATTAATGAAGAAGCTGTAGACTGATAACTAATAGAAGGGTATGTTAAATCGTCACTTGAATAAGATGTTGCTAAATCAATTAAAAATGCAGAATAGTTACTTATAAGTTCTTGTCGTATCATATCTCCTGTAATATCAGTATATGATCCGTTTTGGTCATCTTCAGTTGTTAAATCAATACTATATAAAGTTTCTTCTTCATAATTAATCTCATCACCATTAGTAAAATGCCAAATTGCATATTGCTGAGCAACATCAATATCATCATCTGTTAATAAGGCTTTTACTTCTTCAAAAGTAATATCTTCAATACCATTATCGTTTAAGTATTCTGTATATGCTTTTAAAATCATATCTTTTGCTTCTGGACTCTGCTTTTCAAGATATAAACATTTAAGTAAACTTGATAAATCACTATAATTCCATCTCCAAGATACAGGATCATCCGAAAATGATGTTCCAAAATATAATGATTTAACATTAGCATCTGTTGAATCAAAAAAATCAGCACAATTTGTGTATTCTAAACTTTCTGAAGCATTAGAGGCTAAAGATTTATTAGCATCTAGGCAAAATAATGCATTTGAATAATTTTCTCCGTCTTGAGCTTCAACTATTTTAAATGTTTCATTATCACCTATATCATACTTATATCTCGAAGTATCATATAGAAGTTGTTGTTCTTCTGTTAATGTACCACTGCTCTCTGCACCTCCTTCTCTTAATCTTATTCCATAAAAGTTCGCCGTATTATCAGTTTCTGATAATGGCACTGCTTCTGCTGAAGGAATAATTAGAAGCAATGCAAATAATATTCCTAATACCAAAAACAGTTTTATTGAGTTCCTAACTTTCATTTGTATTCTCCTTATAATAAAATACATTAATATATAATATATTTTAGTATGTAAATACCAATAAATCAATTTACATTACTATAACAAGAATACTTATTCTCTAGGGATTACTTAAAAATCAAATTATATTATTTTGTTTACATTCTATTTTTTTATTTCAATTACTTTACTATTTAGTAACAATTATATTTATCCACAAAAATTAAACAATTTGTGAATAAAAAATACTATTTTTATAACTATTTATCTAGTTATAAAAATAGTATTTATGTAAAGTTTTAAATATTATTTAAACTTTGTTTGTTTTCATAATATATTTATTGTTAATTTTTACTTGTTATTTTGTTCTTCCAAATATTCATCATAAGTGCATTCTCTAACAATAACATTATTATTTGTTATATCAACAATTTTATTAGCAACCGTCTGAGTTAATTGATGATCATGTGAAGTAAATAGCATTATTCCTTTAAACCTTTGCATTCCCTCATTCAAAGCAGTAATTGATTCCATATCTAAATGATTTGTAGGTTCATCAAATATTAAGAAGTTTGCACCTGAAAGCATTAATTTTGAAAGCACACATCTTACTTTTTCTCCTCCAGATAGTACATTAACTTTTTTTAAAGCTTCTTCTCCTGAGAAAAGCATTCTTCCCAAAAAGCTTCTTACATAAGTTTCATCTGGATCTTTTGAATATTGTCTTAACCAATCAGTTAAAGATATATCTTGCATAAACATATAATTATTATCTTTTGGAAAATAATCTTTTGTAATTGTAGTTCCCCATACAAGCTCACCAGAGTCTGGTTCTAATTCTCCAGCAATAATTTGAAATAATGTTGTTTTTGCGATTTCATTATCTGACAATATTGAAATTTTATCATCTCTTTTAACTGTAAAACTTATATTATCAAGAACTTTATCTCCATTTATTGTTTTAGAAATATTCTTTATTTCTAATATTTCTTTTCCAGGTTCTCTGTCTGGCTTAAAGTCTATATATGGGTATTTTCTATTTGATGGTTTAATCTCCTCAAGTTCTATTTTCTCTAATGATTTTTTCCTTGATGTAGCTTGCTTTGATTTTGAGGCATTTGCAGCAAACCTAGCTATAAAGTCTTGTAATTCTTTTATTCTTTCTTCTTTCTTTTTATTTGCTTCTTTCATTTGTTTTAAAGCTAGCTGACTAGATTCATACCAAAAATCGTAATTTCCAGGGTATACTTTTATTTTTCCAAAATCTACATCGGCAATATGTGTACAAACTTTATTCAAGAAATATCTATCATGTGATACTACAATTACTGTATTATCAAAATCAATTAAAAAATCTTGCAACCAATTTATAGTTTTTACATCTAAATCATTAGTTGGTTCGTCTAATAGAAGTACATCTGGATTTCCGAATAATGCTTGAGCTAAAAGTACCTTAACTTTATCTCTAGCTTCAATTTCTTTCATAAACTTATAATGAAGCTCAGAATCAATTCCCAAATCATTTAAAAGCTTAGCTCCATCTGATTCTGCATTCCATCCATCTAATTCAGAAAATCTTTCTTCTAACTTAGCAGCTTTCATTCCATCTTCTTCTGAAAAATCTGGTTTGTTATAGATAGCATCTTTTTCTTTCATAATTTTATATAATTCTTGATTTCCCATAATTACTGTATCCATAACAGTAAATTCTTCAAAAGCATAGTGGTCTTGTTTTAATACAGATAATCTTTCTCCTTTATCTAATAATACTTCTCCTTTATTAGGTTCAATTTCACCAGATAAAATTTTTAAGAAAGTTGATTTTCCAGCACCATTTGCGCCTATCAAACCATAACAATTTCCTTTTGTAAATTTAATAGTAACGTCTTCAAAAAGTACTCTTTTTCCAAATCTAAGTGTTACTCCATTTGATATTAGCATTATAAACCTCCTATTGTTATTTATTTTTCATCTATTCTCCTTGACTTTTTAGGTATTATAGGTGATATAATACCTAATTTTCTTGAAGCAACAGATATATTTTTTATAATATTATTATTATCAATAGTTTGTATTTCTATATTTGTTTGTACAGTTTTTACCTTATTTCTACTGTATATTTTGTTTGCAATCGCATCTAATTTATTTGTAAGGTATGTTTTAAACTCATTAATCTTCCATAATGTTTCAATACTAAAATTTGTTACTTTAAAATTTTTTTCATTTCCTGAAGGTAATAGTTTAACTTTATTAAAAAGTCTTTTTTTACTTGAGATTTCAATTTCATAATCGTTTTTTGTATCATCTTCTAGTTTTATTTTAGGATAAATATTGTCATAATCCATAATATCCCTCCTAAATCATATTAATATTATTATCAATAAAATCATAAAATGTTTCTATATTCACTCTCAACGTTTTACCAGGTGCTATCTCATATTTTGATTTATAATACTCTGGAAGTTGCTTTAAACCTTCCAATTGAGAAGTAAGTAAAACATCAATTCCTGCTAAATCCTTTTCAATATATGGTAATAATTGAAGTGGTTGTTTTTTAATATTTTCATCTGTTAATATTTTTGATATACACGTTGATAAAAAGCTTTTAGTAATTGTTTGATCTTTTTTGGTTGTAAACTGATATCTTAAATAATTTTTTTCAGTATGATCTATTATTTCTTTTGGTAAATAAAATCTAACTGGCCTTTCAAGTAATTTAATTATTTTATTTCTATTTTCATCAGACATTATTGAAATATCTGTAACTTCTCCTAAACTATTAACTCTAAAAGAACTATATCCTCCTAAAGCTCCTTCAATTAAATTTGGTAACCCATTTGTTTTAGCCTTTTTTTGAAATTCTTGTAACCTTTTTATTGTTATTTCTTTATCAGTATTTGTAACAATGAACAAACTTACTCTAATACCTGTTTCAATCTCTATTTGCTTTATTTTTTCAAAAAATGCCACTAAATTTTTTGATCCTACTCTTCTAGTTAAAGTTATATCTTCTCTTTCAAACCATGAAAAAATTAACGGATTTACTTGTTCTTTCAAATTCAATTCTTTTTTTTGCATGTTTTTTATCATTTGCTGTTCTTTTTTCTTTTTTTCAATTTGTTCATCTTGTTTTATCTTTTCTTTTGATAAGTCATTTTGTTTTAACTTTAGTTGTATTAATTTTCTTTGCGTTTCTTCAATTTTTTCATGCTCTTTTAACTGTATTTTTCTCTTGTTTTCTAATTTTATTCCCATTACATTCATTTTTGCATGTTTGTTTTTTAATGATGTAATATTATAATATTCTTCATTTATATAACTTTCTTCAGCTTCTGATTCTGATAATTCATAATATGCCCCTATAATATAGGAAATTGAAGTATGTAAAGTTTTACTTGTTAGTAATAAATTTTCCATAATGTCTCTGTAATCTTCTGTATTAAAAAATTGTGAATACTTATTATAATCATTAGCAACTGCTTTTCTTTTGGATTTCATATAATCTTCTAATCTTTTTACTTTACTTTTTTTAAAATCAACAAGTGATGTTAAAAATTTTTTATCAAAACAGAAAAACTCTCTCTTAATTTCCTCATTATCAATATTATTAAACATTAGTTGTATAAAAAGTAGATTATTTATTTCATTTTCACTTAACTCTCCATTAAATCTTATATAATCTCTAATATCAGCTATTTTTTGGTACTTTAAATATTCTGAATAATTTCGGTTTAATTCTTCTATCATTTGAAATTTTTCATTTATATTAAGTGAATTAAATTTAGGATTAGAATAGTCTTGTGGATTAAGCTTCATAAACTTCCAAGTTTTATTTAATTTTATTAAATATATTATTATTGAATAATAATCATTTAGTAGATTTTCTAATTCAGAATAAAATTCTTCAACCCTATCAGTACTTTCAGGAATTCTTTGTAAATTTACCGCATTTGTATTAAAGTCAATATTTTTATCTGAAAGATATACTGTTCTAAATCTTTCTCTTCCATGTAAGTCTTTAGACACTTCTAAATCATGCTTCAATCCAGAAATATCTAATTTTTGATTTTTATATGCATTTACAATATCCTTATAATCCATAATTTTTTTCTTTCTTCTTATTACTTTATTTTATAATTTCTAATCCTGCATATTTTGCCATTAATCTTTTATGTCCAAATTTATTAAAATTTATATCAACTTTTAAGTCTTCCTCTTCTGGCTCAACATAATTAATTATACCTTCGCCAAATTTTTTATGATATACTTTAACCCCAGCTTTATATCCGCTTAAATCAATATCTTTTTTGGTGTTTAAGCTATTTAAAAAACTATCTGCACTTCTAAAATGAAATTGTTTACTACCATCTCTTGATGATATAGCTATTTCTTTGTAATTATCATTTGAAGAATTTCTATATTCTCTATATTCTTTATCATAACTATTATCATGACTTTTTCCATATTGCCATTCATAATTATTGTCTTCAAATGTATTTCTATTTGAATCTTCAATTTGTTCATATCCATCAAGCATAGAACTTGGTATTTCTTTAAGAAATCTTGATACTGCATTATAACTTGTAGAATTAAATATTGTTCTTTGTCTGCTACATGTTAAAAATAGGTTTTCTTTTGCCCTCGTTATTCCAACGTAACATAGTCTTCTTTCTTCTTCAATTTCTTTTGGCTCTCCTATTGATTTATATCCAGGAAATACGCCTTCTTCCATTCCAACTAAAAATACAACCGGAAATTCTAATCCTTTTGCACTATGTAAAGTCATTAATGTAACAGATTCTTCATTATTTTCCATGTTATCAATATCTGCACTTAAAGTAATTCCTTCTAAAAACTCTCTAAGTGTGGGCTCTGCTGATTCGCTTTCAAACTCTACCGCTTCGGTTATAAATTCATCAATATTTTGTATTCTTGTTTCTGCTTCAACTGTATTTTCTTGTTCTAATGATGATAAATATCCAGTCTTATTAATTGTTTCTTTTATTAGTTCTGATACCTTCAATGTATTCACTTTTGATTGAAGCTCTTTTATAGTGCTTATAAATTCTCTAGAATTTGCATATACTCTATTTAACCCATATTTGTCAGCATTTTCTATTATATCAAACATTGAAGTTTCTGAACTTATAGATAAGATTTCAATATTATCTAAACTTGTCTTTCCAATACCTCTTTTGGGTTCATTAATTATTCTTGTTAAACTCAAATTATCTGATGTATTTTGAATTAATCTTAAATAAGCTATAATATCTTTTATTTCTTTTCTTTCATGGAATCTTAATCCTCCAACAATTTTATAAGGTATATCTTCTCTCATAAGTGCATCTTCAATTACACGTGATTGTGTATTCATTCTATATAATACAGCAAAATCTGAATATTTATAATATTCTTCCATTTTTAATCTATTTATTTGTCTTACGATATAATTTGCTTCATCATATGCTGTATCTGCTCTGTAAACATATGGCAAATTTCCTTTTTCATTTTGAGTCCATAATTTTTTCTCATATTTGGTTTCATTATTCTTTATAACTTCATTTGCTGCATTAAGTATACTTTGGGTACATCTATAATTTTGCTCAAGTTTAATTATTTTAGTTCCTGGAAAATCTTTTTCAAAATTAAGTATATTTGTAATATCAGCTCCTCTAAATGAATATATTCCTTGATCATTATCACCAACAACTGTAATATTTCCATATTTTGATGCAAGTAGTGTTATTAAAGTAAATTGTGATTTATTAGTATCTTGATATTCATCTACTAATATATATTTAAATTTTTCTGAATAATATTCTAATAGATCTGGATTATCCATTAATATCTTAATTGTAAAATTGATAATATCATCAAAATCTATTGCATTATTTTCTTTTAATCTTTTTTGATAAATCTCATATAATTCAGCAATTTTTTCTTTTCTAAAATCACCTCTCACTTTTGCAGAGTATTGATCTGGATCTAACATTTCATTTTTAGCATTACTAATTTCATAAATTACTGATTTATCCGAATATAATTTATCATCCAAATTTTGTTCTTTAATTATTTTTTTTACTAAAGTTTTTTGGTCTGATGTATCAAAAATAACAAATGATGTATCAAAACCTAATTTATCTATTTGTCTTCTTAATATTCTTACACATATTGAATGAAATGTTCCCATCCATATATCTTTTACTGCTTCACTAACTAGATTTTCTACTCTTATTTTCATTTCATTAGCTGCTTTATTTGTAAATGTAATAGCTAATATTTCCCATGGTTTAACATTTTTTTCTTCTATTAAATAAGCTATTTTATGTGTTAATACTTTTGTTTTTCCACTTCCAGCTCCAGCAATAACTAAACATGGTCCATCTGTACTAGATACTGCTTCATATTGTTTATCGTTTAATCCTTCTAATAAATTCATCAATATCTCCTTGTTATAAAACTTATGTTTGTATTATATCTTCATTATTTTTGGTTGTCAATACAATATAATCAATAAAAGGACCACTTATTTATTATAATTTGTATTTTAATGTGGCCCATTTTATTATATTTTTTTACTTATAATATTTATTGATCTTCAGTTTGTTTTTTATTTAATTCTGCTAATAATTCATCAACATCTATACCATGAACCATACATGCTTCTTCTAGTGTTTCTCCTAGTGATGCTGGGCATCCTAAACAATGCATTCCAGCCATCATCAATATTTCTGCCTTTTCTGGATTTTTTTCTAATAATTCACCAATTTTTATATTTTTATCAATCATTTTAACCTCCATTATTTTACTATTAATTAAAGCTTTTTAGAATTTTATCATAAATTTTGAAAAAAGTATAGACAAATCAAAAAAAATGTTGTATTATTAACACAATTTTATAAGGAGGTTGTTTTAATGAATTTTTTACTTAACCTCTTTTTCATAAATTTTGGTATCAACATTTTTATAATCATTTATTTTATTTATTCTGTTGTAGAAATTATTTTTTTACAAAATTTACAAGGATTGCAATTAAATTATAAAAAGAATAAGCTTTAATAAATTATTTATTAAATTAATTTTTTTATTATTTTCTTTTTCAATTTTATTATTTATTAATTATGTGGTTTTTAAACCAATTTATTCTGCAAAATCTATTATTTTTCCCTATGCAATACATCCTTTTGACATAGTTTCTGTATATCCAACTACATGGATTTTATTAAAAAAATATTATATTATTTCACTAATTATTTCATATTTAATAATATTTTCAAACTTTTACTATCATTTATCAAAAGTATCATTTTTCTCCAAAATATTAAAAAGAAAAAATAAAAATAAATATAAAGTCGATAAAAATTCAATTAATTTATATGTTGGATTATCAAATGATGAAAAAATATATATTTCTGAAAAAGGATTATTTCAAAATATTTTAATAACAGGCACTATAGGAACTGGAAAAACCTCTTCAGCAATGTATCCATTTACATCTCAATTAATAAAGTATAACTGTAATTCTTTTTCTAAAAAAATTGCCATGCTAATACTTGATGTTAAAGGAAACTATGCCAAACAAGTAATCAAATATGCAAAAGAGTATAACCGTTTAAACGATATAATTACAATAGATTTATCAGGTAAATATAAATATAATCCATTAGATAAACCTAACCTTAATCCTATTGTTTTAGCAAATAGATTAAAAACTATATTAACTCTATTTAGTCCTAATAATACAGAATCATATTGGTTGGATAAGGCTGAACAAGTTTTAGCTGAATGTATAAAGTTTTGTAGAATTTATAATAATGGATATGTTTCATTTTCTGAAATTCATAAACTAATAATGTTTAATAATTACTATTATGATAAACTATCTTATGTAAAAAAAATATTTAGCGAAGGAAAAGTATCAAAAACAGATTCATATAATTTATTAACTTGTATAGATTTTTTCGAAAAAGAGTTTTTTTCATTAGATAATAGAACATTATCTATTCTAAAATCAGAAATTAGTCGTATTACTAATATTTTTGTTTCAGATTATGCAGTTTCAAATACCTTTTGTCCTCCACAAAATGAGATTAATTTTAACGGTTTTAAAGATGTTCTTAATAAAGGTAAAATTGTTGTTTTGAATATGAATATGGCTGAATACAAAAATTTATCCAAAATAATTGCAACATATTTAAAATTAGATTTTCAAGCAGAAGTATTGTCAAGACTCTCAAATTCTAAACTTATTAGGCCTAGTGCATTTATATGTGATGAATTTCATGAATATGTAACAGTTACAGACGCTGATTTTTTATCTCAATCAAGAGAAGCTATGTGTATTAATATAATTGCTACTCAGAGCTATACCTCATTAAGAAATGCTTTAAAAGATACAGATTCTTCAAAAGTAATTTTACAAAACATGATTAATAAACTATGGTTTAGAACTGATGATACATATACAATAGAAGAAATACAAAAGCAAATTGGAAAAGAAGATAAAATAAAAATATCTACAACTATTTCAGAAAATTCTAAAGAAACCAGGTTCAACCCATTTGTCCGCGGACTTATGTCAACAAATTCTGCAATATCTGAAAGTTATAATAAATACAGTCAAAATGATTATATTTATGATACAAATTTTTTTACTCAATCTTTAGAAACATTTCAATGCTTAGCATTTATTTCAAATGGCTTAAAAGTTGAAAAACCCAAAAAAATTCAAATGATACCTTATTATGAAAAAAAGTAACATAATCTAAATTTTATAGATTTATTGAAAATCTAAATATATATTAAAGGAGAATATAATGAAAAAAAATATTATTTTAAAATTATACACTTTTATGATTTCTTTTATTGTTCTTACAACATTCCACACAAGCGTTTTGGCTGCTGACCCCAAATTAATCACAACTATAAATAATGCCTTTGAAAAAATAGAAAGTTACATAATGAAAATTTCAACTCCAGCAGCAGCTGTTGCTGTTGGAACAGGTGTACTTATGAAAAAATTCAGTTTTGGAGATGAAGAAAAAATTCGAACATCTAATAAACTTATTCGAGGCAGTTTATTCTCATATGGTTTTATCCTATGTATAGATTTAATATTATCTCTATTCCAAACATTATTAACTTAATTTACTGTCTATTAAAAAAAAACGGAGGATATATGAATATAGATAATTTAAATATTACTGAAATTATAATAAAAACAATCAATGATATTTTTTCACAAATGTTTTCATCAATTGATAATAATATTTATTCTGTATTAGATGAAATCACATTTATTTCACCAAAAATTATTTCTAACAGTTATTTTCAAAAAATTTTTGGAACATCTAGCTATGATGGAATTTTATTAATTTGTAATAGTTTAGTTTTAGGATTCATTATATATTATGCTATAACATATTTAATTTCTCACTTAACCTATTCAAAAGCCGATACGCCCAAGCAATTCATATTTAAATGTATAATTTTTATTGCTATTATGAATTCTTCTTTGTGGATTTGCGAAGAAATAATTAATATTATTTTTCTTATTACTATTAGTTTATCAGACATTTGTAATAACCTTTTTGGCTATACTATTAGTTTTTCTACATTTATAGATAACATTAATAAAAATATTTATGTAAACAATACTAATTTTAGTATTTTATCATTTGACGGTATTATAAAATCTTTTACAAGCTTTGGACTTATTAGTCTTCTTTTTACATATTCTTTAAGATATATTATGGTTCAAATTTTTATATTAATAAGTCCTTTTGCCTTTTTAAGCTTAATAAGTACATCATCAGAATGGTTTTTTAAGGTATGGATAAAAAGTTTTTTATCACTATTATTTGTTCAATTACTCATATCTATTATTCTAGTTTTTTCATATTCAATTAACTTTTCACAAAATACTATATTATCCAAAATACTATATATTGGAGTATTATATGCTTTAACTAGAGCAAATCTATATGTTAAAGAATTGTTTGGTGGCATATCAACAAATGTTACAACATCAATCTCATCATTTTCAAAAAAATTTAACTAATTGGAGGTTATTTTGAATTTTATATTCCCAAAAAATTATAATTATAAAGAAAAGTTATTTGGCTTTATTGATTATTCAACTGCTATTTTAGATACTATAATTGGTGTTATATTATATTTTATTATTAATTTATTTATAGTATCAACAAATATTAAAATATATGCATTTATTTCAGCATTTTTACCATTTCTTATTATTAGTATTATTGGAATTAACAAAGAAAGCTTTATTTCTGTTTTTAAATATATGTTTAAATTTATTAAAAATCAAAATATATATTTATATTATAAATCATAAGAATATTTTAATAAATAATATATCTTGTATTTGACCTTTTAAAATGATATAATCTTTTCAAACTGTACTAAAGAAAATATTTTAAGTTTGAAAAGGGGCTTTATTTATGAAATTATCTCAAAACGAAAAATCTCTTCTATTTTCAAGTACAGAGATTCCTGATATATTTTTCACTGAATACTTGCCAGAAGCAAGCAGTGACTCTATTAAAGTATATTTATATATGCTTTTTTTATCAAAATATAATAAAGAAATAAAAATAAATGATTTATCTAAAACACTTTCTTTAGATTTTCCTTGCGTTCAAGATGCCATTAAATATTGGGAGGATAAAGGCTTATTAATAAAAAAAGTAGATGGCTATACTATTGCAGAACTTCAAGAAATCGAAATTTCAAAATTATATACTCCCAAAATAACAGCATCGCCTGAAGATGCAATAAAAAGTGCTCAAAGCCAATATAGAGCTAAAGCAATTGAAAATATTAACACTCAATTCTTTCAGGGAGTTATGTCTCCGTCATGGTATAATGATATAAATTTATGGTTTAATAAATATGGTTTTGATGAACAAGTAATGCTTGCATTATTTAATTATGCTTATGATAAACGAGCATTACATAGAAATTATATACAAGCAACTGCTGATGCTTGGAGTAAAAATAATATCAAAACATTTAATGACTTAGATGCTTATTTTGAAAAACAAGAAAAGAGAAATAGTCTAAATAATGAAATAGCAAAAAAATTAAATTTATATCGTAAATTAACAACATATGAGGAAGAAGACATTGTCAAGTGGACTGAAAACTATGGTTTTTCTATGGAAATTATTGAAATTGCTTTAAAAAGAGCTTCTTCTAATAACAAAGTCAGATTCGACTATATAGATAGTTTAATTACAGACTGGCATAAAAAAGAATTACATTCTGCAGAAGAAGTAAATACTTACCTTCAATCAATAAAAGATAGAGATAAAAAGTCAAAAGCAATTGAAAAAAAAGCATTTGAATATACACAAAGTACTTTTGATAATTTAGACTCATTATATGATAATTAATAGTTGTTTATAGGTAACATATAACCTAAATATTCTTAAAGGACTTTTTTAATGGAAAACACTTTATTAAAGCAAGTATTAAGGGAATATGATGAAAAAAGAACAAAAGCTATTTTAGATGCAGATAAACGAAAATATGAACTTATGAAAGTAAACCCAAAACTAATAGAGCTAGATAATGAAATTTTTAAAAATTCAATTCAAACATCAAAAGCTATTTTAACATCAAATAAAAAAGAAAGAGAAACTTTACTTTCAGATTTAAAAAAGAAAAATAATTCCCTTATTAAAGAAAAAAATGATTTTTTAAAATCTCTTTTAAAAGAAAATGAATACTTAAATCCACATTTTGAGTGCAAACTGTGTAAAGATACTGGATTTGTTAAGAAAAATGGAACTACAACAATGTGTAGTTGCTTAATACAACATGTCTTTGATATAGCTTATAATAAATCTAATATGGGAAATTTAGAAAGAGAAAATTTTTCTAAATTTAATATTAAACTATTTTCAGATAAAATAGATAAAACTTTATACAATTCTAGTATTTCCCCTCGTGAAAATATACAAATTATTAAAGAAAAAGCATTGAATTTTATTAAAAATTTTGATGATCCAGAAGAAAAAAATTTGATATTCACTGGTAACACAGGAGTAGGAAAAACATATTTATCAAATTGCATAGCTAATGAAATTCTAAAACTTGGAAAAACCGTTCTATATCAAACCGCTCCAGTAATGTTTGATGAGATTAATAATGCAAAATTCGGTAAAGAAAACTCAAATTTTGATTTATTTGAAAACATTCTAAATGTTGATTTGTTAATAATTGATGATTTGGGTACTGAAAAAATTTCAGAATCAAAAATAACTGAACTGTTTACTATTATAAACACAAGATTATTAAATCAAAATCATAAAATTACAAAAACTATTATTTCAAGTAATTTAAACATTGACGAATTATTTAAAACTTATACTACAAGAATTGGATCCAGACTCGCTGGAAACTATAGATTCCTACGATTTTTCGGAGAAGATTTACGATTAAAAAAAGGAAAAAAGGAATTATAATGAATTGAACTTTTTGGGGTTTACTTCATTATAACTCCTTTTTATTTATACTATTATTAAATTACATAATCAGATTTTTCATCTACTATTTTTTCAATGCTTACAACTTTTCCATCATTTGTTCTCATAAGTGTTACTCCTTGTGTTGATCTTCCTAGTACACTAATTTCACCTGTATTCATTCTTATTATTGTACCAGTATCTGTAACAAGCATAATATCTTCTTTACCACTTACGATTTTTATACCAACTAATTCACCTGTCTTTGGTGTTATTTTATATGTTATAACACCATGACCACCTCTGTTTTGAACTCTATATTCATCAAGTTCTGTTCTCTTTCCAAATCCATTTTCAGTAATTGCAAGAAGTGTAGCTTTGCTTCCTTCAATTATTGGTTCCATTCCTATTATAGAATCTCCTTCATCAACTCTCATTCCTATTACACCTTGAGCTGTTCTTCCAACTGGTCTTACATCTTTTTCACTAAATGTAATACAAATTCCTTTTCTAGTAACTAAAACTACATTATCTTGTCCATCTGTCATTCTAACATCTATTAATTCATCGTCATCTTTTAAAGTAATTCCCATTAATCCATTTTTTCTATTAGAATCATATTCTGCAAGAGGTGTTTTTTTGATTAGTCCGTTTTTGGTTGCCATTAATAAAAATTTACCTTCTGCAAAATTTTGTATAGGAATAATAGCTGAAACTTTTTCGCCAGCATCTAAATTTAATAAATTAACAATTGCAGTTCCTCTAGCAGTTCTACCTGCTTCAGGAATCTCAAATCCTCTTAATCTATACATTTTTCCTTTATTACTAAAGAATAAAATTGTATCATGAGTTGATGCCGTAAAAATTTCTTTAACAAAATCATCTTCTCTAGTAGACATACCTGTTATACCTTTACCACCACGTCTTTGGCTCTTATATGTATCGACTGGCATTCTCTTTATATATCCAAAATGTGTTAAAGCAATAACTGTTTGTTCTTCTTTTATTAAATCTTCTTCGTCAAATTCTCCTTCAGCTGACACAATTTTTGTTAATCTTTCATCTCCAAATTTGTCTCTAACTTCAATTAATTCTTGCTTAATAATATCAAATACCAATGATTCGCTTGACAAAATCTCTTTATAATAAGCTATTAATTTCATAAGTTCTGCATATTCTTCTTCTAATTTCTCTCTTTGCAATCCAGATAGTCTCTTAAGTTGCATGTCAAGTATTGCTTGTGCCTGAATATCAGAAAGATTAAATCTCTTCATTAATCTTTCTTTTGCATCATCATAAGATTCACGGATGATTTTAATAACCTCATCTATATTGTCAATTGCTATTAATAAACCCTCTAATATATGTGCTCTAGCTTCTGCTTTTTCTAAATCAAATTGAGTTCTTCTTAATATTACTTCTCTTCTATGTTTAATATATTCTTCTAAACATTCTTTTAATGTTAATATTTTAGGTTGTCCATCAACTAATGCTAATAAAATAGCACCAAATGTATCTTGCATTTGTGTATGTTTAAATAATTGATTTAAAATAACTTGTGGTCTAGCATCTCTTTTAAGTTCAATTACTATTCTAACTCTTTCTTCTCTATCAGATTCGTCCCTTACTTCTGATATTCCTTCTATTTTCTTTTCCTTTACTAATTCATCTATTTTTATTATTAAATTAGATTTATTTACTTGATATGGTAAAGATCTAACTATTATTCTTTGTTTATTTCCTGACATTTCTTCGATTTCAGTTTCAGCTCTTAATGTTATTTTTCCTCTACCTGTTGTATAAGCATCTTTTATCCCTTCTCTACCTAGTATTAAAGCACCTGTAGGAAAATCTGGTCCTTTTATTATTTCCATCAATTCTTCATTTGTGACATTATCATCATCAATAACTTTTATAGCACCATTAATTACTTCAGTTAAGTTATGTGGTGGAAAATTAGTTGCCATACCAACAGCTATACCAGATGAACCATTTACTAATAACGCAGGAATTCTTGAAGGTAAAACAGTTGGTTCTTGTAGTCTATCATCATAGTTTGGCATAAAATCTACAGTATTTTTTTCAATATCTACCAACATTTGTTCCGCTATTTTTGACATTCTTGATTCTGTATACCTCATTGCAGCAGCTGGGTCACCATCAATAGAACCAAAATTACCATGTCCATCTATTAACATATATCTCATTGAAAAGTCTTGCGCTAAACGTACCATTGCATCATATACAGAAGAATCACCATGTGGATGATATCTACCTAAAACAGAACCAACAGTATTTGCACATTTTCTATAAGGTTTATCTGATGTTATTCCATCTTCATGCATAGAATATAAAATTCTTCTATGAACAGGTTTTAATCCATCTCTAACATCAGGCAATGCTCTTGAAACTATAACACTCATTGCATAATCAATATAAGCTGTTTTCATTTCAGTTTCAATATTTCTTTCGATTATTTTTCCATCTTGCCTTTCCATTTAATAACCTCTTTTCTTATAATACTTTTATACGAGCATTATATAAAAATATTACCAAAAAAGCAAGAAAAAAACCGTATTTTTTATGCTAATTTTTCTGCTAATATTTCCTGTTCCTTAGTAATATCAAAATTATTTCCATTATTAATAATAATGTTATGTAGACTTTCAATTTTTCTGGCTTGTTTTATTATTTTTTCAATTGGTAAAGTTTTTTGAATATAATTCTCAATACTTTTATAAGCTTTAGTCATACCATTAATATCTTTATTATTAAAAGAGCTTTCCCATTTACTACAATAATTTTCTAATTTTTCAATTGACTTTAATTGTGTATTTAAATTTTCCTCTATTTTGTCACTTATAGAATTAATTACCGTATTTTTTCCATCTTTTATTAACGAAGCAATTTTACTATCGATTAAATTCTTTCTATTTGCCATATTAATTGAAAAATCTAGTAAACTTGAAATTTTATCTAAAACTCCACCTTTTTTTATCGCCATTTGTACTTGTGAAATATTTTCAAAATTACCTGTTACAATTCCAGAAAGACTTTTTCCTAAATCTAATCCAGAATTTAATATTTCCTTTATTCCATTAAAAAAACCTTGTTCCAGTATTATATTTTTTATATCTATTACATCATTTTCAATTAAATTTGGAAGTATGGCTTTTAACCCTATATCAAGAGCTGTATTTATTACTTTGACGAAATCTGATTCTAAAAAGTTTTTTTGATTATTGTATAATTCATTTTCATTAACCATTTCGATCTGACTTCTAGAATTTAGTTTTGTTTCATTATTATCTAACATTAAATTATTCATAAATTCCTCCTTTAAATATTTACATAATTTTTAAGATATATTTATGTTTTCAAATATTTGCTCAAATTCTTTTTTTGATAAATCATTAACTACACTTTTATTTATAACATAATTTAATTTTTCGTTATATTCAATATCTCCTATAATTTCAAAGTCGCTAAAAACACTTTCCAAAATATTTTTATCAATCTTATATTTATTTGTTTTGTTTAATACTAATTTTATTTTTTGACTTTGTATTTCAATATCTTTTATGTAACTTTCTAAATATAAATTTGCTTTTTGCATTTCTATTAAATTTGGTTCCAACAAATACAAAATGAGATTTGAATATTCTATACATTCTTTTACTAATTTATTTTTAATATCACCTGGTAAATCTATTATTATATAATCATATATTTTTTTATATTTATTTAATCTATTAAATAAATATTCTACATTATACATCGTATTATATTCCATATTATTAAATTCACATATTACTCCAAAGTTATTATTTATGTTTACAATTGAATTATTTTTACATTTAATTTCTAATAAATGACTAATAGTTGAACTATTATAATTTAAATCAATTAATAATACTTTTTTTTCTATGTTTAATAAGTAATTTGAAAATGTTGTAGAAAAAATGCTTTTTCCAGAGCCATTATTTCCTGTTATAACTATTATTTTATTATTATTTTTTATATAACTGTTTTTGTCTATTTTTAATGATTTTTGATAATCTTTTATATTAGTGTTATGTATACTTTTTATAATTATTTTTTTAAATTCTTCAATATCATTTACATTATTAATCTCACTATTATTGTCAATTCTATCAAAAAAATTTTCTATATTATTTAAATAAAATATATCAAATATATCTTTACTATTTAAATAATTTTCTATATTTTGATTTTTTTCTTTTAAAAACACTATTAATTTTATGTTATCTTTCAATTTTAATATTTTATCGATTAATTTTTTAAAATCAAATTCTTCAGGTAATGCATTACTTAAAAATATTATGTCTATATTTTTTATTTGTTCTAATAGTTCAAAAATTCCCTCTTCATATTGAATGTCCTTACCTATTACTTCATATTCTTTATATTCTCTTAATTTATTATTTATTATTGGGTTTCCAATAGCAGTAATTACTTTCAAACTATCATCTCCATTTCTTCTTCTGAACATTCTATTTTTGCCAGAATATGATTATCGCCTATAAACATTAAGCTTTCTCCTCTCTTTAAAGACTTAATTTCTATTTTTTCTTTTTCAGAAATATTTGCATATTTACTTAGTACTAATATATTTTCTTCCTCTAAGGAAAAAAAAGATTTAATAGATGAATTATTTAATATGCTTTTTCCATAAGCTCCATTATCTAAACTAAACAAATCTGAAACATCTTGTGTTATTGCAACAGCACTTCCACCATATTTTCTTATTGTTTTAAATATTTTATATATAAAGCTTGCAACAAATTTATTTGATGTTACTCCTATTAATCTCCATATTTCATCTAAGTAAATTGCTTTATTTATATTTCTATCTTTTTTTATTTTATCCCAAAAGAGTTCTGTAAACACATACATTCCATATTTTAAATTATCTTCACCTAATTCATATATATCTGCAATTATTAATTTATTATCTAACTCTACGTTTGTATAATTGTTTAAAAATTTTAATGATCCATTTATAAAAGGGTATAATTTTCTTTTAAAAAAATCTCCACTTTCGTTGTCATCCAATTCGTAATACAAATCTTCCAAAATAGGCATATCACTGCTTTCCTTGAATATTTTTGTGTTTGTCTTTTCATCAAATTTATATAATGAATTATCATCAAAATTAATATTCTTTTTATTATATGTTTTTATCAAATATTCTTCTAAAATTGCTATTCTTTCTTCATCTAAATCTCCAAATACTAAACTAAAAAATCCTCTTAGTTTTCCTATTTTAGTTGTTAAGAATCCCTTTTCTTCTTCAATACTGTCTTCTCTAATATCCAAAATATTTATATATTTATCAGATGTTGGTCCAAATTTTATACAAATACCATCTAAATTCTCACATAATTTCGTATATTCTCTTTCAGGATCTATTATGTATTGTGACATTCCCATTATCCTATATCTTAGTATTAACAGTTTTGTATAAAATGATTTACCTGCTCCACTTGTTCCAAATACACACATATTAGCATTTTTATACTTATTCTTATTAAATCTATCTACTAAAATTAAAGAATTATTGTATATATTTGTTCCTATAAAAATACCATTTTCATCACATATATTTGATGAAATAAATGGATATGTTGAAACTAGCGAATTCCCTAATATATTTCTTTTTGAAACATTCTTTATATCATTATTATTATTCATGAGTGGAATTGTACTTAAAAATATTTGCTCTTGCCTAAAATTTGCTTTTTTGGTTATTAAGCCATTTGCCTGTAACAAACTTTCTATTTTATTAATATTTCTTGTTAATTCTCTCTCGTTATCTGATAGTATATTTATGTATGTATAAAGAAAGTATAAGTCATCATTATTAACTTGAATCTCTTTCCTAATATATTTCGCATCATTATATGAGTAAGCAGCAATATCAATATCCTCTCTATTGGTGTTTCCTTCTTTTAGATTTACTCCCACATTTCCAATAAAATATGTTAAATCTTTTATTGTTTTATATGAATCTTGTTTTTCATAAAAAATTGATATATTCATATTTACATTAGTATTAATTAAATTTTTAAATATAATGTCATGGTATTCTCTATAATAATCAATAATAATTAGACCTGAATAATACATTCCGTCAATTTCTAAATATTTAGGATTTTTGTTACTTATATATCCTGGTGACATTTTATCTTTTGTATCTAACACTCCATCATAAAAACTTTCTATATTAATTCCTCCTTATGATTTTTAAATTCATTTTTGGGTATAAAAAAACTAGTTAAAACGTCTACACAATCTTTTTTTGAGCAAACATCATAAACAATATTCCCACATCTACTTAAAGACTCCTTTATTTTAAAAAAGCATTCATTTAAATAATTATTTGCTAATTCTTCTGTTTCTTCTTTTATTTGTTTTTCATTACTCTCAATATCATACTTAACTATAATAAAAAAAATTTTTGATGATGATTTATTTTCATCAACTTTTCTATTAATAAAACTAATATAATTTCTTATATTCTCTTTTATTTTATTATTTTTTTCATTTTCGGATATTTTTTTTAGATTTAAAAAATAAGTTGAAAGATCTTCTTTTTTACTTTGGATTAATATTTGAATACTAAAATCACATGATTTTAAAAATAACTTATACGAATTTAAAATAGCTTCTTTTTCTAAATTTGATTTTAAATCATAATTAATAGGTTTAACTCTAATAATTTTAACATATTTATTTTTTATCTTTATAACACCATTATCTAAAATTTTTTCAAATGGTAGCCATTCTTTTGTAGTCTTTTTATGTTTATTTTTTATTATATCATCTCCTTTTTATTTTTTAATTTCATTATTATAATAACAAAAAAAGACAAAACAAATTATAAATTTATTTTGCCCCTTGAATTTTTTATATAATACAACTTTTTTTATATATTGTCAATAAATTTTTGAATATTTTTAATTTTTTTGCCTATAATATTATTATAAAATTTATATTAGCCTAACTTAAGAGTAAATAAATATTTATAAGGTGTTTATTTATTCGAGTTAAGATATAAAATATTGATAAATATTAGTATTTTATGTCGGACACAAGGAGTGTATTGTTTATCCAAGAGCTTTTTTCTCAATTTTATATATAATAAATATACAGCTTTATGTTATAAGAGTTTTTATAATTGTAACAATTATAAAATAATAAAAGGTTTGAAAATATATAATACATTTGAAGTTATGATTATATTTTTATTTAAAAGTGGTTGCCTATACTCCTTATAGGACGACAGCAGCTATTTAGAGTGGATTTATAATTTAGTGATTGATTAATATATGTTATATATGGCTTATTAATATAGCAATATGTTTTAGGTCAGACCATAATGTATTTTAGTCCAAGCTGAAAGTTAATATAAGTTTTATAATGTTAAATTATTATTTAACTGAAAATAGAGGGTGAATATTACACCCTCTATTTTTATATATCAAGATTCTTAACATATTTAGCATTTTGTTCAATAAATTCTCTTCTTGGATTTACCTCATCTCCCATTAATAATGAAAACACTCTATCTGCTGAAATAGCATCATCCATAGTAACTTTTACTAAAATCCTTGTTTCAGGATTCATAGTTGTCTCCCATAATTGTTCTGGATTCATTTCTCCTAGACCTTTATATCTTTGAATTCCAACTTGATCTCTTGAAATACCTTTTTCTGCTAATTCTTTAAATCTTTTATCTAAATCTTCATCAGTGTAACAATATATATCCTCCATACCTTTTTTAGATAATTTATAAAGTGGTGGTTGAGCTAAATATACATTTCCATTTTCTATAAGCGGTCTCATATATCTAAAGAAAAATGTTAATAATAATGTTCTAATATGTGCACCATCAACATCAGCATCTGCCATTATAATAACTTTTCCATATCTAATCTTTGTAATATCAAACTCATTTCCAATTCCTGCACCTACAGCTAATATAACAGGATTCAATTTATCATTTCCATATATTTTATCTGCTCTTGCTTTTTCAACATTAAGCATTTTTCCCCATAAAGGTAAAATTGCTTGAAATTTTCTATCTCTTCCTTGTTTTGCACTACCACCTGCAGAATCTCCCTCAACTATATATACTTCACATTCATCTGCAATTTTGCTACTGCAATCTGCAAGTTTTCCTGGTAATGTTGCTGTTTCTAATGAATTTTTCTTTCTTACTAATTCTCTTGCTTTTCTAGCAGCTTCTCTTGCTCTAGATGCACTAATACATTTTTCAAGTATAGCTTTTGCAATGTTAGGATTTTCTTCTAAGAATGCTGATAAATACTCATTTACCACAGTTTGAACTATTCCTGTAACTTCGCTATTTCCTAATTTAGTTTTAGTTTGACCTTCAAATTGAGGTTCTTTTACTTTTACTGAAATTACTGCTGTAATTCCCTCTCTAATATCATCACCTAATAAATTAGCATCTTTTTCTTTTAATATATTTTTTTCTCTAGCATAATCATTAAATACTTTAGTAAGAGATCTTTTAAAACCTTCTAAATGTGTACCACCTTCAATTGTATTTATATTATTGACAAATGTATAAATATTTTCAGAATAACTTGTTGTATATTGAATAGCAATTTCTATTGGAAATTCGCCTTCTTTGTCAATATATATAGGTTCTGGATTTATTTTTTCTTTATTTTTATTTAAGTATTCAACAAAAGTTTTCAATCCTCCTTCATATAAAAATTTTGCTTTTTTAGGTGGATCTTCTCTTAAATCTTCTATTTCTATATTTAACCCTTTTGTCAAGAATGCCATTTCTCTAAATCTATTTTCTAATACATCATATTCATAATTTAATGTTTCAAAAATACTTCCATCAGCATAAAATCTAACTTTAGTACCAGTTTTATCAGAATCACCTATTTTGGTAAGAGATTGTATAGTTTTTCCTTTTTCGAATTTCATTTGATAAATTCCACCATCTCTTTGAATAGTTACTTCTGTCCAATCTGATAATGCATTAACAACAGAAGCACCAACTCCATGAAGTCCTCCAGAAACCTTATATCCACTGTCTCCACCAAATTTTCCACCCGCATTTAATTTCGTATATACTGTTTCTGCTGCAGAAATTTTAGTTTTTGGATGAATATCTACAGGTATTCCTCTTCCATCATCTTCAACACAAATAATATTTCCAGGTTCTATTGTTATTTTTATATTTTTGCAATATCCTGCTAAAGCTTCATCAACAGCATTATCTACAATTTCATATACTAAGTGATGTAATCCTCTAACGGAAACACTTCCTATATACATTCCTGGTCTTTTTCTAACATGTTCTAATCCTTCTAAAACCTGTATTTGTTCAGCATTATACTCATGTTCGTATTTTTCCATTTTTTTAACCAATCCTTTCTTAAGTTACTATTCTATTTTACCTCTTATTTATAATTTATTGCATATACCATTTTCTATATAAAATTTTGCATTATTTTTTATATCAATTTCATCAGTACAAGTTATTATAACTTGATTGTCTTTTATATTTTCAAAGAAATTTTTTCTTCTATTCTCATCTAACTCTGACATAAAATCATCTAATAACAGTATTGGTGTGTCATTTATTTCATCTTTTATAATTTGAAGCTCACAGAGTTTTAAAGTTAAAACCATTGTTCTTTGCTGTCCTTGTGAGCCAAATATAGAAACTGGCCTATCATTTATATAAATTATAAAATCATCTCTATGAATACCAGTAGCTGTATATCCTCTTTTTATATCTAATTCTCTTGTTTTTATTAAGTTATCTAAAAAAGTTTTTTCTTCTTTACTATTAGAAATATATTTTATTTTGATATCTTCTTTTCCACTTTTTGTTATTAATTTGTGGAAAACATTTATGTTTTCTTCTATTTTTTCTATAAACATTTTTCTATATTCATATATTTTATAAGAATATGAAGCAAGTTGTTCATCCCAGATATCTAACATTTCTACTTTTTTGTTTTCAATTTTTATCTGCCTTAAATAGTTATTTCTCTGCTCTAGAGATTTATTATAAGAATTTAATAAATGAATATAATTAGGTCTTAAAGAACTAATTAGCATATCAATAAATTTTCTTCTTTTACTTGGTCCTTCTTTTATTATATCAATATCTTCTGGAGTAAATATAACTACATTAATTTTGCCAATTACATCACTTATTTTTTTTTGTTTTATTTCATTTAAATAAAATGTTTTTTTGTCATTTATATCTACTTTTATTTTTCCACTTCTATCGTTTTTTTTATATATTATTTCTATACTTGAACAATCTTTTTTAAAATTTATTAGTTCATTATCTTTTTTTGCTCTAAAAGATTTTCCATATGCACATAAATAAATTGCCTCAACAATATTAGTTTTTCCTTGTGCATTATTGCCAAATAATACATTTATATTATTATTAAATTCTATTTTTTGCTCTTCGTAATTTCTAAAATTATTTAAATATAATTCTTTTATGTACATTTTCTACCCACTATATTAAAGTAACAAGCCATCCTAAAAATACTTTAACGACCCACAACATAACAACTGCAATTGCAATTAATAATACAATCATACCTATATTAATTTTCTTTCCAGTTCTTTCATAAATCATTTCAGAAATTCCATCAAACTTTTTTGTTAAATTCATATAAAAATCGCCTATTTTTTTTAAAATATCTTTCATAATAAATTATGTTAAATTCCTTAACATATCCTCCTTTTTAATCTTTCATTTTTATTGGTAATATCATATAAATATAGTCTCCTGTATTATCTACTGATTTAATAATACATGGTGATCTATTTGTTCCAAATTCTATATATACTTCTTCATCATCAATTACTTTTAAAGCATCTAAAAAGAATCTAGGATTAAATCCAATTTCTAAATCTTTTCCTTCAGTTTCAACATATAATTCTTCTTTAGCATCTCCTGTCTGATTTGCACATAAAATTGTTACTTTTCCTATTTCAATATTTATTTTTACAGGATATTTTTTTTCTTTTTCAATACTTGAAGCTGAAATTAAAGACACTCTTTCAAAACAATTTTGTAACATTATTTTATTAACTTTTATTCTTGTTTCCCAATTCTGTGGTATTGCATTAGAATATTTTAAAAATTCACCATCTAGTAATCTAGTAACAATCTTACAATTTTCCATTTCAAATAATGCTTGATTTCTTGAAATCCCTATCTTAATAGGCTCAAACGAATCTGATATTATTTTATTAACTTCGTTTAATGTTTTTCCAGGAATTACACTACTGAAATTATTAGAAACCTTATTTATTTCAGATTTTTTTATTGCTAATCTATATCCATCAACAGCAACAACATTTAATTTATTATCTGTTACTTCAAATAAACATCCCGTAAAAATAGGTCTATTTTCTTCTGTACTTACAGCAAATATTGTTTTTCTAATCATATTTTTTAATATTGTTTGTTCAATTTCTATTGAATTATCTATATTTATTTTTGGAAGTTCTGGAAATTCATCAGCATTCATTGTAGCTAGTTTATATAAAGATCCTTCACATTCAATTTCTAATAAATTATTTTCATTGATAGATAGTTTAATTTCAGAAGCTGGTAATCTTTTAATTATTTCACTGAACATTGTTGCATTTACTACAGTATTACCTTGTTCTTCAACTTTTGCTTCTAATATATATTCAATTCCTATTTCTAAATCATATGAAGTTAATTTTAATTCATTTTCATTTGTTTGAATAAGTATTCCTTCTAATATTGGCATTGTTGTTTTTGAAGCAACGCCATTAATAACGGAAGTAATACCTTTTAAGATTTTTTCTTTTTCACAAATAATTTTCATTTTTTTCTCCTTTAATTTATTAATATAATTAGTAGTATTAGTATTAGGTGCTGTGGATTTAGTGGAAAACTTTTCAAATCATTTACTTCCCTAGGAAAGAGCATGTGTAAAAATATGTTAATAAAGTTCCTTTTTTTCCACACTATTCAATATCATTTGTGAATAAAGAGTTATTAACAATGTTTATACAGGATTTTCACAATTGAATGTGGATAACCTTTTAAGCTTTTCCGTAAGAGTTAATAGCTCTTCTTTGGTAAAAAAAATGTTTGTAAAACATATTTTTTTGTTTATATTATTTTTTATTTATATTATTATTATTTATCTTCTTGGATTATGTTTTTAACACTTTCCACAATTAGTTTGGTGTTTGTCTTTTCTTTTATTTCTTTTTCTATTTTATTAACAGCATGCATTACAGTTGTATGATCCCTATTGCCGAATTCAGCACCAATTTTTGGAAATGACATACCAGCTACGGTTCTACATAAATACATAGCTATTTGTCTTGGATGAGCTATATCATTTGATTTTTTTGTTGAAATTAAATCTTTTTTATCTATATTAAAGTATTTAGATACAACTTCTTGTATATAGTCAGCAGATATAACTTTTTCTTTTTGTAACACAATATCATTTATTGATTTTTCTGCCATTTCTATTGTTATAGGACTATGAGTTAATGATGCATATGCTATGATTTTATTTAAGGCACCTTCTAATTCTCTAATATTAGAATCTATTTTTGTTGCTATTACTGATAAAATATAATCATCTATTATAATATTGTCTGCTTGTACTTTTTTCCTTAATATAGCAAGTCTTGTTTCATAATCAGGCATTGAAATATCTGCTAGTATTCCCCACTCGAATCTTGATTTTAATCTTTCTTCTAATAATGGAATGTCTCGAGGAGGCTTGTCACTTGATATTATTATTTGTTTTCCATTTTGATGTAAAGTATTAAAAGTATGAAAAAATTCTTCTTGCCCCATCTTCTTTCCTGCTATAAACTGAATATCATCTATTAATAAAACATCAATATTTCTATATTTATTTCTAAATAATTCATTTTTATAATTAGCATCTTTAATTGAATTAATAAGTTCATTTATAAATTGTTCTGATGTTACATATAAAATTTTGGTATTTGGATTGTTCTTCATTATTTTATTTCCGATTGCATGCATTAAATGAGTTTTTCCAAGACCAACTCCTCCATATATAAATAAAGGGTTATATGCAGTTGCTGGTGATTCTGATACAGCATATGCTGCTGCTTGTGCAAACTTATTATTATTTCCAATTACGAAATTATCAAATGTATATTTGGGATTTAAAAAACTATTATTATAGTTTTCGGTGCTAGTAAAATCAACTTTTTCTGCTTGAGTATTCTCTATTTCTAATGCTTCAGATTTTTCTATAATTTTTATATCGCAAGTTTTATTTGTTATAAAGTTAAATGTGTTTGAAACTAAATCAAAAAGTCTAGATTCTATTGCATCTTTTTGCATTTTTGAGAGTGCTACTAAAACTATTTTATTGTCGTCTACTGATTCTATTTCTAAGCTTTTTATCCATGTAGTATATGAAATTGTTGTCATTTCTTCTTTTAATAAATCTTTTGCTTTTGTAAGTAAATCATTTTTGTCTGAGTACATTATTATATAGAACCATCCTTTCTAAGTTGTATTATCCACAATGTTTTCCACATATGATTACGGGAGTACTGAAAATGAAAGACTTCACCGTATATTTGTTTGTGGAAAAAATAATTTTATTTTTTTGCAAACTTATAATATCAAAAATACTTTAAAATATCAAGACAAAAATTAATAAAAAAAATATGAAAGTAACAATTTTGTAATATTAAATATTAAAAATATTTCTAGATACTTGACTTTTTCTGTGAAATTATAGTATAATCTAAATTACTTTTGAATAAATGTAATAATTATATTACAAATAATAAATAAAAAAATAATTTATTTAAATTAGGAGGTGCAAAATGAAAAGAACATATCAACCAAAAAAGAGACAAAGAAATAAAGTTCATGGTTTTAGAAAAAGAATGCAAACTAGAGCTGGTAGAAAAGTTTTAAAGGCAAGAAGAAATAAAGGAAGAAAAAGCATATGTGCTTAAAATAAAGAGGGCTATTAATATGCCCTTTTATTCTATCATATTTTTACAAATTTAAATAATGCTAATTTCTTATATTTTATTATGTAAAAAACTAAAATTTAAAATATCTTATTTAATAATGACTGCAACTAATTTTATTATTATATAAAGTATTATGTAACTTTTTATAAAGGAATAAATATGAAAAAAACAATTATGTTAAAAAAAAATTATGAATTTAAAAATTTATTTTCAAAAGGTAAATTTTATTTTGGTGATTTTATACACTTTTATATTAAAGAAACACAATTAGATATAAATAGATTTGGAATAGCAATATCTAGGAAAGCTGGAAAAGCAGTGGATAGGAATCATATTAAAAGACTAATAAGAGAAAATTATAAACTATATGAAAAGAATATAAAAGATGGAGTAGATATTTTAGTTGTTATTAATAAGAATAAAAATATTAAAGAAATTAGTTTTAAACAAATAGAAAATAATTTTTATAAAACTTTAAAGAAAGCTAATTTATTAATTAATTATGATTGTTAAAAATTTTTTTATAAAGTTAATTGAGTTTTATCAAAAAAATATTTCACCATTATTAGGCCATAGATGTAAATATTATCCTAGTTGCTCTGAATATACTAAACAGGCAATAGAGAAATATGGCATTATAAAAGGAATAATTATTGGTGCTAAAAGAATTGTTAGATGCAATCCATTTTCTAAAGGTGGATTTGATCCATTGAAATAGAGGAGGGTATATGAAATTTTTTGCTAATTTATTTGGTTACTTATTAAATGCTATTTATGGTGTTGTAAATAATTATGGTATTGCTATTATTATATTTACACTTATACTTAAAGTTATTATGCTTCCTATATCAATAAAACAACAAAAAACTATGAAAAAAACAACTAAAATTCAAGCAGAAGCAAAAAAAATTCAAGAAAAATATAGTAATGATCAACTTCGTCAAAGTCAAGAATTAATGGATTTATATAAGAGAGAAAATATGAGTCCTTTTAGTGGATGTTTGAGTTCAATTGTTCAGTTTGTAATTGTTTTAGCTATGTTTTTCTTAGTTAGTAGACCATTAACATATATGAAACATATTGATACTAATTTAATTAATGATTATACAAACAAATTATCAGAAAATTCTGAAGGGCAGTTAAGATATCCTGAAATTGCAATTATTAAAAATATGTCTGAAATAGATGAAAATGTTAGAATTAATATGAACTTTTTAGGATTGGATTTAAGTGATGTTCCATCACAGAATTATACTAATTGGAAAGTTTTTGTTATTCCTATTTTATATGTTATTACTTCAATTGTTTCTACAAAAATTACAACATCCTTAAGTAAAGTCAATAATAATTCAATTTCAGAAGAAAATGAAAATAAAAAAGTTGTTGAAGAAAATACAGAAAATAAAGAATTAGTTGTGAAAGAAGATAAAGAAGATAAAGAAGCTGATGCAATGGAAGAGATGAATAAACAAATGATGCTAATGATGCCGATTATGTCAGTTAGTATTGCTCTTATTGCACCACTTGGCCTTGCTCTTTATTGGTTAGTTAGTAATTTATTAATGATTGCTGAAAGATTAATAATAAATAAATATTTTAAAAATGAGGAGGAATAATAAATGGATAGTAAGGTGTATGTGTTTGAAGGAAAAACATCAACTGAAGCTATTGAAAAAG
Organism: Clostridiales bacterium UBA7001; assembly: GCA_002449785.1. Taxonomy (GTDB): domain Bacteria; phylum Bacillota; class Clostridia; order TANB77; family CAG-508; genus Scatovivens. The sequence goes on from DJXP01000019.1 coordinate 30,350, forward strand.
GGTTAAAAGAACTAAAGGTTTCAAAAAATAAAGTAGATATTAAAATATTAGAATCAGAAGACAAAAGAAGTTTTTTTAGTATATTAACGCCTAGAGTTGTAAAAGTTGAAATGACATTAAAAGATGATATTGATAATAAACCAAAAAATAATGATAATAATAAAAGTTTTAATACAAAAAACAATGATGAAAAAAATATTGATTTAAAAAAATATATAAGTTTAATAGATAATTTTTTAAAGGAGTTTATTTCAAAACTTCCTACAAAGGATTTAAAATATGAAATAAATGAAAATGGCAATAATATTAGTGTTGTAATAAATGGAGAAGATACTGGATATTTAATTGGATACAGAGGAGAAGTTCTTAATGCTATACAAAATATACTTACCAATATTGTTTCAAAGAATAGCAAAGAAAGAATAAGAGTAATTGTTAATATAGGTGGCTATAGAGAAAAAAGAGAAAAAGATTTACAAAATTTGGCAGTTAAAATATCTAATACTGTTATTAAAACAAAAAGAGATATTACATTAGAACCGATGCCAGCATATGAAAGAAAGATTATTCACACTAAATTACAAGATAATAATAAAGTAAAAACATATAGTATTGGTGAAGAACCAAATAGAAAAATAGTTGTTTCGTATAATAAATAAAAATGGACGTGCATAGTCCATTTTTTTTGTAATAGAATCGGTGTCTTGCAAAATTATGTAGACTGTGTTATAATAATTACCAGTTTATTTAAAAGGAGAAACTTTAAATGAGTAATACTATTGTTGCTATTTCAACTGCACCAGGAGTTGGTGGAATAGGTATAATTAGAATGAGTGGCGATTCTTGTTTTGAAATATTGAAAAAGATTTTTAAACCAATTAATAGTTCTAATCGTATTAAAGGTTATACAATTAAATATGGCAATATAGTAGAAGAAAATAAAATTGTTGACGAAGCATTAGTATCATATTTTAAAGCTCCAAAGAGTTATACTAAAGAAAATATGTGTGAGATTAATTCTCATGGTGGAATTGTTATTATGAATAAAATATTAGATTTATGTATAAAAAATGGAGCTATAATTGCTGAACCAGGAGAATTTACAAAAAGAGCGTTTTTAAATGGAAGAATTGATTTGTCTCAAGCTGAAGCTGTAATAGATATTATTAACTCTAAAACTGAAAAAGAAGCTAAAGTATCAATTGACCAATTAGAAGGAAATCTTTCAAATAAAATTAAAGAAATTAGAAAAATTGTAATATCAATTATGGCTGATATAGAAGCTACAATTGATTATCCTGAATACGATATTGAAGAAGTTACTAATAATAGAATTCTTGATACTTTAAATGAAGTTGATAAAATATTAGACTCTTTAGAAAAAAGCTTCTATAGTGGAAAAATTTTAAGAGAAGGTATTACCGTTGCAATAGTTGGAAGACCTAATAGTGGAAAATCTTCATTACTTAATTTGATTCTTAATGAAGAAAGAGCGATTGTTACAGATATTGAAGGAACAACAAGAGATACTATTGAAGAATTTATTTCTATTGATGGAGTACCTTTAAAAATAATTGATACAGCAGGTATAAGGGAAACTAAAGACAGGGTAGAGGAGATTGGTGTTGAAAAAGCACTTGAAATTGCTAAAAAAAGTGATATTGTTATAGCAATTTTTGATAGAAGTAGAGAATTAAGTGAAGAAGATGATAAAATACTTCAAATAATCGAAAATAAAAATTCAATTATTTTATTAAATAAAAGTGATTTAGATAGAAAAATTGATATTTCTAGATTTAATAATATTAATAAAAAAGTTATTGAAATATCAACAAAAACACAAGAGGGAATAGACGAATTATATAAAACTATTTCAGAAATGTTTAAATTGAAAGATATTGTTAGCAATGGTGAAATAATTGTAAGTAATAATAGACATAAAAGCATAATAATTAATTCAAGAAATAATTTAAACAAAGCAAAAGAAACCATATATAAAAACATGCCTATTGATATTATTTCAACATATTTAAAAGAAATAATAGAAGAATTAGGAAAAATTACGGGTGAGTCTGTTACAGATGATGTTATTTCTGAAATTTTTTCAAAATTTTGCCTAGGAAAATGATATAAGAGCTAAGATATTAAGACTTAAAAGTGAAACACGTGTTTTTGTTTCACAAAAAACAGTAAAAATAAAGTGTTAATTATTGTAAAATAGTAAAGAGGTTAAGAATATGAGTTACAATGCAGGTAAATATGATGTTGCAGTTATAGGAGCAGGACATGCAGGATGCGAAGCTGCTCTTGCTTGTAGTAGGCTAGGAATGAAAACATTACTCTTTTCAATTAGTTTGGAATGTATAGCAAATATGCCATGTAATCCACATATAGGTGGAACATCAAAAGGACATTTGGTTAGAGAAATAGATAGCCTTGGTGGAGAAATGGGAAAAAATATCGATAAAACTATGATTCAGCTAAGAATGCTTAATACTTCAAAAGGACCAGCAGTACATTCATTAAGAGCACAAGCAGATAGAAAAAGATATCAAATGGAGATGAAGCATACATTAGAAAAACAAAAAAATCTATATATAAAACAAGCTGAAATTGTAGATATTGGTGTTAAAGACGGGAAAATTGTTAGTGTTGAGACAAATTTAGGAGCAATTTATAATGTAGAGTGTGTAATACTTGCAACAGGAACATATTTAAAAGGAAAAATACATATAGGTGAAGTGTCTTATGAAAGTGGACCTGATGGAGTAGCCGCTGCAAATAAATTGTCAGATTGTTTAAAAAAGTTGAACATCGAAATACAAAGATTTAAAACAGGAACGCCAGCTAGAATTAACAAAAATAGTATAGATTTTTCAAAAATGGAAATTCAGGAAGGAGAAAACGGATTAACACCATTTTCTTTTGAAGATGAATCTCCTAAAATAGAACAAGTGCCATGTTGGTTAACATATACAAATGAAAAAACACATGAAATAATAAGAAAAAATCTGCATAGATCTCCACTATATGCTGGAAAAATAGAAGGTACCGGACCGAGATATTGTCCATCAATAGAAGATAAAGTGGTAAGGTTTGCAGATAAAGAAAGACATCAAATATTTGTTGAACCAATTGGTTTAGATACTGACGAAATGTACATTCAAGGAATGAGCTCATCACTTCCAGAAGATGTTCAAATAGAAATGTATAGAACTTTACCAGGATTAGAAAATGCGGAATTTACAAGACCAGCATATGCAATTGAATATGATTCCATAGAACCATCACAGTTAAAAAGCTCATTGGAATTAAAAAAAATTAGTGGCATGTTTTTCGCAGGACAAATAAATGGAACGTCTGGATATGAAGAAGCAGCGTGCCAAGGACTTATTGCTGGTATAAATGCCACACAAAAAATTAAGGGAAAAGAACCATTAATATTAGATAGATCAGATGCGTATATTGGAGTTTTAATAGATGATATAGTAACTAAAAGTACAATGGAGCCATATAGAATGATGACATCAAGAGCAGAATATAGACTACTATTGCGTCAGGATAATGCTGATTTAAGATTAACAGAAATTGGACATAAAATAGGTTTAATATCAGAAGAAAGATATCAAAAGTTTTTATTAAAAAAGGCACAGATTGAAAAAGAAATTGAAAGGCTAAAAAGTACAAATATAAAACCTTCAAAAGAGGTAAATGAATTTTTGGCTGAAAAAGGTACAACTGAAATATCAACAGGAATAAAATTATCAGAACTATTAAAAAGAACGGAATTAACATATAAATCATTAGAAAAAATAGATAAAAATAGACCTGAACTTGACAGGCAAGTAACAGAAGAAGTTGAAATTATGGTTAAGTATGAAGGCTATATAAATATGCAAAAGAAACAAGTTGAAAGTTTTAAGAAAATGGAAAAAAAATTATTACCTGAAAATCTAGATTATAATACGATTAAAGGAATTAGATTAGAAGCAAGACAAAAATTAAATAAATATAAGCCATATTCAATTGGACAAGCATCTAGAATTTCTGGTATTTCACCTGCAGATATTTCTGTATTATTAATATATTTAGAGCAAAATAAAAAAGGAAAATAAATGAAAATAGAAGAATTTATAAATGTATTTGATAAGTATAAATCAATTTTAAATATTAATATATCAGATGAGCAATATAATGAATTATATTATTATATGAATAATATAATTAAATGGAATGAGAAAGTAAATGTTACAGCAATAACAGATGAAAAAGAATTTATAGAAAAACATTTAGTTGATTCAATAACTGTTAATAAATATTTAAAAAATAGTAATAGTATTATAGATATTGGAACTGGTGCAGGATTTCCAGGTATTCCATTGAAAATTATGAACAAAGAAAAGAAATTTACATTAGTAGATTCAGTAGGAAAAAAATTAAAAGTTATAGAAAACATAAATGAGAATATGAATCTATATAATTTAGAAATAATTCATGCTAGAGCAGAAGAACTAGCTAATAACATTAAATATAGAGAAAAGTATGATGTTTCTGTTACTAGAGCTGTTTCTAATATTACAACACTAATGGAATATATGCTTCCATTTATAAAAGTAGATGGAATTGCTATATGTATGAAAGGTCCAAATTATGAAAGCGAGCTTAATGAAGCAAAAAAAGCAATTGAAATATTGGGAGGGAAATTAATAAAAATTGATAAAATTAAAATTAACGAAAACATTAATAGAAATATAATAATTATAAAAAAAGTAAAGAATACACCGGCAAAGTTTCCACGAAAACAGGGAAAACCATTAAAAGAACCAATTAAATAATTATAAATTAAATAAAATGTATAAATAAATGAAATTTTAGAAAACAACTAAGATTACAAATATTTATGCGTTTTTTTTATAAAAATAAATGTAAAATTAATTGACAGATATTAAAAAATCTTATATTATTATGTAGTAAAAAAGGAGGAATAACATTGGGAAGAATAATTGCAATTGCTAATCAAAAAGGTGGAGTAGGAAAAACAACAACAGCAGTTAATGTAAGCACTATTTTAGCCAAAAAGGGAAAAAAAGTAATGCTAATTGACGCCGATCCACAAGGAAATGCTTCTAGTGGTTTAGGAATAGAAAAAGAAGTATCAACATCATTATATGATGTGTTAATAAACGATGTTGACATAAAAGATGTTTTGTTAAGAACATCAATAAAATCACTAAGACTATGTCCATCTAGTATGAATCTTGCAGGAGCAGAAGTAGAGCTTGTTTCACAGATGTCTAGAGAGCAAAGATTAAAAGAAAAATTGGATTTAATAAAAGATGAATTTGATTTTGTAATTATTGACTGTCCTCCATCATTAGGTTTGATTACCTTAAATGCATTTACAGCTGCTAATTCTGTATTAATACCTGTACAATGTGAATATTATGCGTTAGAAGGATTAGGACAATTATTAAATACTATTAATTTGGTAAAAAAGCACCTAAATAAGGAACTAGAAGTAGAAGGTGCTGTTTTAACGATGTATGATATGAGAACAAATTTGTCAAACCAAGTTGTAAAAGAAGTTAAAAGGTATTTTGGAGATAAAGTATACAAAACCGTAATACCTAGAAATATAAAATTAAGTGAAGCTCCGAGCTATGGTATGCCAATTACGCTATATGATGGAAAATCTAAAGGGGCGAGAGCTTATGAAAAACTAGCAAAAGAAATACTAAAAAATGAAGAAACAAGAAAAATTATGTTAAGCAAGGAGGAAAACAATGGCAATTAAAAAAACAGGGTTAGGAAAAGGATTAGATGCATTATTTAGTACACCACTTGTATCTGAAGAGAATGAAGAAGGAAAAATAGTAAAACAAATTAAGCTAAATGAAATAGAGCCAAACAAGGCTCAAGCTAGAAAAAAATTTGATGAAGAAAGTATTGAAGATTTAGCTAATTCTATTAAAGAATATGGTGTAATTCAACCAATTATAGTTAGCAAAAAAGATAACTATTATGAAATAGTTGCAGGTGAAAGAAGATGGAGAGCTTCAAAAAAAGCTGGTTTAGACACTATTCCTGCGATAATAAGAGATGACAATGAACAAAAAAATAAAGAAATATCATTAATAGAGAATATACAAAGAGAAGACTTAAATCCAATAGAAAAAGCCAGAGGAATAAGACAATTAATGGATGAGTATAATTTAACACAAGAAAAAGTTGCTGAAAAGCTTGGAAAGAGCAGAAGTGCAATAGCAAATACAGTAAGAATATTAAATTTAGATGAAAGAGTAATAAATTTAGCATTAGAGGGAAAAATATCAGAAGGACATTGTAAATCATTGATGGCAATAGATGATCCTGAAAAACAGTACAAAATGGCTTTATATATAATTGAATCAGGAGACTCAGTAAGAGAATTAGAAAAGAAAGTAAAAATAAGAAAAAAGACTAATGCAAAAAGTGACAAATATTTGCCTATATATAGAGATATAGAAAATACATTTCAAGAGTTTTTTGGAACAAAAGTTAAATTAGATGCAGGTGAGAAAAAAGGAAAAATTATAATTCAATATAGTTCAAATGATGATTTAGAAAGAATATTAAGTTTGTTAAATTAGGATGTGAAAAAATGGATTATTTAGTAGAATATATCAAAACAGATAATGGCATAACAGTACTGGTTGTGCTGAATATTGTTTTATTATTAACAACAATAATTAATATTATAATGATATTAAAAGCAAATAGTAAGTATATAAAATTTATGAATAAAATAGGCAATGGAAATAATCTTGATGAAATGCTAAGAAAATATTTAGATGATGTAAAAGAAATTAAAAAAGACAATTCAGAAATTAAGGCATATTATACAAAGCTTGATAGTGATATAGATTCATGTATACAAAAAATAGGATTAGTAAGATATAATGCATTTAAAGATGTTGGAAGTGATTTAAGTTTTGCAATAGCATTACTTGATAAAAATGATAATGGTGTAGTATTAAATGGATTATATGGATCAGAATCATCAAATATTTATGCCAAACCAATTAAAAGTGGAAAATCAAAATATCAATTATCTGATGAGGAAAAGTCTGCATTAGAAATTGCTGAACAAAGTAAAAGATTTATAACTAAACAAAAATATAATTTTAAGTAGATTAAGAGAGAAAAAAGCTCTCTTTTTTTTTAATCCACAAATAAAAATTGCAAAAAACTAAATTGTGGAAAAAAAAATCAAAATTTATAAATAAACTAATGTAAAAATAAAAAAATAAAAATGACTAAAATAAAGGGATTTAGTTAAGTAGGTTAAAAGTTTATATTTATTATTAAATAATTAAAAATATCAAAAGAGAAGACAAATAATTTATAAGTTGTAAAATGCAGTAAAATAGCATGTTTTGAATTGTGGATAAATAAACAAAGCACTTATTTGAAAAAATAAAAATAAAAATAATAAAATAAAAAAATATAAACAAAAAATAATAATAATTATAACAACTTTTTTGAAATACAAAAAAAAGTTAAAAAAATAATGAAAAAAGTAACCCTAAAAGACAAAAAATAAAACGAAAATTAATTTGAGATTAGGAGAGTATAAGAATAATAATCTTTTTTATATAAAAATAGTTTAAATATTTATTACTTACAATAGCAAAAGAATAGAAATTAAAATAAATTTTAATATTTTAATTAAATAAAAAAATATAATAAAAAAAATTATTAATCATTAAAATATAAAATAATAAATAAAAAAATAAAAATTATAATTTTTAAAAATAAAAAATAGTGACAGAAAATTTAATAATAAAAAAATAAAAAAATTTATAATTAAAATAAAAAAGAATAAAATTAAAATTAAGTTGATAAAAATAATAAGTTAAAAAATATGATTAAAATTAGTAAAAAATATTAAAAAAATTTAATAAAAATAGAAGATAATAAAATAATGAATTTTTAAAATACTGTTTTTTAGTAAATTACAAGGAATATAAATTTAAAAAATTTGAAAAAAATTAATAAAAATTTTCTTAAATTTTTTAAAAAAATTAAAAATATAATTGACAAACCTATAATGAATATGCTAATATATATTTGTTGTAAGAAAAATATGGAGAGGTGGTCGAGTTGGTTTATGGCACCAGTCTTGAAAATTGGCGTAGGTTTATAGCCTACCGTGGGTTCGAATCCCACCCTCTCCGCCAAAACAATTATTTATGGAAGTAAAGCTTCCTTTTTTAATACTAAATATTAAATTAACCATTAGACATGTAGGTGTACCCAAGTGGCTGAAGGGGACGGTTTGCTAAACCGTTAGTGTTCGTAAGGGCAGCGAGGGTTCAAATCCCTCCACCTACGCCAAAAATAATAAAACGAAAAAAGAAACTAAAAAGTTTCTTTTTTTTATTTTTTTAAATAACTTTTCATATAATAATAGTAAAAATATAACAAAAAGACAATAAAAATTATTTGTTAATTTTTTTAAAAAATTGATAATTCTAAATTAGGAAAATGCTAGGCAAGAAAGTGTTGTATAAATTCTTTTATTATTTAATAATAAAAGAAAGCCGTTAACATAAATAATTATTATATTAAGTAATATTGATGATATTTATTTTTTGAATAATATCAATAATAAAGGAAAAAAATACAGATTTTTTTATAAAATTTTTATTAAGCTATTTAATTTTAAAAAAATTTTAAATAAATTAATAATTTTTTTAAAATAAATATGTGAAAATATTCAATTAAAATGGCTAAATTAGTATATGTATTATCAAATGATCATTAAATTTAAGTATGAGTCAATAAAAGTATTAGATTAGAAAAATAAAATGGCTTAAAATCGATTTTCAAGTGTTTAAATTTTTATATTAAATTATATGAAGTGTATTAGGTCTAAATAATTTGTTATAAATTGTAATATATTAATTAATAAAAGTGTTTAATGTATTAAAATAAAAAATATTTACAATAAATTAAAAATTTGACAAACTGGCAACAGAAAATTTAAGCTAAATAAAAAATAAGATTTTTTATAAAAGCTTATTTTCCTAAAATTATTCAAAACATAAATTAATCATTTTAAAAAATTAAATAAATTAATAAGAATATTAAGTAAACTTTAAATAAATATAAATTTAATAGAAATAAAGTAAAAAATTTAAAATCATAAAAAAATGAAAATAATTTTTAGAAAATAAAAATGAAAATATTACAATAATTTGATGTAAAAGTTAATAAAATATTAAATTATATACAGAAATGATTAATTATTCACAAAAAGATTAATAAAAATAGAATAATTTTATCTGAGGTTAAAATAAATTAATTTTGAAAACTATTCTAAAAATTGGCACAAAGGCAAACAAAAAATACATAAATAATTTATAAATGATAAAACTATATAAACTTTTTATCCGAAGAAAGTTTTACGATTTATAGATTATATATCATTAAAAAAAGAAAATATTAAGTAAACTTATTTATAAAGAAGTTTTTAATATTTAAAGTTAAATTTACTATAAAAATCGAAAAAAATATAAAAATAATATATAAATTAACACTAATTAAATTAATAATATTTTTTATTGAATGATATGAAATAATTAACGATTATTAAAAATATAGCTAAGAATAGAGTATTTGATGTAGTTTGTTCTTTAAATGAGATTCTTAATATTTATATTTTTTAATTAAGATAAATACTCAAAATTAAATTATCAATTTTAATAATTGACTTACTGACAATGCAAAATATATGATTTATAATATTTTTTAAACTATCTAAATTTTCTTATATCCCAAACGATATAACGAATAATTGTGTAGATAAAATAATATTTATTCATATTAAAATCACGAGTATTAAGTTAACTAAAACTATTGTAGTTGATTTTGTTTTTATAAAAAAAATGAAAATTATTTAACTTAAAAAAATAAAATTACAAGAGAGAAAAAAATATTTTATAAGTATAAGATAATAATAAAAAATATTGAACTTACAAAAGTATACTATTATAAATGATTATTTAATTTTTAGTAAAATTACTGTAATATAAAACAGCATAAAATTTCATAATTTATAGATGAAAAAAGTTTTGCTTTATTTTTAAATATTCAATTTTTATTGGGTAAAAATTGGCAAAAAAACAAACTTATTTTTTATAAAAAAACAAATTTATATAATTTTGTATAAAGGCATAGGATAGTAGTAATTAAAAATTATTTGATTATATTTTTTTATAAAATAAATATAATTCTTTTTACTATATTAAGTAAACTTATTACAAAAATATTTAGTATATTCAATATTACAAAATTTACAGCTATTTTAATTGCATAAAATGTGAAATTTAATAATTATATGTGACAAAAAACTATAACTGGAATAATTAAAGGATCTATAATATTTAATTATAATTGTAGATTTGCAAAATAATTTTATAATACAAATTTAATCTTTTAACATATATTTTATAGAGATGCATTGTAGCTTTGATATATTAAATATGAGTAAATAGTCATTAAATATTTATCATTTAATAATATAAATATTATAAATTTTACTAAATATAATATACTAATTGTCATATTAAAACTAAATAAAAACTACAAAAATTTATATTTAATAAAGCACAAACAAATTGACAAGATGACAAAACAATAAAAATATATAAATTTATTTTTTTATAACTGACTTTATAGTTTTAAAAAATATTAGGGAGTACTGTATTTTAACTATTATTAATATAATATAAACTTTATGAGTTTTTTTACATAGAATAATTGTATTCTGTAAACCAGAAATTAATTGTTTTTAATCTATAAAAAGCCATAAAAAAACATAAAAATTATGTGATTTTTTTGACAAATTCTTTTTTTTAAAAACATTATTTTACATTTATAATAAATTTTGAAGTAATAAAATCATTAACAAAAATTATTTTTAATTACATATTTTTTTAAAGCATAAAATATTTTTTTTTCAAATTTTAACTTAAAAAAATATTATTCTTGTTAATGAATGTGTTTTCAATGCTTTTATGAATTTTATTATTGTTATACTGATAAAATTAATTTTAATAAAAATTAATTTGTTTTATAAAAACTGAAATTGTAATTTTTAAAAATGTTGAAATAACAGCATTCTTTAATTATTTTTCAAAAAATTTATTACAAAATTTTTCTTAATTTTTTTAAATTTTTGTAATTTCATATTTTTTTTATTTTTGTATTTTTTTAATAATTATTATTTATGAACAAATAATTTTATATATTAGTAAAAAAATGGCTATAAATAGGGATTTTAAAGAAGTTAAAAATTATTTTTTTATAATTATTAATATGTATTTTTTTTTACAATTATTATTATAAAAAAATTAACTATCAATAAAGCTTTATTTATAAGACTTTTTGGAATTTTTTTTCTTGTTATTTTTTAGATTTTCTTAATTTTCTATAAAAAATAATTTTTTTCTAAATTTTTTATTTTTTTTATCTCTTTTCTTTATTTTTCTTCTATTATTTTTTTATTTTAATCTTTATCTTTGATATTGTTTAATTAAAATTTATTAATCTGAATTTTTTCATTCATTTGTTTTTTTGTCTTGTGTATAATTGCTGTAAAGAGCAGTTATACAGCATTTTAAGATGTGGATATCTAAAATATAGAATTAATATTTTTATAATTTTAAACTTGTTAATTTTTTTTTAGAAGTTAAAACTATTCTAAATTTAAATCTATGATGCATTGAATCAAAATCTTTATATTAATAATTAGTATTTTGAAAAATTTTTTTATTCGCTGTTTTTAAAGGGTTTAAGAATTTTTTTTATTTTTTTTCAAAAAAAAATCTTTTTTTATTTATAATTTTTAATAATTTTTTTTTTTATATTTTTCTTTATTTTTTTAATTTATGACTTTTTATAATTATTAGTTTAATTTTCTTTTTTAAATTTATAATTTTTTTTTACTTTTTTATAATTTCATCAAATATATCTTTAAAATCTATTATAAATATATAATATTATATGGTATAAATTTTACAAATCCACATCTGTAATTCCTTTGTAATAAGTATTTTTAAAATTTTGTGGATTATTTTAAAAATTTTTAAAAATAATTAAATTCATTTTAAAAATTTTTTAAAAAATATATTTATTACTGACAAATGATAAAAGATGATATATAATTTAGTTATAAATTATGTGGAGGGATGTTATGATTTTATATGTTGTAAGGCATGGTGAAACAAAATATAATAAATCTGGAATTTATAATGGACGTATAGATGAAGATATTAGTGATAATGGAATTATGCAAGCAGAAAAATTAAGAGAAGAAATGTATAATGTTTTATATGATAAAGTATATTGTTCTCCAATGATAAGGGCTAAACATACTTGTGATATTATTAATGTAAAAGGCATTAAGCCAATCTATGATGATAGACTTATTGAAAGAACTTTAGGAAAAATGGATGGACATGATATTGTTCAAAACGGATTTTCTTTATATGATTTTTATAATTACTATTATAAATCAGATGACCCAATGTTTGAAGATTTTCCTACATTATTTAAAAGAGTTCATAATTTTCTAGATGAAATTATTAAAGAAAATGATAGTGATAGTAATATTTTAATTGTTGCGCATGGTGGGATTTTAAGAGCAATTTATTTTTATTTTAATACTATTCCTAGTGATGGAAATTTAGCATCTGTTTATCCTAAAAGTGCTAATTGTGAGCTTATTAAATATGAGATCAATAAATAGGATGATGATGTTATTGGTTTTAAATGAATAGCGAAAAAATGGGATAGTAATATTATGATTAAAAGATATGAAGCTGTTGCATAAGAAATTGATATTATTTATACTTCAATGACTTTGCATCATATAAAGGCTACTAAAGATATTGTAAAAAAGTTTTATAATTTATTAAATGAAAATGGCATTTTGTGTGTTATGGAATTAGATAAGGAAGATGGAAAATTTCATATGAATGAAATTGATTTTGATGGACATAATGGTTTTGAACATAATGAAATGGAAGAAGCTTTTGAAAACACTGGATTTAAAAATATTAGATCCGAAACATTTTATCAGGATAAAAAAATATATAAAGATATAATTATTCCTTATTCTATGTTTTATGCAGTAGGTAAAAAATAGGATTTAAAAGAGGTATCAATTTAGATACCTCTTTTTGTTTGATAATATTTTTTAAAATTATTTCTTTATTTTTTCTTTAATCTTTTCTTCCTCTTGTACTACATTTTCAATTTCAATTGCTTTTAGGCTTTGTATATCTTTTTTTAGATTATCTTTTGCAACTGTTGTTAACAGTTTTATTCTATTTGTTTGATTTGTTTCACTTGCACCTGGATCATAATCAATAGGGGCAATGTTGGCATATGGATATTTTTCTCTAATTGTTTTTATAACGCCTTTTCCTACAACATGGTTTGGAAGACATGCAAATGGTTGAACACAAACGATGTTTGGAATACCATGTTCTATATATTCTACCATTTCTGCAGTTAAAAACCAACCTTCACCTGTTTGATTTCCAATTGATAATATATCCTTTACTTTTGTCTCAAGTTCAAATATATCAACTGGAAGTAAATAATCTTTTTTTGATGTTTTTAATGCTTTTGTAAGTTCTCCTTCAATCATTTCTATAAGTTTTATAACAACTCCAAATATTTTGGCTTTTGTTTTATCTCTATTTAATAAAGTATTATTAGTAATTTTGTGTGTTGCTATAAATTTTATAAATCCCATAAAATCTGGTGAAATAACTTCAGCTCCTTCATTTTCTAATACTTTTATTACTTCGTTATTTCCAAATGGATGATATTTTATTAATACTTCTCCAACTATACCTACTTTTGGTTTTTTAATAGATGTATCTAATTCTATTGTTTCAAAGTCATTTACCATTTCATAAATACTTTTCTTAAATTTTCCATATGAAGATTTACAGGTTAATGTTTTACATTTCTCTAACCATTTTTCATACATTTTTTGAGTTTCACCTTTGTTTTTCTCATATGCTCTGTTTTTAAGTAAAAGCTTTTGAAGCAAATCTCCATAAAATACCGCTTTTATAAGATTAATTGCCATTGGAACTGTTATTTTAAATCCTGTCATTTTTTCCATTCCAACAACATTAAATGATATTATTGGAACATTTCCAAATCCAGCATCTTTTAATGCTTTTCTTATAAATCCAATATAGTTTGTTGCTCTACATCCACCACCAGTTTGAGACATAATAATAGCTGTTTTATTTGTATCATATTCACCTGATTGAAGAGCTTCTATAAATTGGCCTGTTGTTAAAATTGATGGGTAACATGCATCATTATTTACATATCGAAGTCCTGTTTCAACAGTATGTTCAGTACATTCTCTTAATAGTTTTACATTATATCCTAAGTCTTTTACAGCTGATTCTATTAGCTCAAAATGAATTGGTATCATTTGAGGAATTAAGATTGTATATTTACTATCTTTCATTTCTTTTGTAAATGGAACTCTTTTTACTTCATAATTTCCAAGTTCTTTATTTTTTTCATTTACTATTTTTTCTTCTTCTTTAAGTTTAATACGTCTATTCATACTTGCAAGAAGAGATCTTATACGTATACGAATAGCACCTAAATTATTTATTTCATCTATTTTTATTAATGTATACATATTATCATAGCTTTTTAATATTTCTTCTACTTGGTCTGTTGTAACAGCGTCAACACCACATCCAAAAGAATTTAATTGAACAAGTTCTAAGAAATCGTGTTTACCTACAAATTCAGCCGCAGCATATAGTCTTGAATGGAATACCCATTGGTCTACTACTCTTAGATGTTTGCTTACTCCTTTTTCAGGATCTATTATACTATCTTCTGATAATACACATAATCCTAAACTTGTAATTAAAGTATCTATACCATGATTTACTTCTGGGTCAACATGATATGGACGACCAGCTAAAACTATTCCTCTTAAATTGTTTTCTTTAATATATTTAATTGTTTCTTTTCCTTTTTTTCTTACATCTGCTTTAAATTTTTGATATTCTTCTTCTGCAGCTTCCGCAGCTTCTTTAATCTCTCTTTTAGTTAACTTATATTCTTTAAATTGTTCGCTTTCGTAAACTACTTTTACCAAATTTTTAATATCATCAATTGGTAAAAATGGATTTATATATTTTACATCTGAACTTCTTAATTCTTCAATATTATTTCTAATTACTTCAGAATAAGAAATAACAATAGGGCAGTTGTAATGATTATCTGATGTCTCATATTCTTGTCTTGAGTATGGAATACAAGGATAAAATATTGTTTTAATTCCTTGATTTAGTAGACTCATTACATGGCCATGTGCAAGTTTTGCAGGATAACATACAGATTCAGATGGCATAGATTCCATACCTTTTTCATATGTTTTTCTGTTACTTTTCTCAGATATTATTACTCTAAATCCGAGCTTAGTAAGGAATGTAAACCAAAAAGGATAATCCTCATACATGTTTAATACTCTTGGAATACCAATTGTTCCACGTTTTGCTTCAGATTCAGAAAGTGGTTCATATTTAAACAATCTTTCATATTTATATTTATATATATTTGGTAAATCTTTTTTTTCAACAGTTTCGCCTGCACCTTTTTCACATCTATTTCCAGATATAAATCTTTTACCATTTTCAAATATATTTATAGTAAGTAAGCAGTGATTTTCACATCCTTGACATCTTACATGATTTACTTTTATTTTTAAGTTATCAATTTCTTCTGTTTTCATAATTGTTGAACGATAAGTCATATCTAAATTGCTATTATATTGTTCCTGAGCAAGTAAGGCTACACCATAAGCTCCCATAAGACCTGCTATATCTGGTCTTACAACATCTTTTCCAACTATTAATTCAAAAGCACGAAGAACTGCATCATTATAAAATGTTCCACCTTGAACCACAATATGTTCACCAAGTGTTGATACATCTCTTACTTTCATAACTTTTTGTATAGCATTTTTTATTATTGAATATGATAATCCACTTGAGATATCTCCAACTGAATAACCTTCTTTTTGAGCTTGTTTAATTTTAGAGTTCATAAATACAGTACATCTAGAACCTAAGTCAACTGGAGCTTTTGATTCTATTGCTTCTTTTACAAAATTTTCTATAGGAAGATTTAAGCTTTTTGCAAAAGTCTCTAAAAATGATCCACATCCAGATGAACAAGCTTCATTTAGCATTATATTATCAATAGAATTATTTTTTAATTTTATGTATTTCATATCTTGGCCACCAATATCTATAATACTAGTAACTGATGGTAAGAATTTTTTGGCAGCTGTATAATGTGCAATAGTTTCAATTTCATTTAAATCAACATTTAGTGCTGTTTGTATTAGTTTTTCACCATATCCTGTAACACCGCTATATCTTAAAATTACATCTTTTGGTAGGTCTTTATATAATCTTTTAAGCATAGACATAACGCTTTTTAGTGGATTCCCTTTGTTATTTTCATATAAAGAATATAAAAGAGCACCTTCTTTATCTATTAAAACTAATTTAGTAGTGGTTGAACCTGCATCTATTCCTAAGAATGCATCTCCTGAATAATTTTTAAGCTCTTTTCTTTGAACTTTATCTTTATCATGTCTTTCTTTGAAGTCTTTATAATCTTTAGTGTCTTTAAATAAAGGATCAAGAGTTTTTCCACTTGTATATTTTGCATTTTTAAATTCTTTTAATTTTTTACTTAATTCATCTGTTGTAATAGTTTTTTGTTCTTTTGATGCAAGGGCAGCGCCTGTTGCAACAAGTAAATGTGCATTTTCTGGGACAATTATTTTATCTTCACTTAAATGAAGTGTTTCAATAAATCTATTTCTAAGTTCTGGTTGATATGTAAGTGGGCCACCTAAAAATGCAATTTTTCCACGAATAGGTCTTCCTTGAGCAAGACCACTTATTGTTTGATTTACAACTGCTTGATAAATAGATGCTGCAATATCTTCTTTTCTTGCACCTTCATTTAATAGAGGTTGAATATCAGTTTTTGCAAAAACACCACAACGAGAAGCAATTGGATAAATAGTTTCATATGTTTTTGCAAGTTCATTTAAACCATCTGTATCCGTATTTAAAAGTGATGCCATTTGGTCTAAAAATGCACCAGTTCCACCTGCACAAGTTCCATTCATTCTTTGTTCTATAAATTTATCAAAATATATAATTTTGGCATCTTCTCCACCAAGTTCTATTACGACATCTGTTTCAGGAATTAATTTTTCAACAGCAGATTTACATGCTATAACTTCTTGAATAAAACTTACTCCTAAAATTTTTGATATATCAAGAGCCCCAGAGCCTGTAAGTGATATTGTAAAAGTTTTATTTGGATAATCTTTTATGAATTTCATTAGTACATTATATAATGTAGTTTTTGTATCTGAAAAATGTCTCTCATAATTTGAATAAATTAGTTCTAATTTATTATTTAAAATTACTATTTTTACTGTGGTTGAACCGATATCTAACCCAATATGTAATAAATCTTTCATAAATTTTTTACCTCTTTAAATTATATTTTTACTATAAAAAAATATAATTACTTTCATAATATCATATATCTTATATCGTTTGTCGGAATTTGTCAATGTATATATTTTCCGTAAGAAAAAATAATTTTTGTAATAAAAAAGTATTGAGTTTGTTAGATGTTTTATAAATAGTAAGGGAAATAGTAAAACCAAAAATAGGGGATAATCTACCAGTAATAGTCTATAGCATAATAGCATTATTAATAATAAATGTAATATTATGGTATAGAACAGAAAATGAGAATAAAGATGTAAAAAGAGAAAGAATGAAAATAAGCAGAATAGAAGGAAAAAGTTGTATACATAAAAACAAAAGTATAACAAATAAAGGGAAATAAGTAAATGTATTTAATAAAAGATTATCTATTGGAAAGAATTAAACTTTTAAATAATTATTTAGTTTATTCAGTTGCATTAGGAATATCTAAAATTAAAATATAAAAATAAAGATTAAAGGATTTTTAAGTTATACTTAGAATCCTTTATACTTTTATTACATAATTTAGTACAAACCAGTAATGACAAAAGCTTCCAAGCATAACAAAAATATGAAAGATTTCGTGAAATCCAAATTGTTTAAATTTTGTTTTAGGAATTTTTAGTCCATAAATAATACCACCAATAGTATAAAATATTCCACCTAAAACAAGCCACAATAAGCTATAGAGTAAACCACTATTATTAAACACTTCAATTAATGGTTTAATAATAAGAAGAGCAAGCCACCCCATACCAATGTAAATTGATGTTGTAAGTCCACGTGGTGCAGAAATCCATATAGAAGAAAGAATGGTTCCAAAAATAGCTAGAGTCCATACTACTCCAAATATACTCCATCCCCATGGACCTCTAAGTGGTCCCAAACAAACAGGAGTGTAGCTTCCAGCAATTAAAATATAAATCATTATATGATCTAATTTTTTAAATACTTTAATTCCTTTTTCACTTATATTTAGCCAATGGTACAAAGTACTGAATAAGTACATTAAAATAAGTGTTATTCCAAAAATAGTAAAAGAAACAATGTCATAGCTATCACCGAAAATTGATGCAAAGCAAATTAAAACAACAAGTCCTGCTAGTGATAAAACAGCACCTATACAATGTGTAAGCCCACTCATAAAATCTCTAACTTTTGTCATATTTATTTAATCATTCCTTTCTTAAAATGAAATTCTTCTTCAAACTTATTTACCTCGAAATTAATTTTATAAATTATACATTATTTTCTTGTTGTACTCAAATATCTGAACACTTAGTCATATTTATACAGTTTAAAATAATGAATATTTTTTATATTTAAGAATAGTATGTACAAAAGGAGGAAAAGCTATGCAAAAATGGATAATTTTGATTGTTATTTGTGTAATTATTATTATAGGAGCTTTTGTAGTAATAAATATGGATGTGGAAACAGAGTATACTCCAGAAGGAGAAGTTGAAGAAGAAGAGCTTAGAAAAACATTAATTACTTTATATTTTAAAAATAAGGAAACAGGTGAACTTGGTAGTGAAACAAGATTAATAGATTCAAAAGAATTATTATTAGAACCTTATGAGAAATTTGTTAAACTTTTAACTCAAGGTCCTGAAAATGAAAAGTTTGAGAAAGTTATTCCAGAAAATGTAAATTATTCAAATATAGAATTTAAAAACGGATATGTTAATATTACTTTTTCTGATAATTTGTTAGACGAAAATATAAGTGATGAAACAAGGAAGCTTATGACAACAGCTATATATTATACATTAAGTAATTTAACTGAAGTAAATGGAATAAGAATTTTAGTAGGAGATAGTGTTATAGAAGAAATTCCTATACAGTAGATTATCCAGAAACCTCATTCTACTGTTTGTCTGACCTCTTGACAAAGATTTTTTAAAAAGGTAAAATCGAAGGTGTTAAATTTAAGAAAGAGGTAAAAAAGTGGAAAAAATATTTAAAAAAATAGCTGAAGAGTTAAAAATTAGAGATTCACAAGTTGAGGCAACGGTAAAGTTAATAGATGAAGGAAATACAATTCCATTTATTGCACGTTATAGAAAAGAAGTAACAGGAAATTTAAGTGATGAAACATTAAGAGATTTAGGGGAAAGATTAACTTATTTAAGAAACTTAGAAAAAAGAAAAGAAGAAATAATAAGATTAATAGATGAGCAAGGAAAACTTACTGATGAACTTACAATAAAAATTGCTGGAACAATGGTTCTTTCGGAATTAGAAGATATTTATAGACCATATAAACCTAAAAAGAGAACAAGAGCAACTATTGCTAAAGAAAAAGGATTAGAGCCACTAGCCAATATTATATATTTACAAATGGAAAAAAGACCAATTATTGAAATTGCTAAAGAATTTATTAATGAAGAAAAAGATGTAAAAACAGAAGAAGATGCTATTGCAGGAGCACTAGATATTATTGCTGAAAACATTGCAGATGATGCAGATTATAGAAAAAGAATTAAATCATATTGTTTTAGAGAAGCTGTAATTACAAGTAAAGCTTCTAAAGAAGAAAAATCTCCATATGAAATGTATTATGATTTTAAAGAACCAATATTAAGAATACCAAGTCATAGGATTCTAGCTATTAATAGAGGTGAAAAAGAAGAATTTTTAAAAGTAAAAGTTGAAAAACCAGAAGATAAAATATTAGACTATTTAAGAAAGCAAATTATTCAAGATAATAAAAGTCAGTTTAATGAGTTATTATCAAATGCAATTGAAGATTCTTATAAAAGATTAATTGAGCCTTCAATTGAAAGAGAAATAAGATCAGATTTAACAGAAAGATCTGAAGAAAAAGCAATAAAGGTATTTGGAAAAAATGCTAAACAATTATTACTTCAACCACCTATAAAAGATATGACAGTTATGGGATTTGACCCTGCATATAGAACAGGATGTAAAATTGCTGTAATCGATAAAACTGGGAAATTATTAGATACTGTTACAGTATATCCAACTGAGCCTCAAAATGATGTAGAGGGAGCAAAGAAAACATTAAAAGCATTAATTGAAAAATATAATGTTAATATGATTGCAATAGGAAACGGAACTGCTTCAAGAGAATCTGAAAACTTTGTATCAAATATGATAAAAGAAATAGATAAAGAGATTTATTATGCAATAGTTAGTGAAGCAGGAGCATCTGTGTATTCTGCATCAAAACTTGCAACAGAAGAGTATCCAGATATAAATGTTTCTTTAAGAGGAGCAATTTCAATTGCAAGAAGACTTCAAGATCCACTTTCAGAACTTGTAAAAATAGACCCAAAAGCAATAGGAGTTGGTCAATATCAACATGATGTAAATCAAAAGAAACTATCTGAAAGCTTAACTGGTGTTGTAGAAGATGCGGTAAACTCTGTTGGCGTTGATGTAAATACAGCAACTCCATCACTTTTATCATATGTGTCTGGAATAAATGGAACAATTGCTAAAAATATTGTTAAATATAGAGATGAACATGGAGAACTAAAATCTAGAAAAGAACTTTTAAAAGTTCCAAAACTTGGACCTGCAGCTTTTGAACAATGTGCAGGATTTATAAGAATATTTAACGGAAAAAATCCTCTAGAAGTAACAGCTGTTCACCCAGAAAGCTATGAAGTTGCTGAAAAGTTATTAACAAAACTTGGATATTCTGTGGAAAGTTTAACTAAAAAAGAAGAATTATCAAATTTAAGAAAAGATTTGGCAAAAGTTGATATTGTAAAAATGTCTGATGAGCTTGGCGTAGGGGGACTTACACTTAAAGATATTATTGATGAGCTTTCAAAACCAGGAAGAGACCCTAGAGAAGAAATGCCAAAACCAATTTTAAGAAGTGATGTTTTAAAATTTGAAGATTTAAGAGAAGGAATGGAGCTTACTGGAACAGTTAGAAATGTAATAGATTTTGGAGCATTTATTGATATCGGTGTTAAACATGATGGCTTAGTACATATTTCTGAAATGGCAGATAGATTTATAAAAAATCCTTCAGAAGTAGTTTCTGTTGGAGATATTGTAAAAGTTAAAGTTATTGGAATAGATAATGAAAAACAAAAAGTTAGTTTAAGTATGAAAGTGGACTAGAGGGACGTTCCTTAAAGTCCAGATTTTAGGACTATTGGGACACTCTTTATAAATAAAAAACTATAAAGAGTGTTTCTTTTTATTTGACTTTTCTTATAAAAAATGCTAATATAATTATATTTTCAGGAGGTGAATACCATTATTTTTATATCACTATTTATTTTTATTCTGTCATTTTTAATAATTAGAAAAGTATTAATTAAATTCTTATCAAGTCAAATTAAAAGAAAAATAAAAACTAATAAAAATTAAATTTTTATTAGTTTACCTGGTTCATTTCTACTAGCTACACTAAGCTTAATTTCATTTATGTCTGAATTATTATTCATAAGTTCTTCTGCAACTGTTTGGTATGCAAGTTCTGGAAAATTATTTTCTTTACTTAAATGCCCAAGCATAACTTCTTTTAATCCTTTTTTCATTAAGACAGATATTGTTTTCCCTGCTGTTTCGTTAGATAAATGCCCAGAAGGACCAGCTATACGTCTTTTTAAATTAAAAGGATATCTTGAAACTTTTAAGATTTCAGGATCATAGTTTGACTCTAATAGAATAAAAGAACTTTGTTCTAAATTGTCTATAATAAAATTATCCATATGTCCTAAATCTGTTGCAATACTAAGTTTCTTTTTACCATTATGTATAGTAAATCCACATGGATTAGCAGCATCATGTGGAGTACTAAATGGATGAATAGTTAAGTCATTTAAAATAAAGTCTTCATCATTAGTAAAATAATTTATATTTTTTTCATCAATTTTTTCTTTTTGTTTTGGCATTGCTTGCCATGTTTCTATGTTAGCATATACAGGAATATTATATTTTTTAGATATCATTCCTAAACTTTGCACATGGTCACTATGTTCATGCGTTATAAGTATTGCATTAATATTTTCGATTGAATTATCTATTGAATTTAAACCATCACATATTTTTTTGCCACTTACGCCACAATCTACTAAAATTTTTGTGCTTTTTGTGCTAACAAATAAACAATTTCCAGAACTGCCACTGTATAAGCTACAAAACTCTAACATTTTATTCCTCAACTATTTTTCTTTCGATTTTTGCTCCAAGTTTTCTGAATTTTTCTTCTATATTTTCATATCCACGATCTATATGATTTAGGTTATATATTTCAGTTTTTCCTTTTGCTACAATTCCTGCGATAATAAGTGCTGCACCTGCTCTTAAATCTGTGGCGTAAACTGGGGCTGCAACTAATTCATTTACACCTTCAAATACAGCAGTTTTTCCTTGAGCATTAATTTTTGCACCCATTTTGTTTAATTCAACTGTATATTGGAATCTGGATTCCCAAATACTTTCATTTATATAACTTGTTCCTTCAGATATTGATAAAAGTACACCCATTTGTGCTTGTAGGTCTGTAGGAAATCCTGGATATGGTAATGTTTTTATATTTGCTTTATGTGTTCTTTTTGAATACCAAACTCTTAAATGATCTCCGTTAGCATCTACATTACCACCAACCTCTTCAATTTTTGCTATAATAGATTCTAAGTGTTTTGTAATACAATTTTTTACTATAATATCACCTTTAGAGGCAACTGCTGCAATCATAAATGTTCCAGCTTCTATTTGGTCTGGAACAACTGAATATGTAGCTCCACCTTTTAATTCTTTTACACCATTAATTTTTATTATATCTGTTCCTGCACCTCTTATATCTGCTCCCATAGTATTTAAAAAGTTTGCAACATCAACAATATGTGGCTCTTTAGCAGCATTATCAATTACTGTAGTTCCTTCTGCTAAAACTGATGCTATCATTGCATTTATTGTAGCACCAACAGAAACAACATCCATATATATAGATGCGCCTTTTAATTTTTTTGCTTTTGCTGTAATATTTCCATTAGAAACATCAACTGTAGCTCCTAATGCTTCGAAACTTTTAATATGTTGGTCAATAGGTCTTGGACCTAAATTACATCCACCAGGCACTCCTATTTGTGCTGATTTACATCTTCCAAGTAATGCTCCAAGTAAATAATAAGAAGCTCTGAATTTTCTTGTAGTTTCTATTGGAACATTATTTGCATTTATATCTCTTGTATCTATTGTTATTTCATGTTCTGTATGCCATGTTATTTTTGCCCCAAGGCTTTCTAATATTTCACAATATAATTTTACATCACTTATATTAGGTAAGTTTTCTATTGTACAAATTCCATTTATTAATAAAGTTGCTGGTATTATTGCAACTGCAGCGTTTTTAGCACCACTAATAACTACTTCACCCTTTAAAGGTGTTTTACCAGTAATAACTAACTTTTCCAAAATGTATTCCCCCAATTTATTTTTTTTAGAGCGTAAAATTCTCAATATGGAATATATCACAAAAAAAAAAGAAAGACAATATGTTTAATTAAAAAATTAGTTTCTTGTATATTTTGAAGTTACAATTCATACCAATTAACTAGTCTTAAGTATATCTTAAAGGCCGTGAATTGTAACATTTAGAAATTAATTCTACTATTTTAAATTTTATTTTAATATCCTCATTACCTTTAGAAATTAGAATATATTCATCATCTGTTAAGTTGTTTTTTAGATATTCTTGAGATTCTTCATCTATAACTCCAGAAGAAACATCTGTAAAGCAAAGTGGTGGATATAAAGAGCACCACCAATTTTTTCCCTTTGCATCTCCAATATTTATTTTAAGAGCGTCATAATATCCAGATGGAAGAGATATATTTCCATAATATTTTGTTGGAAAATAATAGTTTCCTATTTCTAAATTGCAAGAATATTTGAAGCCATTATCTCTAATAGTTTCTTCTACAGTTCTTTTTAAATTATTCAAATTTTCTTCAGTTATATTAATTGCTTGTTCTTTTGATAAATTATTATAATTTAAAGTATTCATATATGAAATTACAGCATCTCTAATTTTTAGTTTTAATTCCTGATCTTCTTTACTATTGCTATTTGCTATAATATGAAGTCTAAAAAAATTATCTGATAAATCACTTGAAACTGAACTTGCATAAGAAACAAAAGTGACAAATAAAAATAAAAAAAATAATAAAAAAAGTATAAAAATAGACTTGATTTTTTGCATTATATTAACTCCTTTAAAGAATTTAATTACAAGAAAAATAAGTAACTAATATAGTAAGTATTTGCAGTAAAAGGAAAATTATGCAAAATTTTTTTTATAATTGTGTCGAAAAAGGTGGTACGAATTTAATTGCCATGTTGTAACACAAATGATAAAATTGTAACAGTTTTGTTATATGGAGGTTTAATTTATGAAAAATCAAAAGATTTGTACTTTTTTTGTGAGCGAATATCACTTATTAACAATAATTTTGCCATATATAAATAAAACAATAAATGAAGAAAAAGATGTTGCAGTAATATTAGAAAGGGATATTACTAAGAGTGTAAAAAAATATTTGAAAATAGTTGAACAATATGATTTTAATGCTGAAAAGCTTTTGAGCTTAGATTGGAAGAAAGAGAGTAAGGAAATTTACCAAAGAGATTTATCTAATAGTGAAGTATTTATAATAGGAAGTCAAAAATTTATAAAAAAAATAAACAGTAAATTAAATGTAAAAGTTACAAGTAAAATTATAGATTGTTACTATATAAATAAATTAGAAAATATAAATAAAATACCAGAAAATTATGAATATGTTTTGAAAACATATGGTATATGTGACATAAAAAATTCACAAAATATACAAGAAAGAAAAACAATAAATTCACATATATAAAATAGTATGTGAATATTAGAATAGTAGTTTTTTTGTCTAAAATACTAGAGTACTAAGCAAAACTAAAGATTATAAGACTTGACAAAATAAGTTAATATAATAGATGAGTTGACTAAAATTAAAAAATGATATAAGATTAACGAAATATTCTAAATTTCATTTTATGAATTTATTGAAAGGAGTAAAAAACATAATGAAAGATGAACTTAAAAATGTAAAAGAAACTTTAAAACAATATGGTCAAGAACATTTACTATTAAAATATGATGAAATGGATGATAACGGGAAAAAGGAATTGTTAGATCAAATTAATACAATTGATTTTGATTTAATGAAGAATTTATATGAACAAGCCAAAAAACCTATAGAATATAATAATGTTACTATAGAACCAATAGAGCATGTTGATAAAGCTAAGCTTACTGTAACTGAAAAAGAAATGTATGAAAAAAAGGGTATTGAAGCTATAAAATATAATAAGCTTGCTCTTGTTACAATGGCTGGTGGTCAAGGAACAAGACTTGGACATAAAGGACCAAAAGGTACATTTATATTCTATCCTGAAAAAAATAAATCAATATTTGAAGCGTTATCAGATACAATAAAAGAAGCTTGGAGAAAATATGATACCGTTATTCCATGGTACTTAATGACAAGTAGAGAAAATAATGATGCAACGGTTCAATTTTTTGAAGAAAATAACTATTTTGGTTATCCAAAAGAAGCTGTAAAATTCTTTACTCAAGGTGAACTTCCAATGGTTGGTTTAGACGGAAAGATTTTACTTGATAAAGATGGTAAAGTTAAAAAAGCTGCAAATGGTCATGGCGGAACACTATTTTCTATGGAAAAATGTGGCGTTTTAGATGAAATGAAAGCAAATGGAATTGAATGGGTATTTATAAATGGTGTTGATAATGTTTTAGTAAAACCAGTTGACCCATTATTAATAGGTATGTCTATTCATAATAAAGTTTTAGGTTCTGTAAAATCAATAGAAAAAATTGACCCAAAAGAAAAAGTTGGTGTATTTTGTAGAAAGAATAAAAAAGTTGGTGTTGTTGAATATTCAGAAATATCTGATGAAATGGCAAATTTAAGAGATGATGATAGATCACTTGTATATGGAGATGCAAATGCTATTTTCCATTTATATAATATAAAAGGTTTAGAAAAAGTAAGTAAATTAAAACTTCCATATCATACTGCACTTAAAAAAGCAGAATATATGGATGAAAACGGAAAGATAATAAAAAGTGATAAACCAAATGCATATAAATTTGAGATGTTTATATTTGACTCATATGAAATGTTTGATGATGTTGTTGTTTTGAGAGTTAAAAGAGAAGAAGAATTTGCTCCTATTAAAAATGCTGTTGGACAAGATAGTCCAGAAACAGCTAGAAAACTATATAAAGATTATATAAATAAAGTTGAATATACTAAAAAATATAGAGATTGGACTACAAATCCTATATTTGATAGTGAAACTAGACAAGAACTATTAAAAATTGCTGGTGATGAAGAGGAAATTAAAGATAGATTCTATAAAGACTTAGAATTTGGAACAGCAGGAATGAGAGGAGTTATTGGTAATGGTACAAATAGAATGAATATTTATACTGTTACTAAAGCAACACAAGGCTTAGCAAATTATATTTTAAAAATGGGAACAGAATCTAAAGGTGTTGTTATAGCTTATGATTCAAGAAATATGTCACCTGAATTTAGTAAAGAGACTGCACTTTGCTTAAATGCTAATGGAATAAAAACATATTTATTTGATTCATTAAGACCAGTTCCAGAACTATCTTTCGCAGTAAGAGAACTTGGATGCACAGCTGGAATAATGATTACAGCAAGTCATAATCCACCAGAATATAATGGATATAAAGTATATTGGGATGACGGTGCTCAAATTGTTGCTCCACATGATAAAGGTATTATTGCTGAAGTTAATAAAGTTAGAGATTATTCATTAATTAGAAAAATATCTATAGAAGAAGCAAAGAAATTAAGACTATATAATGTAATAGGAAAAGCTATGGATAAACTTTATTTAAATGCAATTAAGAAACAAGTTTTAAATCCAGAAGTTATAAAAGATGTACAAAAAGATTTAAATATTGTATATACACCTTTACATGGAACAGGAAACATACCTGTACAAAGTGTTCTAGAAGATTTGGGATTTTCAAATGTTTTTGTTGTCCCTGAACAAGAACTTCCAAATGGAAGTTTTCCAACAGTAGATTATCCTAACCCAGAAGATATTAAAGCATTTGATTTAGCACTTAAACTTGCTAAAAAACAAAATGCAGAGCTTGTTTTAGCTACTGACCCAGATGCAGATAGATTAGGAGTTCTTGCTAAAGATTCAAAAACAGGTGAATATAAATCTTTTACTGGAAACATGTCTGGACTTTTAATTGCTGAATATGTATTATCACAAAAGAAAGAAAAAGGAATACTTCCAAAAAATGGAGCACTAATTACAACAATAGTTTCTTCAAATTTAGCATCAGCTATTGCTAAAGAATATAAAGCTAAGTTTATTGAAGTATTAACTGGATTTAAATATATAGGAGAGCAAATTAGAAAATTTGAAGAAACAGGTTCAAATGAGTATTTATTTGGTTTTGAGGAAAGTTATGGATGTTTAGTAGGAACACATAGCAGAGATAAAGATGCTATTGTAGCAGTAATGCTTTTATGTGAAGCAGCAGCATATTATAAGAAAAAAGGTCTTACATTGTGGGATCAAATGATTAATATCTATGAAAAATATGGATATTATAAAGAAGGTATTTCTACTATTACACTTAAAGGTGCTGATGGTGCTGAAAAAATGAAAGAGCTAATGGATAGCATTAGAAACAATCCTCCAAAAGCATTAGGTGGATATAAAGTTACTAAAATAAGAGACTATAAGTCAGGAAAAATTTTAGATGTTAAAACAGGAAAAGAAACAGAAACTGGACTTCCAACATCAAATGTAATTTATTTTAATTTAGAAGATGATAGTTGGTGCTGCGTAAGACCTTCTGGAACAGAGCCAAAAATTAAGTTCTATATGGGTGTTAAAGGAACATCAATGAAGGATTCTGAAAAGAAATTGGAAAAATTACAAGCTGATGTATTAAAATTAAGTGAGAAGTAAAATAAAAAAATTACAAAAAAGTGTTGACAAGTGCAAAAAAATAGTGTAAGATATAAAGGCAGTTACGAAAGTGACTGCCATACATTTTGTATGGGCTATTAGCTCAGGTGGTAGAGCACTTGACTTTTAATCAAGTTGTCCCGCGTTCGAGTCGCGGATAGCTCACCAAAGAATATCTTTAAGATATTCTTTATGGCCCCTTGGTCAAGCGGTTAAGACATCGCCCTTTCACGGCGGAGACATGGGTTCGATTCCCGTAGGGGTCACCAATTGTACATTACACAATTGAATATGCCGCTGTAGCTCAGTTGGTAGAGCAACTGACTTGTGGAATAGATAAACTTATGTTTATTTTGAACTATTTTGCACCTTTACAAAGAAATTTGTAAAGTGGACACCGCTAATTCGGGGAATGCTAAGTAGAAATATATGTTAATCCCGAGCTAAGAAGAAATTCTAAGTGTAGAGACTTTATACGGTGTACCTAAGGCATTAATGCTATGGTAAAGAGAAAGTCCAGACTACAAACACGAATGTGGTAATGAAAATTATAGTAGTATGAATCAGTAGGTCGTCAGTTCAAGTCTGACTAGCGGCTCCATAAAAGAAGGCTGGTATTTCGATAGGATTTACTAGTCTTTTTTTTATAAAAAGAGAAAAACCGTATTGACCTATAAAACGAAACTGTATAAAATATGAATATGAAAAATTGTATAAATTGTAATAAGAAGATACCAAATAGAAATAAGTATTGTTCTATACATTGTCAAAAGGAATTTGAATATAAAAAGTATATTATTGACTGGAAAAATGGTATAAAGGACGGATTAAGAGGAGACTATCAAATATCTCAGCATATTAGAAAATATTTGATGGAAAAGTATAATTGCAAGTGCAGTTTGTGTGGTTGGAGTAAGATTAATGTATATACAAATAATATTCCTCTTGAAATAGACCATATTGATGGAAATTATCAAAATAATAAAGAAAATAATTTAAGATTGTTATGCCCAAACTGTCATTCTTTAACAGAAACATATAAGGGGGCTAATTTAGACTATGGAAGAAAAATGAGAAAAAAATATTATGAAAAAATGTAAAGAAAGGCCAATGTGTTATGAAAAAAACAAAAATTTTTACACCAGATGAAACTTTAGATAAATTTTTAAAGTGGTTTGATTTTAAAAAGAGATTAGCATTTATAACAGCTTTTGTAATTGGCTTTATAACTCATATTTCAATGATAACAGATTATATAATGAGTCAAGACGGACTTTGGAATTCTGTTCAATACTTTAGACCAGGGGATTGGGAAATAACTTTGGGCAGATGGGGAATTAATTTAATGCAGAGGTTAAACAATTATATTGCTATTCCAAATTTAACGACAATTTCTTGTATATTAATAATGTCTGTGGTTGCTGTAATTATAGTAGATTTATTCGATTTAAAAAACAAAACTTCAATAATTATTACATCTTCTATATTAGTAGTTGCGCCAACATTTTTAGTTACAGTTTTATATATTTATACATCATTATCATACTGTATGTGTTTGCTATTCTCGGTTTTGGCAATATGGAGTATATATAAAATAAAGAATAAAAAAGTAGCATACATATTATCGGTAATATTTTTTGTTTTATCTTTATCAATCTATCAAAGTTATATAGGACTATCTATTGGACTTTGCTTAATGATAAGCATAATAAATATTATAAGAGATGAAAAAAATATAAAAGAAGTACTATTAGAAATTGTAAATGTAGGGATTGCTATTATTATAGCAGGAATAATGTATTTAGTAATAACGAAGATTATCTTATGGTTATTATGCTTAGAATTAGCAAGTTACAGAAATGCCGATAAATTTAGTATAATAGATATTATTAAAAATCTAAAAATATCATTATTAAAAACGTATAAAGATTTCTTGGCATTTTTCCTTAGAGATAGGATTATATTTAATACCAATTATAGAAGAGAAGTTTTTTATTTATTATTATTTATTTCAACATTTATTTTAACAGTTACTAAAATAATAAAAATAGACAAAAGAAAAAGATTGATTAATTGTGCTACTTTATTTGTTTTAGCAATTTTATTGCCAATAGCTTTAAATGTTATAGATATATTATTTATTAATACAGAAATGTATGCTTTAACAGCAGGACAAATGATTTTTATAATTCCATTTTGTCTAAGTTTAATTGAAAGTGTCGAAAAGTATAATAGTTTAAAGTGGATTAGTATTATTTCATTATTATTTATAATTGGTACATATTATATTGCAGATAATACATCATATACAGCTCTTAAAATGACATATAATCAAGCATATGCAACAACAGAAAGATTAATTGATAGAATAGAGAATACTCCAGATTACGATAAATCTTATCCTATTATTTTTGGAGGAATAATTGGAAATAATAATTTTCCAAGAACCTCAAATATATATCAATATACAATAGGATCTGTTGTAAATAATACAGTGTTTCATGGTACATATGGTGGACAAGTTGGTACATGGGTAAACTATTTAAAAGTTTATTTCGGAATGGATGTAATTCCTGCTGAGGCAAATTTGTATTATACTGTTGTTACAAGTGATGAATATAAAGAAATGGAAATTTTTCCTGCACAAAATTCTATAAAAATAAGAGATGGAATAATAATAGTAAAATTGAGTGATGAACCACCCGTTGCATTTTAAGGTGAAGAAATGGAAAATATAAAATTTAGTATAAATAAAATAGATGAAAAACTTTACTCAAAAATGTTGGGAAAATCTATCCTGGCTGAGTATAAAGATAAAGTTAATATTGAAAGTTTAAGATATTTAAAAGTAGGTCATATAGGATTTGATGGTAAATCACATCAAGGAGAAATAATAGTAAATAGTGCATTAGCAGACGAAGTATTAGAAATATTTAAATCTTTATATGAGAAAGGCTATAAAATAGAAAAGATAAAATTAGTTGATGACTACAATGGAGATGATAATATATCAATGGCTGATAATAATTCTTCTGCATTCAATTATAGAGTTATTCCAAATACAGATAAACTATCTAATCATGCATTGGGTAGAGCCATAGATATCAATCCACTTTATAACCCATATATTGTAGATGATAATGTGTTTCCTCAAGAAGGCGTGGAATATGTAGATAGAACACAAAAGGATGATAGATTTATTAGAAAAAATGATTTGATTTATAATATATTTATAAAATATGGCTGGTCATGGGGCGGAGAATGGACTAATGCAAAAGATTATCAACATTTTGAAAAAATTGAAAAATAGGAGAGTATTATGAATAAAGTTGTAATTGTTACAGGAGCAAGTAGAGGAATAGGGAGAAACATTGCATATAATTTAGCAATAGATGGTTATACAGTTATTGCAAATTATAATAAATCTGAAGAAGAAATAATGAAATTGAAAAATGAACTTATGGGGAAAAATATAAACATAGATATTTATAAAGCGGATGTTTCAAAATCAAGAGAGGCAAGAAATCTTATTAATTATGCTATTGAAAGATATAATAAAATAGATGTCTTAATTAATAATGCAGGTATTGCTGAAGAAAAATTATTTACAGATGTTACTGATGATGATTTTGATATAATGCTAAAAAATAACTTATATTCTGTTTTTTATTTGACTCAAGAAGCAGTAAAATTTATGCTTAAGGAAAAAAATGGTTTAATAATAAATATATCTTCAATTTATGCTCTTTCAGGTGGATCATGTGAAGTTCCATATTCTATGGCAAAAGCAGGTGTAGATGGATTAACTAAAAGTTTAGCCAAAGAACTTGGACCATCAAATATTAGAGTAAATTCTGTTGCACCTGGAGCTATAGATACAGATATGAATAGTAATTTAACAGAAGAGGATTGGAATGAAGTAAAAAAAGAAACTCCTCTTGGAAAAATTGGAAGACCAATAGATATTACAAGATGTGTAAAATGGTTAATAGAGGATGAATTTACAACAGGTCAAGTAATATCTCCAAATGGTGGAATTGTAATATAAAAAGAGCTTCTGTGTAGAAACTCTTTTTTATTTTATATGCTATTATCTTCATTTTTCTTTTTATAATTTCCAGTTATAATTTTAGGTATGGTAATTAAGAGTTTGTATATTGCTAATCTCATTTTTTTAGACCAGATGTATGATTTCCTTAGTCTTCTAGCTGGTTTGTGTTTTTCAATAACTACTAAAGACATTTCAGGATGTTCAACCTCAAAAACATAATCATTTCCGTTATTATTATCCCACTCATCTTTATCATTTTTTAAACAAAATCTAAAAGTACCTTTATCTTGTAATTCTATTTCTGTTTGATAACCTAGCTCAGTTTTAATCATTTCATTTTCAGTAAATTCTTCCCATGTATCACCAAAAGTGTATTTCATAAATACCTTTTCAGAAGAATCTTGAAAAAACTTTCCAATATAAGAAATTTTAACAGTGTTTCCAGCTGTTAATCTATCTGTATTAAAAAAAATGTTTTTAACTAATTCCATTAATCTATATAAACATATAATTTAAAAATTATATGACTCCTTCCATTATTTTAATTTAACATACCACCTAAAAAGCTTCCAGCGATTCCAGCAACATTTGAAACATTACTCTTTTTATCAGCTGCATTTGCTGATACAGTATTAGTAGCATTAATTAAAGAATTTGTTGGTGCAACTGGACTCATTAATACTTTTCCAGTACCACGATATACATTAAGTAATCCTTCATTTGATAAAGCAGACCCTACTAAAGATTTAGAACTTTTTTCAACAGTAAAATCAAGTGATGTTGTCCAGCATATAGCTTGTCTACCATCAATTTTTAATTCTCCATTTTCTAAATTCACTTCAATTAGTTCCTCTTCTGGAACATTACTTTCTAATACAGCAACACCATTTCCAGAAAGACTTAAATTAAATAGACCTTCGTTTCCAAGTACTGCTGATGATATATTTTTTCTTGATACTACATTTAGTTTTATATTACCATCAGATGCCAAATACATTCCATCTTCAATTGTAATTCCAGATTCTCCCCAAGAACCTACATCAACTAATAATAAATACTTGTAAGTTGGTTCTAATGCAATTATACCTGTTCCGGTATATACAGGTTTTACAGCAGATTCTTTAGTAACTGCTCCTTTAATAGCTTTTCCAAGTAAATCTTTTGCACCTTTAACATCAGATGTCATTGTAATTTTACCAGTCATCCATTGAAGTGCTCCTGCTTGCATCATAATTTGACTATCTTTTATTTTTGCAATTACTTGGCGACGTCTAACTCCCATTTTTTCCATGAAATATTCTGTTGCAGCATTATAAGGACTTACACTTAAATCTTTAGTGTATTCTAAAATATTAAAAGATCCTAGTTGCTTGGTATATTTTCTACTTTCATTTTGTAAGTTTTTAACGCCCATTTAGGTATCTCCTTCCATATATTTAAATATATACTCTTCCTATAATTTGAAACTGATCTTTTGAACTGAT
Source organism: Clostridiales bacterium UBA7001 (assembly GCA_002449785.1). Taxonomy (GTDB): domain Bacteria; phylum Bacillota; class Clostridia; order TANB77; family CAG-508; genus Scatovivens. The sequence continues at coordinate 64,525 of DJXP01000019.1, forward strand.
ATTAATATCTTTAATTTCTTTATTATCTGCTCTTAGTACAAATTTTCCGTTTTTATACATTAATCTTCTAATTAAATAATCTCCATTTAATTTGAATAATCCAATTGCTCGATTTTCAATTAATCCATTTATTTCAATATATGCATAAGAACCTTCTCTTATAAGAGGTTCCATAGATGAGTCTGGGACTTTATATGCAAATGATGCATTTGAAAAATCATAAGGACATTCTATATATTCATCTATTTTTGAAATGGCGGGTACTTGATTATAAGGAATATAATTAATGTATTTATATTCTAATTGCTCATCAGATAATTCTTGATCATATGTATATAGTAATTCTTGATAAGGGACATTTAATGCATAGCAAATAGATTTTAAAGCTTTATGGCTAGGATTTCTTTCACCTTTTTCAATGTGAGTTAAGTGTCCTATATTAATGTCTGTTTGTCTAGCAAGCTCTGTTTTAGTAATACCTTTTTCCTTTCTTATTTTTGAAATCATATTTCCTATCATCTTTGTAACCTCACTTCTTTATATCTAGGAAAGACATATAATCTTTAAATATATTAATAAATTTATTAATTTTGAATAAAATATATAAATTGTTAAAGTCATTATATCTATAATTTTTTTTGTTGTCCATAGGTAAAAAAAATATTGCGTAAAAAAACAACATATGATAATATAATTACTGAAATTGTCTAAGAAAGGAAAGTCTTTAAATGTCTGCATCAAAAAAGAAAAAAAAAGTAAAGAATAAGAAAAAAAATTATAACAAAAATTTAAACAATAATAAAAATGTTAATAATGTTTCAAATTCTAAAACAAATCAAGATGATAAAAAAAATAATACTAATACAATTACTCAAGACGTAAAAAAAGATGAAACAGTAATAGAAAACAGTAGTGAAAAAGCTGAAGAAATAAAAGAAGAAATTGTAGTAGAAAAAAAGATTGAAGAAAAAATTGAAAATAATAGTAATACTTCTAATGAAAGTGTAAAAATACATGAAAATAATCTTACTGAGAAAGAAGTTAATAAAACTACTAGTGAAAAACCGGAATATGCTAAACAGATGCTTAAAAATAAGAGAAAAAAGAACTTAATTATTATTTGCTCAGTAATGATTTTCTTAATATTTTTATTAATATCTACAGTTTTTGCTTTATTGAACATTAACAATTCTAATATTATTAGTGGTATAAAAATAGATGATGTTGATGTTTCAAAATTAGGTATTGAAGATGCTAAAAAACTGTTAAATGAAGTTACAGATAAAAAATTAATGCCAGAGCTTAATTTGAAATATAATGATAATTATAGTATTAAATTAAAGCCAGAAGAAATAGAATATAAATATGATGTTGATGGTGCAATTCTTGAAGCATATAATGTTGGTAGAGATGGAAATTTATTTAAGAACAATTATAGTATTTTAGGTACCACATTATTTAATAAAAAAATAAATTTTGAATATTCATATAATGAAAATTTGCTTAATGATTTTATTAATAATTTAAATTCAGAATTGCCTGGAGTCGTAGTTGAACCATCTTATTATATTGAAGATAAGAATTTAATAATAAGTAGAGGAAAAGACGGAATAGAAGTAGATAGAGAAAGTTTAAAAAAATCTATAATAGATAGTATTAATAAAAGAAATATAGAAGAAATAATGCAAGATAATTATTCTCAAACATTAGATATTCCGGTTAAAGATGTTAAAGCTAAAGATATAGATATAGATAAAATTCATGAAGAAATTTATAGAGAACCAAAAGATGCATATTTTGAAACAGATCCATATCAAATATTTGTAGATGTAGATGGAGTAGACTTTGGTGTTAGCATAGAAGAGGCAAAAGAAATTATTTCAAAAGAAAGCAAAGAAGATTATTCTATACCACTTAAAATAACAAAAGCCGAGAAAACAATTCAAGATTTAGGAAAAGAAGCATTTCCATATACGATTTCTAAATTTAGTACAAAATATGATGCTAGTAATATTAATAGAAGTACTAATTTGGAAATTGCTGCTAGAAAAATAAATGGAAAAGTATTAATGCCAGGTGAAGTATTTTCATTTAATACTGTTGTTGGTAAAAGAACAATAGAAGAGGGATATAAAGATGCCAAAATATATGCTGATGGTGGAGTAGTAGATGGATTAGCAGGAGGAATATGTCAAATTTCTTCAACATTATATAATGCTGTACTATTTGCTAATTTAGAAATTGTAGAAAGAAAAAATCATTCATATCCAGCTTCTTATATTCAGGTTGGTAGAGATGCAACAGTTGTTTATGGAACTAAAGATTTTCAATTTAGAAACTCAAGGTCATATCCAATAAAACTTGAAGCAAGCGTAAAAAACGGAGTCGCTGAGTTTACAATTTATGGAGTTCAAGAGGCAGAAGAATATGAAATAAAAATATTACCAGTTACTACTGGAACAATTCCTTATGGAACTAATTATGTTCAAGATCCAAGCTTAGCTCCAGGGCAACAAGTTGTTTCACAATCAGGACATTTAGGATATAGAGTTACAACATATATTGAAAAAAGATTAAATGGGGAAGTTGTTTCAAAAGATATTTTATCTAATGATACTTATTCTCCTATGCAAACAATTATAAGAGTGGGGCCGGCACCTGCACCAGTCCCAGCACCAACTGTACAATAATTAAAAAATAGAGGACATTTGAAAGTGATTCAAATGTCCTTTTTTGTTAATAACTTTTTTGTATTTCTGAAATTAAATTATATTCACTATTAAGGATATCTAAAAATGTTGTAGCAACAATTGGATCAAACTGTGTTCCCATTTTAGATTTTATTTCATTTTTTACATAATCGAGTTTAAGTTCAGGTCTATAAGAACGCTTTGTTGTCATTGCATCAAAAGCATCTGCAACAGAAACGATTCTTGCCAAAAATGGTATGTCTTTATCAGATAAACCATATGGATAACCTTTTCCATCATATCTTTCATGATGATATAAAACTATTGGAATAATATTTTTGAATATTACAGCATTAGAAAGAATATTTTTCCCTATAATAGGATGTTTTTTTATTTCATTATATTCTTCATCAGTTAATTTGTCAGTTTTTAGTAAAATACTATCAGGAATTCCAATTTTTCCAATATCATGGAACATTCCACCAACACGTAGAGTTCTAATATCGTCTGAAGAAAGCCCTAATCTTTGACCTATTAATACTGAATATGATGCAACTCTATCTGAATGACCTCTTGTATAATTGTCTTTAGCTTCAACTGTTTGTCTTAATATTTCAATACTTTCTAAATATGCAGATTCAATTTGCTTTTTAGATTCAAGAAGTTCTTCATTAATATTTTTTATGGTTCTAATCTGGTCAATATAGTTTATAGCTGTTTGAGTAAAAAGTTGGAGTTGATTTAATTTATCATTTTTAGAAAAATAGCCTTGAACTCCAATGTCTTGAAGAGTTTTTATGTTAATTGATTTTTCATCATCTATTAATACTATAATATATAAATCTTCATTATTATTTCGAATGCTTTTTAATTCATCAAAATTATTATTTTCAATATTAGAAGAATCAATTATTAAGATATCTATTTTTCCACTTTTTAAAGTTATTAGTGATGAACTTAAATTAGAAGATTTAATAATATCATATTTAGTAAATTTTAATATGTTATTTAGTTTATTTGAAATACTATTACTATTTTCTATGACCATAATAGTATAATTATCATTTAAAAGACTATTTAGCATATATACCTTCCTTATATAAATATATTTGGTATTTGTAGAGACATTATATATTATTTAAGAAAATAAGTAAATATAATACAAGTGAATAAAATTGAAAAAAATGGAAAAGATAAAATTTGAAATAAATTTAAATAATATAGGAGTCAAAATGTATTATGAAAATAAAAGAGATAAATTAAGAAATCAATTTATAATATTTGTATTATTAATAGTTATTATTATGCTTTTATGTGTTTTAATTTTAAAAGTTGATAAAACAGATATAAGTCAAGTTGTAAAAACAAATTATGAAGTAGAAAAATTATCAACAAATAATGAAGAAAATGTGGAAAAAGGCATTTCTAGAATAATAAGTAATGTGACTAAAAGTGTTGTAGGTGTTTCAAAATTGGAACAGAAAGGGAGTACTATTTTTTTAAAAAATGCAGAAGAAACTTTAGGACTTGGCAGTGGGATAATACTATCTGATAATGGTTATATATTAACTAATGAACATGTGTCTGGTGGAAAATACAGTAATTGTTATGTAACATTAGAAAATGGTAAAATATATGATGGAGTAGTAGTATGGGCTGATAATAATCTAGATCTTTCTATAATAAAAATATTTGCAAATGGATTAAGCTATATTAATATAGGAGATTCAGATAGTATTAATTTAGCAGATGAAGTTTATGCCATTGGAAATCCAGTAGGAATTGAGTTTCAGAGGACTATAACTAAAGGAATTATAAGTGGTATAAATAGAACGATAAAGGTTACTGAAACAGAAGATAGTGGAACATATATGGAGGACTTAATTCAAACAGATGCTACAATAAACGAAGGAAACAGTGGAGGTCCACTTATTAATACTAATGGTGAATTAATTGGAATTAATACAGTGAAAATTAGTGATGCAGATGGGATAGGCTTTGCTGTACCTATAAATATTATAAAACCAATACTAGAAAAATTGATTCAAAATGGTAAATTTGAAGAGGCATATCTTGGAATTTATGGTTATGATAAAGAAGTAATTCCATATTTGGATTCTAAATTAGATATAGAAAGTGGAGTATATGTTGCAAGTATTCAGGTAGATGGTCCATTATTTAATAGTGAATTAAAAGTTGGAGATATAATAGTTAAAATTGATGGGATTGAAATAAACAAAATGAATGATTTAAGAAAATATATTTATTCTAAATCTCCAGGTGATAAGGTTATTCTTTTAATTGAAAGAGAAGGAAAAGAAATAGAAATGGAAGTAGAATTAGGACAAAATTAAATGAAAAGAGTGTCCCAAGAGTCCAGAAAATTGGACTAAAAAGAACGTCCCTCAAGTTTGGACGTTCTTCTTTTAATTAAGTTTTGAAATATTTTCATCTGTTATATCTTCTGCAGTAATAGTTTTTAGAGCAGTTTTTGAAGTTTCCTTTTTGGTGTTTGTTGCATGCTTTATAACTGATTTTTCATATAAGTTTCTAACAAATCTTGCATTTCCAAAACCTTCTGTATGACGATATTTTTCTATTATTTCTCGAGATTTTTCTAATGCTTTTTCATCAACGATAAATCCTGATTTTTTAAACATTGATTGCAAAATTTGTATAAGTTCATCTACTGTATAATCTTTAAACTCAAGAGTATAACCAATTCTAGAAATAATACCTGAATTAGATTTTAAAAAGGCATCCATTTCTTTTGTGTATCCTGCAAATATAACAACTAAGTTATCTCTATAATTTTCCATAGCTTGAATTAATGTTGCTATACATTCTTCATTAAATGTTGTAGCTTGTCCAGGTTTTGTAGCAAGGGAATAAGCTTCATCTATAAATAAAACTCCGCCTAAAGCTTTTTCAATAACTTCCATTGTTTTTGGTGCAGTTTGACCAACATATTGTCCAATTAAATCTTTTGCTGAAACTTCTATTAACTTATTTTGTTCGATATAATCTAAATTATATAAAATACCAGCAACCATTCTTGCAACTGTTGTTTTACCAGTACCAGGATTTCCTAGAAATACCATGTGAAGATTTGTGTCTTTTATTTTCAAATATGAACCAGATTTTTTCTTAAATTCAATCAAATCTACTAAGTCTGTAAGCATTTGTTTAACATTATCAAGCCCAACTAGTTCATTTAACTCTTTAAATATTTCATCTATAGATTTATTTTTTTCAAATTCTGGAATTGTAGAATCATTAATAATGTCATCGTTTTTATTGAATAATATTTTTTCAATTGTTGAAGAAATATATTCTGGAGATGATAATGTTGTTTTGTTATATGTTTCATTTATATAATCTAATAGTTTTATTTCAAACTCACCTGTTAATATATAATCTTTTTTTAATGTATTTAATATAGATTGATATATTTCTTGTGCATCAGGTGGAACTGTAAATAGTTCATAATCAAAAATCTTATCTTTTAAAGTAGTATTTGTAGTAAAAATGCTATCTACTTTTTCTTTACTTGTATCTGAAATAATTGTTGTTATTCCATCTAAATTAGAATAGTCTAATATTGTAGATTCCCATACATTTAATATTTTATCTCTAATACTTTTATCTTGATTTAAAAGCCCATGTGCATCTTTGAAAACTACTAAGCTATTTTTTACAGAATATAGTTCTGTAATATTATTTGAATCTTCTACTACAAAGAAAGATCTTTGTACAGCTTCATCATTTTTCATATAATTGAAAAATGTAAAACTATCTATTATTATATTTACAATTTCAAATAAAAATTCATCATTATCTGCATATATTCTCATATTAAATGGAATGTATTTATTAACTATTTTTTCATCAAATTTATGTGCATATTCTATCATTTTTTTAAGAACTATTTTTGACTCTTCAGAAAGATGTGAATTGTCTATTCTATTGTAAAAGTCATTTATTTTTTCTTTTCTTTCTTCTTCAGTTAATATTTGAGTTTTTTCCTTCTCAGTTTGCCCATTTGAAGCTGTTTCGTTCTTATTATCAGTACCAGTTTGAATTTTTTCATTAATATTATTTTTAGAAGCACTTTTGGGAACTTCAATTTTAGGAATTTCTGTATTTGATTTTTTATCGAATATTTCTGGATTAGATGAAATTAAGTAAAAAAAGTCATCATACATATCAGAAAAGAAATTTCCTTTAGGGCTATTATCTTTATTATTATTATCTTTTATAAAATCACTACTATCCATAAGATTATAACTTGCTAATTATTAGCTAGTTCCTTTCATTTTTTAAACTTTTGTTTAATTATACAATAAAAAAATCATTTAAACAATAAAATAAATGTAATAAATCTATTTAATTTTTTTAAAATTTATAATAAAATAGATATGTAAAAATGGTTTATAGGTTTAATCCGTAAAACCTAAATATGCAAATATGAGGTGTGATTATATGGATTATCTTTCAAAAATGCTAAAGAAGACAGGTGTAATTTCAATAATTGAATCTGTAATATTTATTATTTTAGGAATTATTTTAATAATTAAAGCTGATGTTGCTATTAAAATTATATCTTATGTATTAGGAGTACTTTTTATTATATATGGTGCAGTTAAAGTAGTGCAAGGAATAAAAATGCAACAAACAAATTTTGAAGCTTATAATTATGAACTTGTATTTGGACTAATGTTTGTGGTTATTGGAATAGTAACAATGTATTATGGAAGTGCAATTGAAACTATTCTTAGAATTATAATAGGAATTTGGACAATTTATAGTTCTTTAATTAAGTTTACTTTAACATTAAAAATGAGACAGCTTGAACTTAATGTTTGGGGATATAGTTTTCTACTTTCATTAATAATGTTTATTTGTGGCTTATTTATTATATTGAACCCAGGTGCTATCATTACTACAATTGGTGTTATAATGATAATTTATTCAGTTATAGATATAATTGATGATATAATATGTATAAAAAATATTAATGATTTATTATAAATAATAAATAAGGAGAACACGAATGAGAAGAATTAATCTAAAAAGAATACTATCTTTTTTAAGTATTGGAATATTAGTTTTAATTAAGATTTATGGATATTTAGATAATATAGGAGAAGTATTATCGCTTAACACATATGGAACTATTGAAAAGTTAGTGAATATATTAATATGTTTTGCAGTTGTATATGCTATATATGGTGTTTATGATCTATTTAAAAATAGTATAATTGTATTTATTGTTGATATTGTAACAAGTGGTTTATTTATAGTATCATATAATTTTATAAATAATAATTCAATAATATCATACTTAATTGCTTTATGTACTATAGTACTTGTTTTTATAAATTTAATGCTTAGTATAGCTATTAAAAATAAAAATGCAAAAACGAAAGTAAAAGACAATTTAATATCAACAATATTAGAACTTATAATTGCACTTTTATTATTTTTTACAATTTCAGCATTTGTGGCATTTCCACTTTTTAAAAGTAGTGCACATATAAATATAAATGCTGATAAACTATCTAAAAATATTTCAATACTTAAACCAAATGAAGACGTTTATTTTATAACTGAACAAAATCCTGAAAGTGGTGAGTTATTTATTAATATACTAGATGAAAATTATAAAAGTATAGCAGAATTTAATGAAAGCACGACTTCTATATCATTTGCTAAATTATATAAAAATGATGAGTATTCACTTATTGGAATAGTAGATGATGTAACTTCAGAAAAACCTTATTTAATAAATAGTAGAATAGAAAAAATATGTGAATTTGAAGATTCCGGAAAACCAGATTATATTGAAGAATATTTATTAGATTTATTAAATTATTCTATTGAAAATAAATTAATAAATTATGATAGAGCAGATTTGGAAGTGGATATGGATGAAAATTCAAAAATAGCTTTATATTCAGAAAAAGAATTTAATGGTGAAGAATATGAATCTGAGGATGGTTTTAAATATAAATATTTTGAAAATAAGAATAATTCAAATTATATAATTCAAATAGAATATGATCCGGATATAGTGGAGTATAAAGAAAATGTTATAGAAAAATTATTTGATGTTGCTTCAACTAATATAGATGAAGAAAATAGTTTATATAATTTAGAAAGAAAATATAATTTAATAAATGTATCAAATGGAGAAATAGTTAGCTTAAATTGTGAAAACTTGCTGTTTAATGAAGGAATATATTCATTTGCAGATGGAAACATTCCTTTTTATGATGAAGCCGAACATGGATATTTTGATTTAAATGGTCAAAAGCATATTGATGATGAAAATGAATTAACAATTAATTCTTATAATAATTATAGAATTGTATATGATTTTAATGAAAAAGAATATTATATAGTTGATAATATTAATAGTGAGAATGATTTAAAAGAATATGATAATATATACACTTTTGAAAATTATATTATAGGGCTAAAGGATAAAAAATATGAAATTCTTCAAATTGATGATTTAAGCGTTATAGACGAATATATTATGAAAGATTTTGAATATCTAGATGAAAATTCTATTGAAGATGAAGAAAGTGTTATTGATGATATAAGTGAAGAGGATGCTGAAGAAGATGTTGAAGAAGATACTGATGAAGAAGAGAAAGTTCAGGAACTTGCTGAAGACAATGTTGAAGAAGAGTTAGAAGAAATTGAATATGTAGAAGACAATAGAAACAATGTAATTGTATATAATAATGAAGAACTAATATTACTTAAAAATACATTAAAAAATGACTATGTACTTTTACATTATGATAGTTTAAAAAATAAAGTTGAGATTTTAAGTGAGAGTGTTCAGGATTTTCAAGCTTTAAATAAGAGTGCTGAAATTTCAAATGCATTTTATGTGAGTTCATATTTATTTTAGAAAAAATGCCTACAATGTAAAAATTGATTAAAAGGAGGAAATAAAATGGAAAAAGCTAAAGTTTATTTTTGCAGAGAAATTACACCAGAAAATGTTATTAAAATGTATAATGCTTTAGGAAAGAGTTTGCCAGGAAAAATTGCTGTTAAAGTTCATTCAGGAGAAGAGGGAAACCAAAATTATTTAAGACCAGAGTTTATGAAGCCAATGGTTGAATATGTAAATGGTACAATTGTTGAATGTAATGCAGCATATGGCGGAGAAAGAAACACAACAGAAAAACACTTAAAAACTATTGAGCGTCATGGATGGAATAAATATTTTGATGTAGATTTAATGGATAAAGAAGGTCCAGATATTAGTGTTCCAGTTATTAATGGAAAACATTTAAAAGAAGATTTCTTAGGAAAAAATATACAAAATTATGACTCAATGCTTGTTATTTCACATTTTAAAGGACATCCAATGGGTGGATATGGTGGAGCATTAAAACAATTATCAATAGGATGTGCTTCAACAGATGGAAAAGCATGGATACACTCAGCAGGAACAAATAAAGACCAATATTCTGTATGGGATAATTTGCCACCTCAAAATGATTTTTTAGAGAGTATGGCAGAAGCAGCATCTGCTGTTGTAAATTATTTTAAAGGAAATATGGCATTTATAAATGTAATGTGTAATATGAGTGTTGATTGTGATTGCTGTGCAGTTGCTGAAGATCCTTGTATGAAAGATATAGGAATACTAGCATCATTAGATCCAATTGCAATAGACCAAGCATGTATAGATTTAGTAAATAAATCTGATGATCCAGGAAAAGCACATTTTTTGGAAAGAGTTAATTCAAGAAATGGTGTTCATACAATAGAAGCAGCTGAAGAACTTGGATTTGGTAGCAGAAAATATGAATTAATAGAAATTGAATAGAAATAAAAAATGAATGAAGAGAGAAGAAATAAAAAGACGGGACGCCATATAGAATTACTATATAAGCGCCCCGTCTATTCATCATTTTATCCAATTAATAATTTCATTTTTATTAAATGTTCCATTTAATCTTTTACCACTTATAAAATTAATATTAGGATATGATTTTTTTAAATCTTTAAAACTTTTATCAACAGGTGTTGCACCACTAGTAGCAAATACATAAACATCTTTTCCAGTAAGATCATTTTCTTCAATAAAAGTATTTACAATAGTAGGAGCAGTGTAATACCAAATTGGAAATCCTAGAAGAACTTTATCATATTCTTCACTATTTGTTAATTTTTTTGAAACAAGAGGTCTAAAATTTTTGTCTTTCATTTCCATAAATGACCTATTACTTTTATCTGGCCACTTTAAGTCTTCCTTAGTGTATTTTACTTCTGGTTCTATTTCGAAAATATCTGCATTTAAAACATCTGCAATATTTTCTGCTAATCTTTTAGTTGAACCTGTAGCTGAGAAATAAGAAACTAAAATTTTTTCCATATACATCACCTATTTCTTAACGAATACCTTATTAAAATACTATAATTATACTATAATAATAGCTTGAGCCTTTTGCTATAAAACCGAAAAGGCAATTAGATAGTGATGATACCTCACTTTCTAATTGCCATAAGCTACCTATCTAATTTAATATATATTTATCATAAATATTAGAATTTGTCAATTGTAGAGATTTTTTTTTCAAGTCCTTCTTGAATAAAGTTACCAAAATTATCTAAATAGTTTTGTGTATTAGGGCTCATATTACTAGGCAAACAGTCTACATCAAACCATTCTAGTTTTGTTGATTCATTATCATTTATTGCTAATTCACCATGAAATTTAGATACAACATATACAGCTGTAACATCATATAATTTATCTCCGATTAGGATATTCTCTATAAGTGCCTTTTCCAGAGAAAATTTTAAGAAAAATTAATTCATCTATATCTAAGTTTGTTTCTTCTTTTAATTCTCGTTTTGCTGTTTCTTCAAATGTTTCTCCAAGCTCCATTGCCCCACCAGGAAGCCCCCAAGCGTTGAAATCTGTTCGATGTTGCATTAAAACTTGATTTTTTTCATTATATACAAGTAAGACAGATCCTGCTGTTAGTATAGGATTATGTCCTACATATTTTCTTAAATCTTTAACATATCCCATAAAGTATCTCCTTTATTGTTAATTTACGATTACATTATAATACTATCAAAATAATGGCTTTTTTTCAATATTTATTTTGTGTATATTATAAGTATATGATATAATTCAGAAGAGGAGAAATAGTAATGGAAATATTAAAGTATTTAAATAAAACTATAACAGTAAAAATTGATAGACCAATTGGAACTAAATATAAGAATTATGATAATATTTATCCAATTAATTATGGATATGTTCCAAATACAATAAGTGGAGATGGAGAAGAACTTGATTGTTTTATACTGGGAGTATATGAGCCAATAGAAACATTTGAAGGAAAATGTATTGCAATTATACATAGATTAAATGATGATGATGATAAACTAGTTATTGTTCCTGAAGGAAAAAATTATACAAATGAAGAGATTAGAGCTCTAACTTATTTTCAGGAGCAATATTTTATAAGTGAACTAATAAGACCTGAAGGATATTTAGAATTTTCAAAAAATATTCCAGAACTTTCTGTTTCTAATTTAGAAAAAAGTTTAGAATTTTATAAAACTGCTGGATTTAAGATAGAGTATGAAAGACCAGAGAATAAATTTGTATTTATTAGTTTAGGTGAAATTCAATTTATGCTTCAAGAAATATCTGATAATGATAAGTGGGATGTAGCTCCTCTTTCATATCCTTTTGGAAATGGGATTAATTTTCAATTGGAAGTTAATAATTTAGATTATATTTATAATAGTTTTAAAGAGGCAGGTTACAAAATAGCATTTGATATTGAAGAAAATTGGTATAGGCAAGACAATAAATTACTTGGCAATAAAGAATTTTTAATTCAAGATCCAGATGGATATTTATTAAGATTTTCTGAAGATTTAGGAGAAAAAAATTAGAAAAAATGGTATAAATTTCCACTTTTTAAATATAATATTAGTAACCTAATCCACAAAATGTTAAAAAACTGTGGATTAGGTGCTAAAAATTTTTGCAAAGTGTGGAGAAATATAGTTACAATGCACAGTATTTAAGTTATAATATAAGCTAGTTATTTAAAAATTTTTCAAAAAAATGCTGGTTCAAGTTAATCTTTGCTAAAAATCTATAATAATTTTACTGCACCCTTCCAAGGCAAGCTTGAACTCTTTCCGCAAAATTAATAAAGATTTTTAAGCAAAAATTACTTTCAAGGTGCATTATTTTTCAAAATTTAATAATAACTAGCTTTATATGAAATATTGTTGGATGTGAATTGTAACGAATTTTGAAAAAGGTTGATAAATAATTAGAAATTTTCTTGACAATTAGGACTTATTATACTATAATAGTTACGTTAACAAATTTTGTTACAAAATAATATATCGCGGGGTGGAGCAGTTGGCAGCTCGTCGGGCTCATAACCCGAAGGTCGTAAGTTCGAGTCTTACCCCCGCAACCAAGAATTTAACTAGAGTCGCAAGAGATTGCAGACTCTTATTTTTTTGACCTTGGCGTAATTTTGGCGTAAATGGGGACAGCTTGGGGACAGGAGTTTTTATAAAGCTCATAAAAAAGCATAAATCCACATTTACAATCTTAAAAAAAGCAATTTTTGAACTTATTGAAATCAAGAGTTTTAGCTGATAAGTATATTAGTTTTTATCTACTAATAAATTCTGCAAGACTATACCTGCACTTCTATTATGAGAAGCAAGCGGATGGACATAAAAGTTAAATGTTGTACTTATTTGAGCATGTCCTAATCTTGCAGCTACAACTGCTACATCAACATTTTGTGAAATAAGTAAAGTAGCATTTGTATGTCTGATACCATGAAAATTCAAATAAGGTAGTCCTATCTTCTGAACAAATTTAACAAACCATTTGCTTACTGTATCGGGATGCATAGGTTTGCCATTATCTTGTATAAATAACCTATTAGATTCTTCCCAGAATTCGCCACAAAGCTCTTTTTGACTATCATACCATATTTTATATTCCTCTAATATTTCGATAACAGAATCAGGTATAGAAATATGTCTAAAAGAACTAGGTGTTTTAGGTGGTTTTGTATAAACTCCTGTACTTGCTAAATATTGACTTGATTTGTTTACAGTTATTTATTTGTTCTTGAAATCAATATTTTCCCAGTCAAGTCCCATTAATTCACCTAATCTGACTCCAGTAAATACTGTAAGAATAATAGCAACTTTATATTTCATTTCATTTTCTTCAAGTTCATTTAATCCTCTTAAAAGAACTTTACATTGTTCATCATCATAGAATCTACGTTGAGCTTTTGGTGCTCTTGGTGGTTGAACTCTTTCAGCAGGATTATAAGGTATAAGTTGCCAATATACAGCTTTGTGTAGCATTGCACTTATCAATCTATGATGTTCTAGAATAGTTTTCTTAGATAATGGTTTTAAAGTACGTTCACCATTATTTTTAGCAAGTCTTTTTATTTGTGTATCTTGTTCTAGCATATCATACAATTTCATAAGATCTGTAGGTTTAATCTTTTCTAAAGTAAAAGAACCTAAATATGGAAGAATTCGGCTTTCTAACATTCCAACATATCTGTTATAAGTAGATGGTGCTAAATCTTTTGTACCATAGTTTACTTGCCAAATATGATAGAATTCTTCAAAAGTTACTGGTTTTCCTTCAGGTACTAATCCACGATTAGCTTCTGTAACAAATTCTGCAAGTGCAATTTCAGCGTCTTTACGAGTTCCATGGATGGTTTTTGTTCTTCTAGCTCTGGATCCATCAAGATTTTTACCAGTAGATACTACTAACCTATAAGTATTTTCACCTCTTTTTTCAATACTCCCAGCCATTGCCTTTTTCACCTCCTTTCAGGCATAACCATGGGTGAGAGTTTCATATTTAATTGAGATTATTATATATCAAAATATTGATGATTACTAGTGGATTTTGCTTATTTTTCAAGTCTTACAAAGATTACAATAAGATTCATAAAATAACTTATATAGAACAATAAAAAACTAGATAAAATGTAATATAAATTTAATTTGTCGATTTTTGTAATATAATGTAAGGTTTTGTCAAAATATTGATATTAAAGGGATTATTTGATATAATAATAAAAAAATTATGGGAGAAAAAATAGAGTGGAAGATATTATGATAAAACAAGAATTCTTTAAAATACTTGTAGGTGGAATGTTTGGAATAGCAACAATAGTAGTGGCAGTTTTATCTTTAGCATCAAATATAATAAATGGAAAATGTTTAAATTTATATGTAAATAAAATGAAAAGATTTAATATTTTGTTTTCATTTATACCTATATATTATATAGTTGGATATTGTTTATTAATTATGAAATGGCCAATATTAATTTCAAACAAATGGTACATATTACCAGCTATAGGTATATTCTTAGGGATTATAACAGGTTGCTCTTATCTAGTTGCTCAATATGTAATTGATACAGAGCGATTTCAAAATAGAGTATTAGATATAAGCATAAAAAAATTAAAAAAAGAACTTGAAAAAGATGGCTTCAGTAATTCAATAATAATTGAGTATTTATTAGAAGCAAATAAAAATATTAATTTAAATGAGTGCAGAATCTTTCAAGATAAACAAAGTAGAGAAAAAATGTATAGTGAATATATAAAGTTATTAGACATTGAAAAAATAGAAAATGATGAAACTATAAGTATTTTGAGTGTACTTATGGAAGAGTTTGGCATAAATAAAGCATTTGAAATGTGCAATAAGTTTAAACAAGGACAACTAACATATATATTAATTGCTTCTATTGATGCAAAAACTGATATAAATATGATGAAAATGTGTATAGAAAGAATACATTCATATTTCGTATATCAATCAATGACTGAAGATTCAAAATATGAATATGCTAAGGAGATAATTGTATGTAACAAAAAAGCATTATTATTGTCAAGAAACTATTTTATACTAACTATGGAGTATTTAATGTCAACCAAATTTGTCATAAAAGATGCATTCTATTTATCAAATATTATAGGTCAAATTTATGATATAGAACAATTTATTAATATAGATGAAATTGGATTTGATAAAAAAACTAAAGAGTTTGTAAGCGAATTATTTAGTTGTAAAACTACATTTAGATGGTCTCATAAAGAAAGTGAAAGAGATGAAGCTTTTCAAACTGCTTTATTCATGTTAGGAGGTGGAAAAAATGCCTAAATGCATATATAAATTGTCAACATATAATGAAGTAATAGATCAACTTGCTAACTTGAATTTTAAAGAAAAATATCAATTAGTAAATTATTTAATAATTGTTGGAAATAAAGAAAAAGCATTTGAAATCTTGAAAGGTTTATATAAAGAAAAATTATCTAAAAATCAAATTAATCAACTAGATTTTTTACAATTAATATATCATATTAATAATAATGATAAATTTAATAAAGAGTCTGTAAAATATAGACTAATAAAATCTCAAGAAAAATATAAACAATATTATGAGCTTATATGTGAAGAAAAACTAGAAGAAAGGCTAAAGATATTTAAAAGGATTGTAGAAAACAAAAAAATCAAGGTGTTTTTTAGAAATAAGCATTATAGAAATAATATAATATATGCATATTTATTAAATTTCGGACTATTAGAAAACCCAATAGATATAAGTTTTATTGATAAGTATATTAATAATGAAATTAAAAAATTAAATAAGAAGGAAACTTTAACATTATATGATATTAATTTTATAGAAAGTATTTCCAATATTATTTTTAGTAATATCTCTTTTATATATATAAAAAATAATAATTATTTTATTGATTTTTTTGAATATAAGAAATTATTAGAAAAAGTTATAAAGGAAAGAAAAAGATATAAAGATTTTACTAAGGAAAAAAATATCCAATTTAATACTATAATGTTTTTTGCTATAAGGGATTTAATTAATTTTGAGGAATTTTCAAATAAAGAAAAAGAAGATATGACAAAATACTTAACTGCTTTTTTCAACGAGAACAAAGATGAAATAGACGACAATATAAAAATTACCCAGAAAGCATATAAAGAAAACTTTTGGGAAGAAATAGAAAAAATAATTAAAAGTAATAATGAAACAATAAATATAACTGATTTAATTATGACAATGGCATGCACAAATTATAAAGATTTAACTTCTTTTTTTAATAGACTTAATGAAATAATAGAAAAAAATTCAAATATGGTTTCAGAATATATAAAACAGGAATTATTATTTGGAAGAGAAATAATAAATTTATGGGTAAATGGTGTGTTTGACAAAAAAATATTACCAGAAAAATACATACTTTCAGATTTTACAAAATTAATGATAGAATTTTTTAATGGAAATATTAAACCAGAAGAATTTGCATTCGAATTAAACAATGTAAATAAAATTGACTGCTTTGAGATTATTAATTGGGATTTACTAGAAGAAAAATGTAATATTTTAAGAAATTTAGAGTGGTTACCAATGATACTTGATAAAATTGATGATCAACTTGATGAAAAAGCCATGAACTATTTTCAAAGATTTTATTCTGATATTAAACAAGAAAAACGAACTGTGTTTTTAAAGGATTTCTTAAAAATCAGTAGCATTCTTATAAAAAAATTTGATTACAATTATTTTTTCCTTTTTAATACAGCAAATATGTTAATTCAAGATTATGCAGATTTTAAGGATGCAGAAAATTTAATTATACAAATAATAAATAATTGGGATAAAATAAAAATTACAAATAAGGAATCATATTTTTTGTCATTATTGATAGTTATTGTTGAACAAAGAATGATTAAAATTGATATAGAGAAAATTAAAAACATTATTGAAAATCTAGAAATAAATATTAATAAGAATTTTATATTATTATATTTAAGTATTATTTATAAAAATATAATTTTTTCTGAAAATGAGTATAAAGAAATATTAAGTTTTATAGTAAAAGTATTTAAAAATCAGGAAAATATTGAAGATAATTTATACAGAATTATTGCAAGCTTTGCAATGAAATATGAAGAAAATAGAAATATAGTGGATCTTCCACAGTATGATGTTATCTATTATAAGGACAATAAGCATTACTATAAAAAAACAGATGATATTTTATTAAAAGAGAGTTATACATTGCTTCCATTGCAAGAAATTGAAAATACTGAAAATGCAACAGAAGAACATGTTTTAATGTTTTTAATATGCAGAATATTTTTTGAAAAGATAGAAGAAAAGGGGTTAGGAAAGAAATTTACCATTTCCGCTAATGCGGGTGCAAAAGAATTGATGGAACAAATTAATACTGCATTAGGAATAGATAAAAATAATAATACTAAAAAGCAAATACGTGATGGGAAGATAATAAAATCACCATGGATGAATATATATGATTATAATTCTATTTTTGAAGATATAATATCCCAAAAATGGAAAATGTTTTATAATTCTCATAACAGGAGATTTTTAGGAGAAAATAAAATAATACATCTTTCTACATTAATTTTATTAGAGAAAATAGGAAGACTAGATGTATTAGAAAAAAATAATTGTTATGTATCAAATTGCATTTATGAGGAAACAATTAAAAGAAGTAGCAAAGATATTGTTGAACTTGGAAGAGGAATAATTGAAGAAGCAACATTTTATGATGAAGATTTAGATAAAATTGCAATTTCATTACAAAAGTTAAAAAAAGAAGGAAGAATTTATGCTGTTACTGAAGCAAAAATTATTCCAAGAGGTTATATTAATAAGTTTGATGATGAGATGATTAAGTATGTAATTGAAGGAGTTAATGAAAATAGAAATTTTTGTGTGATTACTGAAGATCCATTTTGGCTAACAACAGAACCATTTTCAAGTATTTCTGAAGGAACAGTAAGTTTGCTAATTGATTCATTTAAAAGTAGTTTAATTACATCTGAAGAGTTTTTAGAAAGTATAAAGAGATTAAATGAAATTCAATACAATATTAATATAGGAGGAGTATTATACAATTACTTATTAACAAAATCTGATGATGAAAAAATAAAAGAAGCAATTAGTATAATTAACAACTATAAACTAAAATAGTAGCACATAAATGCTACTATTTATTTTTTGCTCTATTCTTATAAACATTAGCTTTATTCTTACATTGAGGAGTATGATATTCAGCTTTAGGATTAACAGCAAGAAAAGCTTTATTACAGAATTTACAGATCTTTAATAAGTTAATATCTTGTGCTACTATTTTAGCAAAGTAATAATCGATGTATTGTTTTAAACAAGTGATTTGAAATTCCATGGATAAAGTTTCTTTTCTAGACAAACTTATTTTAACATTGTTAATTTCAAATTGCTTTAATAATTCATCTGTATTGTAATTATCTTCACTAGAAATATTATTTAATAAACTATATAAGTATTTAGCATATTGAATAAACATATCTAGAGGTTCACAATATAAATTAGATCCTGCTAATAGTTTATTTACATCAGATAATATGTATTTCTCCATTGCAGGAGTTTCTGCTAATTTAATTGCATCATTTATTAATTCTTTTATCTGACTATCATCGAAAGTAGGGAAGAACAATTTAAAATATTTCTTTCTATCTACTACTGTTGTTAAATCAGAATTTCCAATATAGTTATAATCTTTTAAAACTATTTTATCATCTAAGAAAAAGTACTTATTTAAAGGTAAATCGTTTATTAATCCTAATGTAGAATATTTATTTACAAAGTCTAAAACATTTTTTTCTATATCAGTTTCATTATAAAAAGCTAATTTACCAATATTTAATAAATCTATCAAAATAGATTCTTCAAAGTCTTTTTCTATATCAATTAATGGAGCACCACTAGAGTGCTTTTTATTTATGCTATCTGGAACTATATATTTAGTTTTGCCTATTTCTTTAATTTCATATTTAGAAAATTTAAAGATATTTTTTCCTTCAAATGCACTAAAATTAAGGCTCATACGAATACCTCCTAAAAAATTATAAAAAATTTACAGTAAGTCCTTGACAAACATAATCGATTACTGATATACTTTTACCAGAGTAAGTGATTATCACATAAAATAAATTACAGATGCAAAAACCAGTCAGGACTTGACTTTTAAGTAAAATTACAGTACAAAACAAGTAATTGATTACTTACAATAATAGCTTACCACACAAAAGATAAGTTGTCAACAAAGAAGATAAAATTTCAAAAGAAAGGAGGAATGTATATGGAATTTCAGGAAGTCAAAAGAATAACTCTAACAATGAGAGAAGCAGCAGACTATTTAGGAATATCATATTGGTTAATTAATCAATTGGTTAAGAAAAAACAAATACCATATTCAAAAGTAGGCGGCAAGTTCTTGTTTAGAGTAAAAGCACTGGATGAATATCTATGTGAAAAAGAACGAGCTTCAGTAAGATAGCAAAGGAGGAAGAAAAATGGTTGAAGTTCATTGGTTTAAGATACAGGCAGATATATTTGACAATGAAAAAATTAAAAAACTACTGAATAGTAGGGATGGGGACACCTATTGTAGAGTATGGTTTCAACTATTAGCATTAGCTGCAAAGTGTAATGCACATGGAGCAGTTCTACTTGGTGAGAATATTCCAATAACAATAGATGATCTTGCAAGAATTATGAATAAGACAGTAAACAAACTTACAACGATCATGCAACAACTAGTGAATCTTCAAATGATATTCGTAGAAGACGGAACAATCTATATTAAAAATTGGGATGTTTACCAAAATCTTGATAAGCTCGAAAAAATCAAGTAAGACAACAGGAAAAGACAGCAAAGATTTAGAGATAAACAAATGATAAATAACGTTACAGTAACGTTAGATAACGCAGAAGATAAGAATAGAGAAGAAAAGATTAGAATAGAAAATGATAGTGGTTTTAAAGACTAAAAAAGCAATTTTTAATTATGAAAGGAGAAATTTATATGATAAGTACAAGAACAATTAAAAGAGAAAAATGTAAATTCTATGGAAAGGAATTAGAACAAAAGACAATGAGTTTTATAGTAGGAGATAGAGAGTTCGTTCTATCAGGAGAACCTGTAAGATGTGATTGTATGAAAGCAAAGATATATTGGAAAAAGGTAGATGATAGAAGAGCTGCAATAGAATATAAAAGGGAGTATAACAGAAAGATGATGCTAAGAAAGAGATATTACTTAAATAGCAAAATGAACAAAAGATTAATGGAATATAATTTTGAAAATTATATGACTAATAACGACAACAGAATAGCTTATGAAAAGTCAAAAAGGTATGCAGAGAATTTTGTAAAAGGTGATAACAAAGGAAGTTTATTTATAACTGGAGGAGTTGGAACAGGAAAAACACATTTAGCAGCAAGTATAGCAAATTACTTAATAGAAAATGAAATACCAGTTATATTTGGAACACTAATAACTTTACTAAATGATATAAAGGATACTTACAAAATTGATGGCAATTGTGAGAGTAATGTTATTGAAAAATATTCAAAGATTCCATTGTTAATAATTGATGATTTGGGTAAAGAAAGACCTAGTGAATGGACATTAGAAAAGCTATTTACAATAATAAATAATAGATACGAAAACAATTTACCAATAATAATTACAACAAATTATAACAAGGAAAAGTTAAGAAAAAGACTTTTATGTAATAACAATGAAGAAATAGTAGATTCAATAATATCAAGACTTTATGAAATGTGTAGAGGAATAATCATCTTTGGAAAAGACAAAAGAAAAGAGTTAGTATAAGCCGCAAAACTAAATACTAACCCAAATGTTTATAAATATATTTTAATATAAAATTTAAGAAAAGTAAATAAAAAGGAGGAAAGTTATGGATATAACTTATAAAAAAGTAGGAGATTATTATTATCCTGAATTGGAATTACCAAAAAAATATAAGGATTTTAGATTAGATAAATATGGAAGGTTAAGACTTAATTATTTAAAAGAAAATAAGCATATACAATATGAAATTATGAAGTGTGAAGATACTTTAATAGATCATTTAAAAGAAGTACAAGAGTTAGCTAATAAAAGATACAATCAGCTTATGGAAGAGTTCAAAAAGAGAGAAAATATTACTGAAGAATTAAAACAAAAAGACAAAATGAAGTGGGTTGGACTAATGAATAATATAAGTAATTGTGTAGATGAAATTGTACTAAAAGAATGCATTTATGATGATTAAATTTAAGAAATAATGCCTAAATTTTTGAAAAGGATTTGGGCATTTCCTTCCATATTTTAGTTATAAGTTATGTATCAGCAAGCAATGAATTTCTGTAGCTCGAAATTCAAAATGGGGAAATTCCCCAAGCCCCTTTTTATTTTTAGAAAGGAGAAAATTATGGCTACAACAAAAATATGGAAAGTAGAAAATAGATTAGATCATGTGATGGATTATACAACAAATGAAGAAAAAACAAAAAATGATTATTTAGAAAATGGAGTAGATGATTATGATAGCATAAGACAAGTAATGATGTATGCAACAAATGCAGATAAAACAGAAAAGCAATTTTATACAACAGGTATAAATTGTGATGTAGATTCAGCAGTAGAAGAAATGAGAAATGCAAAAGATTTCTGGCACAAGACAGATGGCATATTAGCATTTCATGCAGAGCAATCTTTTAAAGAAAATGAAGTAACACCAGAAATTGCTCATGAAATTGGAGTAAGACTTGCAGAAGAAATGTGGGGAGATAGGTTTCAAGTAGTGGTGTCTACTCACTTAAATACTAAACATCTGCATAATCATTTTGTAATTAATTCAGTTTCATTTAAAGATGGATATAAGTATTATAGTAATTTTGAAAATACAGCATTATTAAGAAAAAACATCAGATGAACTTTGTGAGGAATATGGCTTAAGTGTATTAGAAGAAAAGAAATGCAAATCTGGAATTAATTTTGAGAACTTTTATAAAAAACATATACAAGAAAGTGATTATCATAAAGAAGTTAAAGAAGATTTAGATTATGCAATTAAAAATTCTTATACAACAAAAGATTTTCACAGAATATTAGAATCAATGGGATATCATTACTATTATAGAGCTGGAAAACTATCTGTAAGAAGAGAACCTTATAAAAGAAATATAAGAGTTGAAAGAGCTTTTGGAGAAGAATATTCTGTTGATAATATTACAAAGAGAATTCTTCAAAATGATTATGTTTGAAGACCAGCTATAGTTCCTTATAGAATTACAAAAGCAAAGTTTTATTCATCTAAGAATAGCATAAAGAAAAAATATAAGCCTAAAGGAATAATTGCACTATATTACTATTATAAGTTTTTATTAGGCTTTCATAAAAAGAATAATATAGAATACAGGCTAACACCAGAAATGCAAAAAGAAGTAAAGAAAATGGAATTCTATTCAGAACAGATTAGATTTATGTGTAAATATAAGTTAGAAACGACAGATGCAGTAGATGAGTTAAAAACTAAGAAACTTAGAGAAAAACAAGTAATTCTTAATAAAAGGAATAAGTTATATTATCACAGAAATAAATGTAATAATGAAGAAGAAAAGGATGCTTTTACCAAAGATATTATTATAGTTACTGATATGCTAAAGAAGGTTAAGAAAGAAATAAAACTTTGCAATGTAATTTATAATAATGTTCCAGAAATGAAACAGCAGATTAAAGAAGTAGAAGATAAGGAACAGGAAAAGGAGCAAGAACAAAAGAAAAAGATAGGAAGATATGAATTATAAAATATATGTAGAAATATGTCGAAAAGTTTTTTAAAAAATTCAATAAAAACTATTGCAAAAGAAACAAATGTTTGATAAGATTTATCAAAATATATTTATAAAAAAATGTATAATTTATTGTTAAAAAAACTTTTTTATGATATATTAAAAAAATGGAGGAATTATGAAAAAATTAAATGGGGATATAATAAATACTTATCTAAAAGATAATATAGATTTAATATATAAAAATGTTCTAAAATCTTCTGATAATAATATAGGAAAAGAAGAAAATTTTAGAACAGATATGGCAATTATTTTAAATAGAATCTTTATAGATTTGGATATAGAAGATCAAATTAATGCACAACAAGAATATAGTGTTCATAAAGGTAGAATTGATTCTTTATATGGAAATATAATTATTGAATATAAAGCTCCAGGAAGAATTAGCGAAAATTCAAATAATTCTTCTAATATAGAGTTTATTGATCAAGTAAAAAGGCAAATTACTGGTTTGGCATTAAAAAATAAGTTTAGTAAAGAAAAAATATTAGGTGCTATTTTTGATGGAAAAAACATTATATATGTAAAATATAAGAATGATGATTGGGAAATATCGAATGTTCAAAAAGTTACAATTGAATCATTATCTTTATTTTTAAAAAGAGTTTTATCATTAAGTATAGAGAAAAAAGCTCTAATTATTGAAAATTTATTAAGAGATTTTGATTCAGAAAGTGATTTAACAAAAAGATTTATAAGGAAAATATATTTTTGTCTTATATCTAATAAAAAATATGCAAAAGTTGAGCTTTTATTCGAACAATGGAAACAATTATTTAGAGAAATATGTGGATATGATTTTGAAACATTAGATATAAAAATAAGAAATTTAAAAAATATATATGAAATAAAAGAAGATGTTAAAATAGAATATCTAATATTTGCTATTCAAACATATTTTGCACTGATAATTAAATTTTTATCGCTAGATGTATTGAAATATATATCTTCAAAAAAAGAATCTGGGTTAAACGAATTTAAAATTGAAAATTCAGAAAAACTGAAAGAACAACTTGAAGATATGGAATTAGGAGGAATATATAAAAAATTAGGAATTAGTAATTTCTTAGAGGGAGATTTTTTTGGAGGATATCTATACTTTTGGGATAATGATTTATATGATTTAATCAAGCAAATGATAGAAAAATTTGATGATTATGATTATAGCAGTATAAATCTTGAGCCAGAATTAGCAAGAGATTTATTGAAAAATGTTTATCATAATTTGTTTCCAAGAGAATTAAGGCATAATCTTGGAGAATATTATACTCCTGATTGGTTAGCAGAATTTTTAATAGAAAAAATGAATATAGATTTTAGTGATGATAAAGTAATTTTAGATCCAACATGTGGTTCAGGAACATTTATAGTATTATTAATAAAAAGATACATCAATGCTAATAAAAAAACAAATAACAAAAAATTATTAAATGAAATTTTAAATTGTATTAAGGGATATGATTTGAATCCATTAGCTGTTATATCTGCAAGAGCAAATTATATAATATCGTTAGGTGAATTAATAAATGAAAGAACAGAAAATATAGAGATACCAATATATCTTTGTGATTCAATGCTAACAATATTAGAAGAAAAAAGAGAGAACGAAGATTGTTATGTTTTATCTACAAAAGCTGGAAATTTTTCAATTCCTGTGGATATAGTTAAAAATGGAAAAGCTAATAAACTATTAGATATATTAAATAAATGCATATTAATGGATTATTCTGCATCTGAATTTATAGAGAAAGTTTTAAAAGAGGAGATTAAGCTTACAGATAGTGAAAAAACTATATTACAAAAACTATATGATACAATGCATGATTTGGAGAGAAAAGGCCTAGATGGAATTTGGGCAAATGTTATTAAGAATTCATTTGCACCATTATTTCAGAATAAAGTTGATTATATAATAGGAAATCCTCCATGGATTGTTTGGCAAAGCTTACCAGAAAATTACAGAGAGTCAATTCAAAAATATTGGCATCAATATAATATATTTGAACATAAAGGACTTACTGCTAGATTAGGAAGTTCACATGATGATTTATCAGTACTAATGACATATGTAATCATGGATAATTTTTTAAAGGATAAAGGAAAGTTAGGATTTATAGTTAATCAAAATATTTTTCAATCTAGTGGTGGAGGACAAGGATTTAGAAAATTTTTGATAAAGGATAAAACACCTATAAAAATTGAACAAGTTGACGATTTTGTTAATGTACAACCATTCAAAGATCTAGGAGCAGATAATAAAACAGCAG
Organism: Clostridiales bacterium UBA7001; assembly: GCA_002449785.1. Classification (GTDB taxonomy): domain Bacteria; phylum Bacillota; class Clostridia; order TANB77; family CAG-508; genus Scatovivens. The sequence continues at coordinate 90,297 of DJXP01000019.1, forward strand.
TATTTACAGCAGTAAAAAATTTAAAAACAGTGTATCCAGTAGAATATAGCGTTTGGAACAAAAAATGTAGTGGTAAAATTTTTGCAAATGAATCTTTCGAAAATGTTTTTAATACTAAGATTATTAAAAAAGAATTATTAGCAAATCCGATAAAAGAATATAATTCCTCTTGGATAGTTGGAGATAGTATAGAACTAGAAATATTTGAAAAAATGATTACAAAAGAAAAAGGAAAATACAGAGCAAGAAAAGGTGTAGATACAAGTGCCAATGGGATATATTGGATAAAAGAAAAGAAAAAAATAAATGGTAAAGTAGTATTTGAAAATTCACCAGAAACAAGTAAAAAAGAAATAAAACAAGTTGAAGATGTAGTTGAAGAAGAATTAGTATATCCTCTAATTAGAGGCAAAGATATATTTAAGTGGAAATATGAAACACCATATCAAATAATAATTCCATATACTGAAAATGGAAAAGTTATAAGTAAGAAAGATTTAAAAATGAATTATGAGAATACATATAATTATTTTTACAATAAATCTAATAATTTTGAGAGTATTTTAAAAAATAGGGGGATTGTAAAAAAACACTTTGATCCAATTACAAGTAAAGAAAATCCAGAATATGTATTATATGATATAGGAGAATACACATTCTCGAAGTATAAAGTGGTATGGAAAGCTTTAGCAAATGGAATGATTTCTACAGTTGTTTCTACTAAAAATAATAAATTAGTAATACCAGATCATAACGTTGTTATGATTCCAATTGAAGATGAAAATGAGGCATATTATTTGGCAGGAATTCTAAATTCAGAAATAGTTACGAAATTTGTAAATGCATATATTTCTTGGTTTTTTTCTACTCATATCTTAGAAAATATGAATATCCCTGCGTATAATATAAAAAATAAAGATCATATAAAAATTGCAGAATTATCTAAAAAGGCTCATATATTAGCAGAAAAAGATGGAGACGTAAGCAAAATAGAAAAACAACTAAATGATTTAGTAGAAGAAATTTTATTAAAATAAGTATAAAAATATTTTAAATAACAAAAGCAAAATAATTTTGTAAAAAATTACATTATTATTTTGCTTTTTTGATAATAAATTACAAAATTCGACATTTTTTTTATGTTTTATGGTGTAGTATAATTATAATAAAGGAGAAATTATTGTATGAAAGAAAAAATAGAATGTATTATAGAAAAAGCCTGTAAAAAGATATACAAAGAAGATAGATATTTAATTAATAATCATGTAAATGAAAGAGCAATTGTTTTTCGATTAGGAATATATATTCAAAGGCTTATGAGTAGAGATGCAGAGTTAAAATTTTACAATTTAGATAATGAATATAATAGAAATGGACGAGATTCAAAGAGAATTCCAGGTTTTGAAAATGGAACATATCCTGATTTGATAATTCATAAAAGAGGTTCTAATATGAATAACAAGATTATTATAGAATGTAAAACTGATTGGAATGATGATACTTATATGGACATACGAAAATTAAGGGAGTTTATAAATATACGAGGAAAATATAAATATAAGTATGGAATATCAATTATTTTTAGAAGAAATACTACAGAAGTTAGAATATTAGAATATGATAAAGAAGATGCATTTAAAATTATAAATATAAATTAAAAGGAGGAAACATGAAATTTATTTTAAAACCAATTTTTGAAATGATAACTGGCGAATATGTAATGTTTGATAATATTATATATAACTATATAATAATGACAGTGATAGGATTATTTGCTTTTGGAATAGCTTGGAGATGTGTTGGAAAATTATATGACAATAATATAATCTCAGGTAAAAATTCAGGCTCATTAATTCATTGGACAATCAGATTAATCGTGTTTATGGCATTGTTTTATATTTTTAATTTGTTAATATGGCTTACTAAGTTTATTTATATACATAGACAAATAATCTGTATAATTATATGTTCTATTGTTATACTTGCAATAATTATTACAATAATATATAAAATAATAAAAAGAAAAAATAATAAGAATATTGATAATAATAAATGTCAGAATAAATAATTTCTGACATTTATTATTATATAATGATTAATTATTATTCTATACACCCCATAACTAACTGAGAACCATCTACAAATCCATTTCTATAGTATTTTTCATTCCAGTAATATAAGTAATCCATAAAATTTTGATCTAACATATCTAATTGATTTTTAACATATTTCTTATTTTTATTAGGTACATTCTTTAGTATCTTTTCTGCTACTTCTTCAAAATAAATATTATGCTTTTTATCTTCTGGTGACATTTCACAAAAAGCAGTTTCCTCCCTAAATTCTAACCATTCCTTAATAATATCATCATTAACTTCTCTAAAATTATTCATAAATAAACCTCCAAATTATATAAAATTCAAAATGTCCCCAATTTGCAAATGTATATTTGAACATCTTGTGCGACAAGACTTTCAAAATCTTGGGGACAGAAAGGGGACAAAAGCCCTCAAAAACGCCCTAAAATCGCACAAGAGTTCAGTAAAAGAAAAGTGCTATAAACACTTATATTTCAATAAAAACTAAACATTTCAATAAACTTCAAAAATGGCTAATTGAATTCTCATAACCCGAAGGTCGTAAGTTCGAGTCTTACCCCCGCAACCAGATTTATCAAGGGATTCAAAGTTCCTTGATTTTTTTATTTTTGAGAAAAACGGCGGAAAAACGGCGGAAATCTTGAAGGGTTTATTTTTTTGTAAAAAAATGGTATAATGCAGATAATACTAAATCAGGAGGTACTTATGGAAAAAAATTTAGATTATCTATTTAACAATGTTTCATTGTATACAAAAGAAGAATTTAGAGTTTTTGAATTAAAAGAAAATAAGTATGAATTAAATGATGATGAATTACAAAGGTTTAATAAATATATTGGAATAAACAAAAATAAGATAGTTACGCTATGCCATAAATGTAAAATGGAATTTCCATTTAATGTTGAAAAGAGATTTTTTGATGAAATCAGTAGTAGTATGAGTATATTAATCTTAACAAAAAATTATCAAAATGCACCAGGTGGAAGATTTGAATGTAAAAGTGGAACAGTTTATGGTGCAATGCCACCATATTCAAAAGAGTATTTATTAGATGGTGGAATATGGTATGTAGAGTATTGTATGAAATGTACTAAAGATTATGGTCATAAATATGTAATGATGCTTTCAATTGAACTAAAAGAAGGAAAGTTTATAGTCAGAAAAATAGGACAAAATCCATCAATGCTAACAGTTAAAGGATTTGATTTTGACAAGTATAAAAGAATATTAGAAAGATTAAATGCATATGAAGATTATAAAAAAGCAGATTTATCAAATGCAGATCATTTTTATGTTGGCGCTTATGCCTACCTTAGAAGAATATTTGAAAAAATGGTAAAACATTATTTGAAAGATAGAAAATTAGATGATGAACATATGGACACTAAAATAGAAGCAGTAAAAGAGTATTTTGATCCAAGAGTGCAAAAATTACTAAAGAATTTATATGGAATATTAAGTATAAGCATTCATGAATTAGATGAAGAAGAAAGCAAAGAATATTATGAGTATTTAAAAGCAATAGTAGACATGCAATTAGAGTATATGAATACAGAAGAAGAAAAATTAAAACAATCAAAAGAATTAGAAGGAGTTATAAGTAGAATAACAAATTTCGTGAATAAAAGATAGGAGTATTATATGGAATATTTTGATAATAAAAGAAAAGTAGACGAATATTTTAAAAAAGTATTAGAACAGATTAGAGATTTAAAAGTTATTAATGTGTTTACAATGGATAATGCGAGTTATGGTGTTGGAAAAGAAAAAATAATATATGATACGGATACTGAATTGTATATTTTATTAGAGAATAATAAATGCTTTATAATATCATACTTAAATGCAAGTCTTTTGGGAATAGAATATAGGAGTTTAAATGAAAAAGAATTAAAGCGATATAAAGAAATAAGAGATAAGGATCTTTTTAATATGGTTCATGAAATACATAATCCTCAAACTATGAAAATTTGTAACATTGATTCAATTAGATTTGAATATTCTTCTATTGTTCAAATCGAGGTGCATGGCTTTAGCAATGAATTCGAAACTTGGAGAAATAATGAAGAAGTCATAATGCCAAATGGTGGGGATTATTTTGATAGAATAAATTTCTGCATGGACAATGGTAATAAAATATGTATTTGTCCAAAAGATGCGATTTTCGATGGATATTTAGATTTTTGGGCTGAGGGATCGATAGAAGAGCATAAAGAATTATAGAAAAAAATAGACGGGATCAGAATATTGAATCTCGTCGATAATAAGAAATCATTACAAGATATGAGAATATGTGAAATAATAGAAGGATTAAAAATGTTAAATCTTATAGAACTAATAACTATTAATGAAGACAGTATAAAACTAAATGATTATAAAGCATTACTCAAATTACAGGAAATGAGAAAGCTAAAACAACAATGTGCTAGTAGATAAACTACTGGCTTTTTTATTTTGAAAAAACTTCTTGAAATATTCAAGAAAATCTTGAATAAAAATAGGTAAAATGATAGAATAACTTTGTAATAAAAAATCGTTTTATGGAGGAATAATTGATGCAAGTAAATTATGATAAACTATGGAAATTAATGATAGACAAGAAGATTAATAAGACACATTTAAGTGAGAAAGCAGGGATAACTACAAATGAAATGGCTAAGATGGGTAAGAATGAAATGGTAAAGATGGAAACATTAGTCAGGATTTGTAAAGTTTTAGATTGTACATTAGATGACATTGTAGAAATGAAATAAAAATAGGAGGAAACTATGGAGAGTGTAAAACCATTTGTAAAATGGGCAGGTGGAAAAGGTGGTTTAATATCTCAATTAAAAAACTTTTATCCATTTGAACTTGAAGATGGAAAAATAGATAAATATGTAGAGCCATTTGTTGGCGGTGGAGCTGTTTTAATAAATATTTTACAACAATATGATGTTAAAGAGGCATATGCATTTGATATAAATAGAGATTTAATAAACTGTTATAATACTATCAAAGAAAATGTTGAAGATTTAATAAAAGAATTAGAAATAAAAGAAAAAGAATTTTTGAAATTAGAGAGTGAGGATAGACAGGAATTTTTCTATGATATTAGAAAAGAATATAATTCTTATAAATTAGAGGAAAATCGTAATATAAAAAGAGCATCGGAATTTATATTTTTAAATAGGACATGCTTTAATGGATTATATAGGGTTAATAAAAATGGAGAATTTAATGTGCCATGTGGTAAATACAAAAATCCAACAATATGTGATGCAAAAAATTTAAGAAACTTATCAAAATTAATACAAAATGTTAGATTCGAATATGGAGATTATAGAAAGAGTAGTGAATATATTGATGAAAAAACTTTTGTTTATTTTGATCCGCCATATAGACCATTATCAATAACCTCTGGATTTACATCATATACTAAAGAAGATTTCAATGATGAAAATCAAAAGGATCTAGCTAAGTATTTCAAAGAGCTAGATTCAAAGAATGCTAAATTAATGTTGTCAAATTCGAATCCTAAAAACACTAATAAAGATGACAACTTTTTTGAGGACATATATAAGGGATTTAATATAAATGAGATTTCTGCAAAAAGGATGATTAATGCAAATGCAAAAGGAAGAGGAGAAATTTCTGAATTACTAATTACTAATTATGAGGAGATGAATGAATGTATCCAGGGAAATTCTATTTTGAAGAAAGTGGCTTTAAATTAATAGAAAATGACACTTTTGCAACATTAAAAGAATTGGATGAAAAAAGCTTTGATATGATTTTTGCCGATCCTCCATACTTTTTATCAAATGATGGAATTACGTGTAGTGCAGGAAAAATGGTTAGCGTAAATAAAGGAACATGGGATAAAGCATTAAATATAAAAGATAAACATGAATTTAATAAAAAATGGATTCATGAATGTTATAGGATATTAAAAGATGAAGGCACAATATGGATTAGTGGAACACTCCATAATATATATTCAATAGGAATGGCTTTGGAAGAGGAAGGGTTTAAAATTATAAATAATATAACATGGCAAAAAACAAATCCTCCGCCTAATTTGGCTTGCAAAACGTTTACACATTCGACAGAAACAATATTATGGGCTAGAAAAGATTTACCAAAGAAAAAGTACAAATTTAATTATGAATTAATGAAAGAATTAAATAATAATAAACAAATGAAAGATGTATGGACAACAAGTTTAACAAAACCATCAGAAAAGAAACAGGGAAAACATCCTACCCAGAAACCATTAGAAATATTAGACAGGATAATATTAGCATCTACAGATGAAAATGATTTGATTTTAGATCCGTTTTGTGGGAGTGGTACAACAGGAATTGCAGCTAACAAATTAAATAGATATTTTGTAGGGATTGATAATTCAGCAGAATATCTGGATTTGTCCATTAGGAGATTTAAAGAAATTAATAATAAAAAATAAAGGAGAGATTAGTATGAAATCTTATTATTTAGAATTGAATATTGATGAAATTGAATTGGATATGGAGAATCCAAGAATTGCTAAATTTATTGAAATGTACGATAAAAAGACTTTAAATAGTGAACAAATAGCATTGGCATTAGGTAGTGGAGTTCAAGAATCAAACAATCAGACTAATTATTCAAGCTTATATAATTCTATTAAGACAAATAAAGGAATAATACATCCTATAATAGTAAATCACCATGAAGATGGAAGATATATAGTAATAGAAGGAAATACAAGAGTACAGATTTATAAAGAATTTAAAGAAAATAAGGTTGACGGGAATTGGGATACAATACCTGCAATTGTGTATGAAAATTTGGGTGAAAGTGAAATCCATGCTATAAGGTTGCAATCTCATTTAGTCGGACCAAGAGAATGGGATCCATATTCAAAAGCAAAATATTTAAATTACTTAAGCAATGAAGAAAATTTACCAATGAGTCAGGTTATAGATTTTTGTGGCGGAAAGAAATCTGAAATTATTAAATTAATTAATGCATATAAAGATATGGAAAAATATTATAGACCATTATTAGATGCAGATGACGAATTTGATCAAAGAGATTTTTCTAAATTTTTAGAATTGCAGAATGGAAACATTAAAGAGGCATTATTAGCTAAATTTACTTTAAGTGACTTTGCAAAATGGGTAATTGATGGAAATGTTGATATGGCCATTAATGTTCGTAGATTACCAGAAATTCTAAAGAATGAAGAAGCAACAAATATATTGTTAAAAAGCAATATAAAAACTGCATTAGAAAAGGTAATTATAGATAAACCTGAATATAAAGATATAAGTGGAGTATCAATTGAGCAGCTTTGCACAGAATTAATAAAAAGAATGAACGATATGCCTTTTCAAGAGTACATTTCTATTAGAAATGGAAGTAATCCAATAAAAGAAAGTCTAATTGATTTACGTGGAAATATAGATATTTTTGTGGAGGATATAAATAAAGAATAATGGAATCAATAGTTCATCATAATTTAGTAAAAAAAATATATGAATATGTTTCAAACCAATCAGTTATAAAAAAATCTGTAATTGAAAGTGATATATTTGAGGTAGAAGGAAATGTCACAAGGATGCAAGAAGGATATGTACCAGATTTATATTATAAATATAATGATTTGATAATTATTGGAGAGGCAAAAACCGAAAATGATCTAGAAAGAGTACATAGTATTGACCAATTTGAATCTTATATTAACCATTTAGAAAACTATTCAAAAATGGGTTATAAGTCTATATTAATTGTTTCTGTACCATGGCAAGCTTCAATTTCTGCATATAGAATAATAAAAAGAATTATTAAGGAAAAAAATATTAAACTTATCATAATGAATGAATTGGGGGTGTATAAAGAATATGAAAAAAATAGTATTACAGAATGAACCTAATTATGAATCAAAATTAAATTCTTTTACACACCAAGAACAGGCTGTGGAATTTGCTAAGGATTTGGATTATGCAGCAATTTTCCATGAACAAGGATTAGGAAAAACTAAAATTGCATTAGATATAGCATTATATTGGTTATCAAAGAAAGATATTGATACAGTTCTTATTGTAACTAAAAAAGGTTTGGTTAAGAATTGGCAAGAAGAAACGAAAGTGCATTCATATTTACATCCCAAAGTTTTAAATAATAATAGAAATAGTAATTTTTATGTTTTTAATAGTGCAACCAGATTAATAATTACAAATTTTGAAACCATTTCTTTAGAAAAATCACGATTTAAATTGTTCTTAAAATCAAGAAATGTTGGTGTTATTATAGATGAATCGGCTAAACTAAAAAATCCAGATTCAAAATTAGTACAAGATTTTTTTGAACTTTCACCGATGTTTTTAAGAAAGATTATTATGACAGGAACTCCAGTTGCAAATAGACCATATGATATTTGGGCTCAAATCTATTTTCTTGATAATGGAAGCAGTTTAGGAAAAGATTTTAAAGAATTTAAAAAGCGAGCAGATTTATCAAATAAATTATCTGAAGATATAAAGAAAAGACAAGATTTTGAAATCTTTATCGCAAGCATATTTGAAAAAATAAATGATTTTACTATAAGAGAAACAAAAAAATCAGCAAAACTTTCACTTCCAGATAAATTTTATCATGATATTTGGACAATGTTTACTGAAAAGCAAAAAGAAATGTATGATGAACTAAAAGAAAAATTGATTATTGAAATAAAAAGCGGAAAAAATAAAAAAATTGATGATGCATCGCCAATATTAAAAAGAATATTACGATTAGAACAAATAACATCAAATCCCAAGATATTAAATGAGGACATTGATTTTATTTCTGGAAAGGAAATAGAATTAAACTCTCTTGTTAAAGAGATTATAAATAGAGAAGAAAAAGTAATAATTTGGACTAATTATATATACAATGTAGATTATTTCTGCAAGAAATATGAAAAGTATAATGCTGTAAAAATAAGTGGGAGCATGACAATGGAAGAACGAAACGAATCAGTAAGAAAGTTTAAGACAAAAGATGTTAAAGTATTGATTGCGACACCGCAATCAGCTAAAGAAGGGCTTACACTTACAGTTGCCAATAATGCTATTTTTTATGATAGAGGTTTTAGTTTGGATGACTATTTACAAGCTCAAGATAGAATTCATAGGATATCTCAAACCAAGGAATGCAATATATATAATATAATGATTAGAGGAAGCATAGATGAATGGATACACAAGTTATTATTAAGTAAAGAAAAAGCAGCATCATTGGTTCAAAATGATATATCTTTGAATGAATATGAGGATATTGCAGATTATTCATATGATAAATTAATAAAGAAAATATTAGAGATAGAGGAGTAAAAGATGGAGAATGTAGTTGAAGATTATTTAGTTATTGGAAAAGAAAAGTATCCTGTAAAAAAATGCGAAATTGAACAAAGCAAATTGAAATTTTATCCAGAAAATCCAAGAGTATATTCAGTTCTAAATATAAACAATTATGTGCCAACACAAAAAGAAATAGAAGAATTAATGTGCAAAAAGGATCATGTTAAAAGATTAAAGGAATCAATAAAATCAAATGGCGGATTGATAGATCCAATTATTGTGAGAGATGGAGATTTTGTTGTATTAGAAGGTAATAGTAGATTGGCAGCATATAGAATGCTAAGTATTCAAGATCCTATAAAGTGGTCAAAGATTAAAGCAATGATTTTGCCAAGAGATATTCCTGATTCAGCAGTATTTGCATTAATAGGACAATATCACATTATAGGAAGAAAAGATTGGGAACCTTATGAACAAGCTGGATACTTATCAAGAACACTAAGTAAATCAAATCAAACTCCAGAAATGCTTGCAAGCAACTTGGGAATAAGTGTATCAGATATAAAAAAATTATTATCTGTTTATGAATATATGATTGAAAAGAATGATAATCATCCAAGCAAATGGAGTTACTATGAAGAATTGTTAAAGAACCGTGGCATAAAAAAAGCATTTAATGAAATTCCAGAACTTGAAGATAAAATAATTGATGATATAAAAAACGATAGAATAAAGATGGCTATTGATGTTAGAAAGCTTGGAGATATAAGCAAAGTTAACGATAAATTATCAAAAAAGATTTTGAGGGAGATAGCTAATGGAGAAGAAGACATATATAGCGGATTTGACATTGTTGCAAGTTCAGGAAAAATGGATAATAATTACCAAATGATATCTAACTTTAGGAAAAAAATTACAGATGAAAGCTTTGGAAAAAGATTATTAAATGATGACAATTTAAAAGATATAGAATTTGAATTGAAAAAGATAGAACGAACAGTATCGGTTTTATTAAAAAACATAGAAAGGAGAAAAGATGAGTAGAAATTTTTCAGAATGGCTATTAACATTTACAGATAGTATAGCCGATTATAAATATTACATAGATTTTGAAACAATATATAAAAATGCAGAAAAATATAAAGTGGAATTAAATATTTTAAATTCATTAATAGGAAGTAATAATATAGAAAGTGAATTTGAGAATATAGTAAAAAAGTATCCAGAAACTATAAAGTGTATACCAATATTACTAGCAGTAAGACAATCAGAAATACTTGTTTTAGATGATGAAAGCAACAAATTTGAATATAGTTTTAAAGAGATGAATTATGATGTTAATCAATACAAAATATTTATGAAAGAAACAGGATTATTTGATTTGTTACAAAATCATTTAGTTAATAATCTATATGATTATGTTTTAGGAGTAGAATGTGGTTTAAATTCGAACGCAAGAAAAAATCGTGGAGGACATCTAATGGAGGATGTTGTTGAAAAATATATTCAAAAAGCAGGATTTAAGAAAAACGAAACATATTTTAAAGAAATGTATCTTCAGGAAATAGAAGAAAAGTGGAAACTGGACATGTCTTTTATTAGCAATAAAAATCAGGCAACAAAAAGATTTGATTTTGTTATAAAAACAGATAGATGCATATACGGAATAGAAACTAATTTTTATGCTGCTGGAGGTTCTAAACTAAATGAAACAGCAAGAAGCTATAAGATGCTATCAGAGGAATCAGACAAAGTTGTTGGATTTGAATTTGTATGGTTTACAGATGGTATGGGATGGATTTCTGCAAGAAACAATTTAAGAGAAACATTTGATAAAATGGATAACATTTATAATATTGCTGATATGAAAAATGGAATTATGAATAAAATTTTTAAATAAAATATAGTTTATTGGAGGAAAAAATGATAAAAAAATTAAGTTTTATACATTATAGAAAATTAAAAAACGTTGAAATAAATTTTTCAAAAGGTGTTAATATTATTTCAGGAACAAATGGAACTTGTAAGACATCAATTTTGCATTTAATTAGTAATTCCTTTCAAGAACCAACAGGGGTAAATTGCATGAAATCTATAAGAAGTTTAAATAATTGTACAAACCCAAAAATTGAAACACTTACAAAGGGTGACAAAATGTATGCTAACCCAGCAATAGGGACTATTGGAATATTATATAGTGCAGAATATTATGATGGAGTAAAGCTGGATTTTAGAAGAAAAAATGATAAACCATTAGAACAAGAAAAAAAGAGATTTAGGATTATTCCTAAGTATTCTAAAGGAACAAATGAGAAATTACCGGTTGCTCCTGTTATATATTTAGGTTTATCAAGGTTAATGTCTTCTGGTGAAATAGATGATAGTGACTTTACTAAAAAAAGAGACGTCTTACCAAAAGAATATCATGCTGAAATAGCAAAGTTGTATAAAGAACTTACTAAACAAGAAATAGATACGGATTCTTATAAAACTATGCAATATGAAAAAATAAAAACAAGAGCAGATTTTGTAACTACTGAAGAAGGAATTGATTCTAATACAATATCAGATGGTCAAGATAATATACACATTATATTGACTTCATTAGTATGCTTAAAATATTATTTTGATGAGACTGGTAAAGAAAGCATATTATTAATAGATGAAGCTGATTCAACATTACATCCGGACTTACAATTAAAATTATTGAAAATATTTAAGAAATTTAGTAGTAATTATAATATTCAAATTACCTTTACAACACATAGTTTAGACTTTTTGGAAGAGGGAATAAAAAAAGAAGAATATAATGTTATTTATTTAGATGATGATATTGAGAAGGTAAAGGTATTAAAAGATGATAAATTGGATATATATAATATAAAGACTAGACTATATTCAAAATCTATGGAGGATATGTTGAGAGATAAATATATACCAGTTTATACTGAAGATAAAGAAGCTAGATTATTTTTAGAAATGATTCTAAATTATTTTGCAGATAAAAAAGAAGAATTTTCTCGAATACGTAATTATTTTTATTTAGCAGATTCATATTTAGGTTGCGATAACTTATGCAAATTGTTTAAAGATAAAGTATGTCAAAAACAGTTTTTAAATTGCATAGGAATTGTTGATGGAGATAAAGAATTAGATGAAAAAGACATAAATAATAACTTGTTAAAACTACCAGGTAATGCAAGTATTGAAAAATTGGTATTCGATTATTCAAACAAATTATATGAGGAAAACATTGAAGACTTTTGGGATAATGATACTGTATCTGGAATGGGATTTACAAGGGTTTATTATAGAGATCATATAAAAGCTGATATTGATGATATAAAAGATAAATTAGGTAGCACAGATAAAAAAGAAAGAGAATTAAATAAGGCATGTTTTAATAAAGATAATAATTATAACTTTTTTAAACTTATTCTTAAATATTGGATTAATCATACTGACAATCAGGCAGAATTGGAGTATCTATATAATGGAATTTGTATCCTATATATGAAAACATCAGAATTGAATGGAATAAATAGAAAATTATTAAAAAAAATTGATGAAGATACTGGCCAAATATAAAATTTTATGCTATGATTAGTATAAATAAGGAGGAACATATGATAAATACGCCATCACCATTAAGATATCCTGGTGGGAAAACCATACTTTATGAAAAAGTAAAAAACATTATTAATAAAAATATAAGTGCAAAATGCACTTATGTAGAGCCTTTTGCAGGTGGATGTGGATTAGCATTGAAATTGTTATTTAATAGCAATGTAGAAAAAATAATAATAAATGACTATGATTATGCAATTTATTGTGTATGGGACAGTATTTTAAATAATGCTGAACAATATATTGAAAAAATTAATAATATAAATATAGATATAGAAGAATGGAATAGACAGCGTTACATATATGAAAATAAACAAGATTATTCTAAAATAGATGTAGCAATTGCAACTTTATTCTTAAATAGGACAAACATTTCTGGTGTTATAAAGGGTGGACCTATAGGAGGAATAAATCAAAACGGGAAATATAAAATTGATTGTAGATTTAATAAGAAAACACTAACAGATAAAATAATGAAGATATATAGCTATAAAGATAAGATTGAACTATATAATATGGAAGCAAATGAATTTATCGAAAAAGTTATAACAAACAGAAAGGAAAAATTGTTTATCTATTTAGATCCACCATATTTTCAAAAAGGACCTATTTTATACAAAAACTTTTTTAACAAAGAAAACCATAAAGAACTATCTAATGTTATAAAGAAATATTTAGATAATTATAAATGGATAATTACATATGACAATAACGAAACAATTAAAGAAATGTATGATAATTATAGAATAGAAATTTTTGATTTACCATATTCAGCTGGAAATAATAAAAATGGTAAAGAAATTATGATATACTCTAATATGTTGAAATAATAAAGGCGAGAATTAAAACTCGACTTTAACTATTCATTAAAACAGCCAACAACTAACTGGAAACCATCTACAAAACCATTTCTATAATATTTCTCGAACCAATAATGCATATATTCCATAATATTATCATCTAGCTTTTCTAATTGAGATTTTACATATTCAATGTTATTGCCAGAAACATTGTTTAGAATATCTTCTGAGATTTCTTCAAAATAAATAAAATGCTCTTTATCTTCTTTACAAGTAAGAGAACCAAGTTCTTCTTCTCTAAAATCCAACCATTCTTTTAAAATGTCATTGGCTACTTTTCTATAACTTCCCATAAGCTACCTCCTTAAAAATTGTTGTTATTAATCACTTAAAAATCTCTAAAAGTCAAGTCATTTATGAAAAATAATTCCGTCAACGTTTCGTATACGAGTCGTCCACATATTGTATACAATTTGTATACAAATGATTTCCACTTGGTTGCCATCTGGTATACCATTGGTCGACCAGGAAGAATAGGAAAAATATTTCCGTCAACGATCCGTCGACGTGTCGTATACGTAATGTATACATGATGTATCCAAATTGTATCCATCAAGAAGTGATTTTGGTATACCAAATGTCAACCATTGGTCAACCAAAAAAAGCGGAAAAAGTTTTCATATATAGCTTGAAAGTACCAATATATTCCATAAAAATAAACGGCAGAAAAGCGGCAAAAATCTTAAAAGCGAACAATATATCGCAATATTTCACGATATTTTAAAACAAGTTAAAATAAAGATGCTCTTAGAGCTGTAACACTTTGCAACATTTTAAAGATTTTTGAAATATCTCTAAATATTGGACTATTCGCCTTCATAACCCGAAGGTCTAATCTATCGAAATACCGAATTGACAATTTTTATCAAATACATAAAATTATTACCAGGAGTTGATATTTTCTTCGTTTTATATTACAGGAGACACCCATTCAGATTTTACAAGATTTACTGAAACCCAATTTTCAATAAAAATTGAAATGTCAAAAAAGATAAAAAATCAAAAAAAGTTCGAGAAATATTTATAACTTCTCTAACTTTTTTCTTTTTTATGATATATTATAATTATAATAAATTAAATTTAGGAGTTTAAAATGAATTGGATTATAACAGAACCACATAATTTACCACTAATATTATGTGGAGTATTTTATAGCATTTTATGTATTTTTAGTATAGTTACAGGATTAATTTATGCAAGTGGAAAGAAGAAATTAAATCCCTTAGAACTGTCAGATAAGTTTATGGAAAAACTATCAGATGAAGAAAAATTAAAAGCTTTTACAATAAAAATGGGATGGGTTACATTTGTAGTTGGAATTGTGCAAGGATTAACTGCGTTTTCAATCTTTAATGGATATAACACATTTTTAAATATTTTTGCAATATGTTTTACTATTTTTTCAATATGCTCAGTAATGTTTAAATTAAAAGGAAAAATTAATCTTTTTCCAGTAATTAAATTATTTTTCTATGCTACTATTTTATTAATTCTATGGCTAGCAGGAGTGAAAAGATATAGTGCTACAAATGAAGCAATTCAGTATTTAAAAAGCTCTGAAACTGTTAAAGTTTCTAAAATAGAAGAAGGATACTTCTTTGATGGACCAGGAGATGAAATAGCAATTATATTTTTCCCTGGTGCAAGAGTTCAATATACTGCATATGCAAAATTAATGTATAAATTTGCAGAAAATGGAAAAGATTGTTTTTTACTTGCATCACCACTTAATTTTGCATTTTTAAATACATATACACCAGAAAAAATCATGCAAAAATATAGTTATGAAAGATGGTACATTTCAGGACATTCTTTAGGTGGAGTAGTTGCATGTAGATATGCATCAGATAAGCCATCAAAAGTAAAAGGAGTTATTTGTCTAGCTTCATATCCTGCTAAAGAATTGCCATCAAATTTAGAATATATTTCTATATATGGAAGTGAAGATAAAGTCTTAAATATGGAAATGCTTGAAAAATCTAAAAAATATTTACCAGAGAATAATCAAATATTTGTTATAGATGGAGGAAATCATTCTGGATTTGCAAATTATGGAAAACAAGATGGAGATGGTAAAGCAAAAATTTCATCAGATGAACAGCAAGATTTTGTAATTAATAATATTTACTAGTTAAATACTAATTAGTGTGATATACTTGTTAGGATAAAAAATTAAAAGATAAGTTTAATAAAGCTTAAATATTAGGAGAAAAATATGAAAGTATATGGAGAAACAATATTTGATATTTGTTACCTTTTATGCGCATTAATAATAGGAATTCTTATATTAATAAAAAGTAAAAATAAATTAGGAAAATTAATGGGATTTGCAACATTAATTTTAGGATTTGGAGATGCATTTCATCTTATACCAAGAATATTAAGTTACTTTATTAGTTATGATTTTACAGCTAGTTTAGGTATAGGGAAATTAATTACATCAATTACAATGACAATATTTTATATATTTATGTTTTACATTTATAAAAATAACTATAATGATAATCCTAAAAAAAGTATAGAATACAGCATTTGGGTTCTAGCAGTAATTAGAATAATACTCTGCCTTTTGCCACAAAATAATTGGATAACAAATGATGGCTCTAGTAGCATTGGTATAATAAGAAATATTCCATTTATATTTATGGGATTAATGATTATATTTTTATATTTTCAAAAGAAAGATGAAGATATTGTGCTAAAAAATATATGGTTATATGTGCTATTATCGTTTTTATTTTATATTCCAGTAGTAGTTGGAGCATCATTGGTTCCAATGCTAGGAATGTTTATGCTACCAAAAACAGTATGTTATGTTTTAATAATTTTATGCTTTAAAAATAAGGTGAAAAATTTAAGTTAGAAGTGTTTTAAGGTTGGTCAAATGTATTATTTATACTTTGAAAAGACTTATGATTTTCTATATTAGTAGCACACTCATTTAGGAAATCATGTATACCTTGTAGATTTTCAATAATTTCAGCTTTGTTTTTTTCAAACCAATCAAAGTCAAGAGCATGTTTATATCTTTCATATGTATGCTTAACTAATAAATCCATTTTGGAATTTAAATTTTCCCAAGAATTTTCAGGAGATTTTGCAACTGAGTTATAAATTTGCTCTGAATTATTTGTACCCATAAATTGGTCTTGCTTAATTGTTTGACCCAATTTACATTTATTTAATAATTTATCTGCACATATAGTTTCTTGTCTGTAACCACTTGAAACATATGTGCTTCTTCCTTTTGGAAGTGTTAAGGATTTTCTAAACTCTCTACATGATTCAGGAATATCATTTATTGGAATTGATAGAATTCTATTCATAATATTGTTTTCATCATATGTATTTATCCCTTCTTCAAGGCCTATATTTTTTTCGTCAATATCTTCAATAATAATTTTTCCATCTTGCATATAAACTTTACTTTGAAGAGTAGAGATTCCAGTTCGTGTAATTAATATGTTTTCTCCATTTTCATTTTGTATTAGTCTCATACTATTTTTATTAGATTTAAAAGCATGAGATAATTCATGAACAAAAGTTGCAAGCATTTCTGGTTTATTTGGACTATCTAACAAAGACACTATTTCGTGTTTTCCATTTAAACTTATAATACCATTTTCTTCTGAAAAAATAGGAAAAACATAATTAATTCCAGCAGATTTTTTTAATTCGCTAATTCCTACCGCAGTATTTTTTGACTTCATTTCAGTATTTGCAGGTGTGTGCCTTTTAACAACATCATAAATATTTTCTTCATTTTGTGGAATTTCAATAGTTACTTGTTTTAATACATCAAATAAAATATCTTTATACTCATGACCATAATATTCTATCATTATAGGAAATGAAAGCCTTAAAAGATTAGCAATCTTCTCATCATATTTTTTCTCTGAAATAATGGCTTCTAATTCAGAACTATATTGTGAATAAGGGTTGTATTTATATTTTTCTTGAAATGTTTGCATGTTTTTCACCTCAAAATAATTATATTATTATTTTACTTAATGTGCAATGGTATTAGCTTTAATAAAGTTGACATTTTTGTAAAAACGTAGCATAATATAAAAATGAATAAGAGAATGTAGTAGGAGAGGCAAAATGAAAAGACCGGAAGAGATATTAGGTGATCAAATTTTAAGATTAGTTCATTATACATTATCTAAAGTTATAAAGCCAGATATAACATTAGATAAGGTCACAGATTTAAGTGCTGATGAATTAGAGAAAATAAAAAGAAAATATGGTATAGAAGCTATTATTTTGGATGTAGATGATACTTTAAGAGCTGAAACAGATATGATTCCAAAAGCAAATCGAGAATGGATTGAAAGTCTTAGAGGAAAAGTTAAAATAATTATTTTGAGTAATGGAATAGATAAAAATATTGAAAAATATTTTTCTGATATAGGTATAGATTATATAGGGTTTGCACATAAACCATTTAAAATGAATTTTGTGAAAGCTTGTCAAAGGCTAGGAGTTAAACCGGAAAATGTTCTAATGGTAGGTAATAGCCTATTTGATGATATATATGGAGGGCAGAGAAACAATATGAAAACAGCTTTAGTTAAAAGTGTTGAGGAACATGAATTATAAAATTCGATTTTGAACTATGCTTTTAAGTAATTTATTAAACAATTAAAAAAGTTAAAGATTAGCTAATGAGAAAAACCGTGTATATTCATTACTGTGACCAGTCATTTTTCTTTTATTTTTACTGCTATTACTATTTTTATTTATATTATTTTTACTTTTTATATTTGATAAATCATGTGGGCTTATTATACCACAACGAAATTCTAAATTAGGAATTTCATCTGTAAATTCTACTTTACATTTTTTATATCTTTTTTTATAATCTTTTATTTTTTTATTAATTTTTTCTTCATCTTTTCGAGATAAAGAATGTATGTATTTATGGGCTAATTCACATACTAAACTACAATTATATTCTGCAGTTTTTCCCCCTTCTGCTCTATGCTTAAAATGATGAACAGTTATAGTATTTATTAATTTTTTTAGCTCTTTTGATGTATATTTTTGTGTAAATTTTCTAAAGTGCACTGTATCACAATGAGCTGCTAAAAACATACACTTATTTCCATATATTTTTGCCAATTGTCGATGAATATTTGTATTACTCATTATAACTTCCTTACTTAATATTTTATATAAAGTATAATTTTCAATTAATAAAATTAATATTTTTTAAAAATTATAACACCATAAATACAAGTTGTAAACAGATTTTTGTTTAATTATTATATTGATTAATTAATAATAAATATGTATAATGTAAATATATTTATGTTTGAGAGGAAGAAGAAAAATGGAAAGTACTGAAGAAAAAATTGAAGAAGTTCTACTAGTAGCATCAATGGATGATATTTTAATAAGTCAAGTTTGTGCTGTATTAGAAGAAAATAATATACCATTTATTAAAGTTGATGAAGGAAGTGGCTCATATATGAATATATATATGGGATTTTCTAATCAAGAAAAGAAAATAATTGTAAGTAAGGAAAATTATGACAAAGCAGGAGAATTAATAAGTCCATTACTTACAACAAAAGAAGAAGAAGGATTAGAAGATGAAGAACTTCCAGAGGAACTTAAAGAGGATAATACTGAAGATGAAAATATGAATGCAGAAAACAGTCAAAAAGCTCATGCAATGTTAAGACATATATTAGGATTTTTAGTATTAGTTGTACCTACAATTATTGTTTTAATAGTATTAATTGCATCAAATATAATGAATTAAAAAAATAGAATTTTTATAATTTGGAGATTCTTATGATTGAAAATTATAGTAAATATATTGATGAAACTATAAAATTAATAGAAAATACAATGTTTGCGACAATTGCAACAGCAAATAAAAATGGAGATGTTTCAGCGAGTAAAGTAACAATTGTTAATGATGGTTTAGACATATATTTTCAAACAGATAGTTCTTTTGAAAAAGCTAAAAATATTAAAGAGAATAATAAAATTGCTATTAATTTAGGAGCAACATATGCAAAAGGTATAGCTGAAATTATTGGAAAACCAATACAAAATGAAATGTTTATAAATAAAATGAAAAAAAAGAATATACATACATATAACGATTATTCAAAATTAGAAAATGAAGTTTTAATAAAGGTAGTTTTAACTGAAATTAGAATTTGGAAATATGATAAAATTGATGGAAAAACAGAAGAATATTTAATTATAATAGATTTAAATAATAAAATTTCAAATAAAATTAAACTTGATAATATGAGCTATTATGAATAAAAAAGGAGAATTAGCAATGAAATTAGATTATAAAAAAATTGAAGAAAATGATAAAGAACAATTATTTAAATTAATTAATGCTGTTTTAGATGGACTGCCAGATCCAAGTCATTTCATTCCATATGAACAATGGGAATTAGATAGTATGTTTGATGAAGTTAATTATGCACCTTTATATGGGGCATATGATGGAGAAAAACTTGTGGGAATGGCACAGTTATATGTATCACAAGATATGTTAGAAGAGTTTAAAAAAGAGTTTAATTTAACTGACTACAATGTATGTGAATTAGGTGGTAATTTAGTGTTACCTGAGTATAGAGGATTAGGAATAACTACGAATTTACAAACACTTGAAATGAGTCTTGCAAAAAAACTAGGTTTTGACTATATTATTTCAATGGCTCATCCTGATAATATTGCAAGTTGCAAAACATTAGAAAAAATAGGATTAGAATTTGTAAAAGAAACAAAGCTTTCAAATGGATTTTTAAGAAGATTATATATGAAGAAAATATAAGCCAAAAAACTCCATGCTATATAAATAGCATGGAGTTTTTGATATTTTGTGGGGTGTCCATTGGTTGTTTCCACAGCCAAAAAAGGACGTCCCTAATGGTTTTTTAGAACATATCTGTATGCGATTTCATTTGTTACAATAACAAATTCACCGCTCACATTTTTTTCTGTTTCATAAAACATTATTGGAATTCTTAATTCTTCCTCAACATCAAGCATTTGGTCGAAATTTTTTACATCAATAACATTTAGTTTTGAAAGGTCTACTGGATTTACTAATTCTGCAACTATATCTCCATAGTTTTTAAGAATTTTGTTAATTGCTTTCTCATAATATGATTTACGAGAAAGGTTATATCTTATAGTATTATAAATTTCGTAAGCTGTATATAATATTGAAATAATTGAAACTATAATAGCAATAATAACTATAATAGGTGTTTTTTGTTTGCTTTCTGTTTTAATTTCAGCTTGTATATTGCTTTGTTCATTTTTATTAATATCTATTATTTCTGTATTTAAATTAGTTGCAAGTCCGGTATAAGCAATTATTTTATTTGTATTATTATCTATTACATTTAAATTAATTTCTAATGTTGCATCAATTGGAATATTGTAGTCTAATTTAAATTGTTTTACTTTATCATTTAAAGCATCATAATTTACAATTGCTGAATCTTGGATTTCTATAGTGTTTTTATTTGGGATAATATCTTTATTATCTATTAATTTTTCTTCTTCAGTCCATAGTTCTTTTCCAGTTGAATTGTGTTTTACAGCAATTCTATATGTTATGTTATATTTATAATTAGAATCAAATTTTTTTGAATTTGTTAATTTATAATTATAATTTACTTCAATATCATCCACCAAATCTGTAATATATGTTTTGTCTTTTTCCATATATTCAGTTTTTATGAAATCATTTTTAAATATTTTAACTCTATAATCTATTTTAGAATCTTGATTTGATGCTTCAATAATTGGAGCTTCAGGTTTATTAGAATTATTTAAGATTACAACTATAGAAATTAAAAATATAACTATTGATACAACTATTTTTAGATAATTGTTTCCTAAATTCTTTTTAGATTTACTCATCTAAAACTTCCTCCTTTGTTATTGATGTATTTTCAAAATTTGTTCACTAAACCATACTGATGGATAACCAACATGTGGAATATATTGTTTTGCTATTCCTACAATTTGTGCTTCTGATACAGGAGAGTCTTCACTTTCATTTGCATCTCCTTTTGTTATAAATGTATATTCACCATTTGACGATTTACTAATATCTACAATTCTGTGAACAATACTTATGTTATCTATTTTATATTCTACAACATCTCCAATACATAAATTTCTTAAATCTTCATGTTTTAATTTTTTTACTATAACTACATCTCCTCTTTTAACATTAGGAAACATACTATTCGAAAGGAGTGCAACAGGTTTTAATGGAAGAAGACCTGCTACAAAAAAAGTAAAAAGCATAACAAAAACCACAGATGGTATTGATTTTTTTGGATCATCTCTTTTTATTTCTTTTCTTGTAAATCTCTCTACAAATATTTTATATTCATAATTTGCAAAATAATAAACTATAATTACTAATGCAGATATATAAGATACTTTTATAAACCAGTCCATATTTGGGACAATTGGAACAAATATATCAGAACATTTTAAAGGAAGTAAAAACATAAGTGATAAAACATATGAACCTTTTTTTACTAGAAATGTACATAATACACTTTCAATTATTAGAGGATAAATTGTTCCAGCTACATATTCAAATGCAACACTTCCTGTTGAAAAATAACTAGATAAACTAGAATAGTTTATACTTGATAATATTAATGCAACAGTAATTAGAAAATATATAAAATTATTACGAGTATTATTTGTAATTCTTGACCTTGTATATTCTTGAAATGGTATTATTGCTATAAATGTTATAAAATTAACAATTATGTTTTTAAATGAATTTGTATAAACATTTTGAGCAAATCCCAAAAATAAACCTGAAACATAATATAATATTAAATACATAGAAATAATAATAAAAACAGTTTTAAAAGTTTCTTTTTTTGATTTAAAATTATTATGTTGATTTTCTAAGTTTTGAGAAAAAAAGGCAATAATTATCCACAAAACTAAGTTTAATATTGAAGCATAATCAGGAAAAAATTTTGGAATAATGAGTATTTCTATAAACAATGCTAAAATAATAAGCAAAGTTATAATTACTTTAAATTTACTTTCTTTCTCAAAAGTTTCCATTTAATTACCTTTCATCATTTTCATTTGTAACTGTATTAGTATTGCTTGTGTTTTCTACATCTTTTTCATTATCTATAATAGTGTTTGTTTCAGTATTTATAGTTGTATTAGTTACTATTTCATTTTGTATAGAATTTTGATTAATTACATTTTCACTATTTTCTGTAATAGTATTTGTATCAGGATTATTAACAGTATTAGTAGTATTTGTATTTATTTCTTTTTCTATATTATCTATTTCATTAGTTATTGGATTTTCTTTTATTTCAGTAGGTTCAGTTTGTGTATTTGTAGATTCTCCATTTACATTTGTATATGATATATTATTAATAGTCATACCGTTAAAAGAACCATATGTTTTTAATCCTGTAACAATGTATCCTTTATATGATAGTTGATTAATTACATCATTACTTAAAAATGATGCGCCACTTTCATTGTTTTCTAAAATATTAATTGTTGATGAGTACAAATTTGATTGATTCCTCTCTTTATATGATACATCAAACTTAATATTTGTAACATCTGTACCTGTATTATTTACAATAAATATATACATAGTTGTGCTATATAAATTATCAGCAACTAAAATGGTATCATAACATATTTGAATAGCAAATGTATCTGACGAATTAATGTCAAATAATACAGGTTCATTTGAAGAATTTGACCTCGTATTTAAATTAGATTTTGTAAATCTTGCACCATTTGCAGATGGAGTATAATATGCTTTTGGGTCGCCAAATGAAAAATTATTTGTAAATATATTTACATTAAAAAACACATAAACAGTTTTAGTTTCTCCAGGTGCTAAAGTGTCTGATCCTTTAACAATAACAGTTCCATTTGAATATGTGGCTGAATCATATGCATTTTCTGAATTCAAATATGCACTAAGTCTATTATCATTTGGTTTGGTTGCAACTTGACGATTTGAAGTAAATTCTATTGTCCAATTATTTATTGTCTTAGAGAGACTATTTTGAATTGTTATTCCAACAACCTTATAACCACTAATAGGAAATCCAAAAATAGTTTGAGTGTATATTGGATCTATGCTAGTATTGAAATTTGTTACTGTTAAATCTGTTCCTTCATCTACATATATTTTAACATTTCCATTTAAAGTTAGTTCTTGGCTTAAAATAGCATAAGAAGTCCCAAAAAGAAACATAGTAATAAAAAATATTACTAATACAAATTTACTATTAATTTTTTTTAGTTTTTTTCTGTTCCTTCTCAAATAGACTCTCCTCATTTATATACTATTTTAAAATAACCTAAAAAGATTACCTTAAAATAATATATATAATTGTTTTTATAAAATAGTTTTAAAAGAGCTACTACCAATAGATAGTAGCTCTAAAATTTTAATGTGCTTGTGTATAATCAAATGTAACTTTAATCTTAGCTTCTTCAGCTTTGTTAGGTAATTCATTCATATCTAAACAATCAATTTTTACTTTGAATTTGTCTGTACCTGAAACATTTCCACCTTCTGTATAAAGTTCTATTGGCTCTTCAACAGGTGTTACTGTACATTTAATATGCTCTGTTTCTCCTTCAACTTTAGGATCTCCATTTAAAATTGCATGTAATCTACCATCATTTACAACTTTTATTTCATATTCAATAGATGCACCTGGTGCAAGTACAACAGAAAATTCTCCAGTTAAATTTTGTAAATTAATACTTTGTTCAAAAACGCCATCATGTTCTTCAGCTGTTGTAGGAGCCATTGTAGGAGTAGGATCAGTAACGAAATGAACATCCCAGTCTTCTAATGATAAAGTTGATGCAGTACCATTTAATATTAATGTTTGTGCCATTGTTGCATATCCAACGGCAATAGCAACAATTGCTAAAAGCACAATTATAATTAATAAATTTTTTCTTTTTTTGCTTTTGTTCATAATAAATTTATTTCCTCCTTTGGATAATTATACAGAAATATTAAATCATATTTAAATAATTGTTTCAACTGTAATTTGCACAATTTAATAAAATAATATACTAATGTAATATTAGTTTAATACTGAAATAATAATGTATCAAAAATGTAAAGTGTTCTTAATTGTAAAATTAAAGCAGATAATGTAAAATTATGTATAAGTAATATAATCGGAGAAAATATATGAAAATCACTAAAGATATTTGGATTTTATTAACTGAATATGATGATTTTGGTCAGATTGAAATTGTGTTATATAAAGACAACGTCAACAACTATAAGCCATATGTATATTATACAAACGGTGAAGATGCTTCTTTAAAGAAAATGGATGAAAATGACTTTTTATATTTCTTAAAAATTAATATCAAGAAAAATTCTGAATTTAAATTTGCAATAGTAGGCGACGGAGATATTATAAAATATGAAATTTATTTAGGAAATAATTCAGATGAATGCTACTTATTAAAAAATGAAAAATACATAGAACCTAAAATAGAAACTAAACTTGAAAAAATAGAAGATATTGAAGAAAACATATTAGGTTCAATGGAATTAATTGAAAAAGTAGAGGATACTGAAGAAAACATATCAGATTCAGTAGAAATAAATAAAAAAATAGAAGATACAGAAGAAATAGAAAACATAGAAGAACCAGAAGAACCAGAAGATATAAAAAATATAGAAGAAACAGAGAACATAGAAAATATAGAAGAAAAAATAGAAATAATTGATGAAAATTATAAAGAAAATGTAGATAATTCTAATAAGCAATTATCATTTCAAAGCATAATAGATTTAATAGATAACTTTGATTTTTCTTTTGATGAATATGATAAAAAATCTGAGAATAATCAAGACACAATTATTAACATAGAAAATCAAAAAGTTGAATATGTTGAAGAAAACACGAATATACTTGAAAGTAAATCTTCAGATGAAGAATTTGAAGAAAAATCTCTTATTATTCAATCTGATAAAAGTATTAAGAAAAACACCAAAAAAGGTTTAAGATTTGGATACAAACTAAATAAAAAGATTAAAATCACATTAATTAAATTATACAGACTAATGCCTAATTTTATAAAAGGAGATTATAGAAGAAGAATTAATTTGTAAGTAGAAGGAGGTGATTTTATGGAACTTGCTGAAATAAAAGAAGATGCTAAAAATATGTTACAAGGAAAAAGATTTAATTGTGCGATGGTAGCAGCTACTCCATTGATAATTGAATTTATATATTCTTTAATATTCCAGAATTTAATTAATGATAAAGGAGTACTTTCAATTATTGTACAAGTCATTAGTATTGTAATCTCTATATTTTTAGCTCTTGGATGTTTAAGTTATTTTTTAAAAATATCTAGAAACGAAGAAGTTGAATATAGGGAAGTGTTTAGTAAAGGTTCTTTGTTTATTAAAATATTGATAGTTTTAATTTGTATATTATTTGCTTCTAATTTTCCAGTTTTTTTATGGTATATTATTGGTGGATTATACATAGCGTTTCATCCAGGATTATTATTAGCTTTTTCATATCCTATGTATGTGTATTTTGCTGGAGTTTTATTGTTGAGTATTCTTGGAATAATAAGAGCTTTATCATATTCTATGGTTGAATTTATTATTTTAGATAATCCAGAAATTGGAATAATTGAATCAATGACTACTAGTAAAGAGATGATGAAAGGTCATAAATGGGAATACTTTTTGCTTGGAATTAATATTGTTGTAGTACCGGTAATTATATTAATTGTTGTACTAATTTTTTTATCTATTCTTAGTAAAGAAATGGTTTTAACTGGTACGCTTCTATTTGCAATTGTTCTTATAGCATTTTTAATTTATATATATACAAATATTATTCCACAATTATATTTAGCTATTTCAATTTTTTACAATAATTTAATTGAAAAGTCAAAAAATAATAATGTAGAAGAATCTATTGAAAATAACTAATTAATGATTAGTTTAAATTAATTAAAAGAGCTCAACTTTGAGCTCTTTTATATTGCTTTTTATCTTCCGCCACCGCCGGCCACCACCACCGGCCACCGCCACCACCTGATGAGAAGCCTCCACCAGATCCTGAGCCAGATGAAAATGAGCTAGCAGCAACTTGAACATTATGAACTGAGATGGCTTTATTTATAGAATTGTTTACAGTAGATGAAAACATATGATTATTTGCAATGTAAAAACATGAGTAGTTATTTAAGTAGTTTGAATCAGATAATTCAGGATATTTAGTCTTTAATTTTTTTAATACTTTTTGAGCGATACCAAATCCAGTTGCGTAAACTAAATATTGTTCCCAAAGTTCTAGTTCTGGTATTTCTCTTTCATCTAATAAAGAAAAGTTTTTCATGAAATTTTTTAGTCCACGCCATTTGGCTTTTTCTTCAGTTCCAACTTCTGTATAAATATTTATTTTTCTTTTTAAATGAAAAAAATGGAACATAGAATAAAGATATATAAGTATAATAAGCATTATTGCTATAAATAATATATTTCTTGATATTGTTGATAATATCATAAAGAACCAGCTTATTATGAAAAGATAAATCATAATAAATATTAAACATGTATATGCTCTTGTTTCTAATTTTGCTTTTAATGATTGAATATTAGAGTCTATATATTTGTAATCTTTTATTAAGTTTGTAGATGAGCTTTTTTTTATGCGATTTATTAAATTATAAAAAGACTCGGCATGACTATCGATATACTTTTCAAATTTTTTTATTGAAAATGATTTCCCTATTTTTTCTAAATAACCACCTAAATATCTTTCTCCTTCTGTTAATTGAATTAAATTTGAAGTGCTATTATCATTTAAATTAAGTAAAATCTCTGTATTATCTTTATTGTTACCAGGTTTTATAGTAATTGCTTTTTTATATGCAAGAGACATAAGTAAAGAAGAAATCATATTTTTATCATCGATTTTGTTGTAAGCAAAAATAGTAGCTTCTGCTGGATCCATTTGACTATTAGGTATATCTCTAAAGTATTTAAAATCAAATTTTTCTTTAAATATATTTGCTTTATTATATTCTTTTTTTAATTTTATAAAATTTTTTAGTGAAAAAAATCCGAAAATTCCAGAAATAATTAGGCTTATAACGAGACCAATTTTTGAGTATAATTTAGATATTTCTCTTTGTTTATTAGCTTTATCTGCATTTTTTTGTTCTTCTTGTAGTATATTATCTAAATTATTTATATTTTTAATATTTATTGCATTATTTACAATATAAGTTGGAAATACAAGTCTTAGTTCTAAAAAAGTGTTTGTTGGCATGTTTTCTATACTAAAAAAACACGAATTGTTATTAGTTTTGCGTATTTCTCCATGAAGGGGACCGTGTGCCCAAACTCTAAAATCGTCAATATTTACAACTTCTGAAGGAAGTAATACTGTACCAGTTATTTTGTAGGTATCTATGCTCCATTGATTTCCAATTACTTGCCAATAAAATTCTGCACAATCATTGTAAACATTTATACAGTCATAAATAGTGTAATTTAATCTAAAAAATCTATGTTCATTTCCATTTGCAGAAACGCCCCAAGCAATTTCAAAGTTTCCAGTATCATCATCTGTTGCATGGAAATAGTCTTTATTTTCATGATATTTATATGCTTCAGAATTTTTAAAGCTTTTAATTTTATTTCCATTTTCATCTAATTCTGTTATAGAAACATCAGCAATTTCTTTAAACTTAGAATTTTTAGTAAATGTTTTAAATAATGTATTTGTATCATATAATTCTGCATCCCAAATTTCTGTTATTGAAACAGAACCATTATTATTAATTTTTATATTAAAATTTAAGTTATTTAAGTGCTGACTCATTGCATAAGAAGGGGTAGATAACATTATTCCTAAAAAAACAAATACGATAGTAAAAAATAATTTATATTTTTTCATAGTAGATAATCCTTTCATTCTATTTAAATATAAAATGGAAAATTAAAAAATATACACATATTATATCATAAATTATAATATTTGTATTATATATCTTCATATTTTTAAAAATATAAGAAACGTTTACATAACATAAAGAATGTAAATATTTATAATTCTATGTAAATACTGGTAAATCGGCAAAAATACTAGTTAACTTAAATTCATGATGCTATAATAAATTTATAATAGTATTTTAAGAATATTTTAAATAAAAATTCTTATTTTACAGAAGCAATAGTTTATAAGTGAGGTGATACTAGTATTATGCACAAAAAAATTATAACAGCTTTTATGATAGTTATTATATTATTTTTTAAAATAAATCCTATTATTTATGCAAGTAATTCCAATGGATCAGTTAGATATCAAGTTCATCTGCAGGATAGAGGATGGGTAAATACTGTTTATGATGGAAATGTTGCAGGAACGACAGGAGAAGCTAGAAGAATGGAAGCAATTGCAATTGCAATCTCCGGAATTGATGGAAGCTTATCATATAAAGTCCATGTACAAGATTATGGATGGCTAGGAAGTGTAACAGAAGGAATTATTGCTGGAACAACTGGACAAAGCAAAAGAATGGAAGCCATTATTATCAATTTAGATAATAGTTCATATAATATAAAATATAGAGTACATGTACAAGACTATGGTTGGATGAATTGGGTAACAAATGGACAGGTAGCAGGGACAACAGGGCAGAGTAGGAGAATAGAGGCAATACAGATAGCTATAGAGAAGAAAAATAAACAAGAAGCAGTAAATAATGCTCAATCATCAAATATAAATACTAATATTAATAATGAATATAGTGGAATTGATGTTTCAAAACATCAAGGAAACATCGATTGGAAAAAAGTTAAAAATGCAGGAATAAATTTTGCAATGATAAGAGGCGGATATAGAGGTTATACAGAAGGTTATATAAATGAAGATATTAAATTTAAAGATAATGTAAAAAATGCATATGAAAATGGCATAAAAGTTGGAATTTATTTTTATTCATCAGCTGTTAATGAAATTGAGGCTAGAGAAGAAGCTGAATTTATATTAAATTTAATAAACAAATATAATATAAAAAGTTACATAACATATCCAATTGCAATTGATATTGAAGATTTTGAAGATACAAGAAATTACAGTTTATCTATACAACAAAGAACAAATATTGTAAAAACATTTTGTGAAGTTATAAAAAACAATGGATTAAAACCCATGGTATATTCATATACATATTTTTTAGAGACAAAATTAGATATGGATAAATTAACTAATTATGATACATGGATAGCAGATTATTATGGAAATACATGGTATAAGAGGAAATATACTATTTGGCAGTATAGTGATAAAGGAAATATTGATGGAATAGAAGGTGATGTGGATTTAAATTATTCATATTGCAATTATTAGAGAGACCAAAGCAGTTAATTCTTTTTGATTAAATTATTTTAATTTAGTATTGTCCTGCTAATCAAGTAATTATATATAAATTTTTTCATTTTCCCCATCCTAAAAATTCTAACAAAAGTTCTTTTAGAACTTTTGAGAATTTTTGGACGGTCCCCACATGTCATTTCAAAATTTATATATAATTACTTGGCACGGACAAATAAGTAATTTTTAAATAATTTAATCAAAAAGAATTAACTGCTATTATAATTATTTTGCTAGTTTTGTAGTTTCTGAAAATATATTGAAAATTTACAGAAAATCAGTAAAAACTACTTTATGTCGATATATTCTTTTATTTTCTCAAATTTTTTTTCTCCAATTCCACTTATGTTTTTTAAATCTTCAATACTTGAGAATTTGCCATTTTCATTTCTATAATCAATTATTTTCTGTGCTGTTGATTCTCCTATTCCTGGAATAGAAGTAAGTTCAGTTACATTAGATTTATTTATGTTGATTTTCTTATTAGTATTTTGTGAATTATTATTTCCTTCAATAATATTTTCACCACTTCCATCTAAAACATATTCTACATTTTTATCATAAATACTAGGAATATATATTTTTTGCCCATCTTCTATTTGATATGCTAAATTAACTTTGCTTAAATCAGCAATTTCAGTTGGACCTCCTGCAAGAATTATGGCATCTTCAATTCTTGAGCCATATTCTAATTCGATTACTCCAGAGGAATTTACTTGACCAATTATGTATACTTTTATTTTTTCAATTTCAATTTCATTTTCTAAATTGGTATTTGTATTTATTAAATTATCATTATAGTTTGTGTAATTTATGTTATCAGTGTAAATAAAGTCTTCTGTGCCTTTTTTTACATTTATCAAATTATAAATTACAATAATAATTATTATTAAAATTATTATAATTTCTATTATTATTTTTTGCTTTTTATTCATTATATTTTACTCCTTTTATTGATGTTATTAACAATTGTTAATAGTATTGAATTTTGTCTAATTATAAGATATTATATATATAGTTTTTATTTTGTGAGGAACTATATGAAATTAAGAAAAAAAATTTTGATTTTTGTGATATTATTTATTGTTTTAATAAATAATTATGTATTTGCAGATGAGCTTAGATTAAATGCAACATCAGCAATTTTGGTTGAAGTAAGTACTGGCAGAATTATTTATGAAAGAAATTCAACTGAAAAGAAGTATCCTGCAAGTATTACCAAAATTATGACTGCAATTTTAGTTTTAGAAAATTGTAAATTAGAAGATATGGTAACGGTTTCAGAAAGTGCATTAAGTAATATCCCAAGTGGATATGTAACATGCGATTTAATTGCAGGAGAAGAAATATCTGTTGAAAATTTATTATATGCACTTATGGTTAAATCTGCTAATGATGCAGCTTATGTATTGGCTGAACATGTTGGTGGAACAGTAGATGCCTTTTCAGACATGATGAACATAAAAGCAAGAGAATTAGGATGTACAGGAACTCATTTTGTAAATCCAAATGGAATTCATGAAGAAAGGCATTATACAACAGCATATGATATGTACCTTATAGCAAATTATGCTATGAAAAATGAGACTTTTAGAAAACTAGTAACAACTAAATCATATACTTTGCCAGCAACTAATTTATATTCTAAAGCTGATAGAAGTTTTAATACAACAAATGCATTAATTGATGATAATAGTTCATTATTTTATAAATATGCAATAGGAATAAAAACAGGATATACTTCTCAAGCAGGGGAATGTTTAGTAGCTGAAAGCTCTAGAGATGGACTAGATTTTATTGCTGTTGTTTTAGATGCCGGGACACCTAGTCAAGGAAATAGATTTATAGATGCCAAAAAATTATTTGATTATGGTTATGATAACTATACGTTAACAAAAATTAAGGAAAAAAATACAGTTATAGATACTATAGAAATAGAAAATGGAGATAAAGAAACCAAAAATTTAGATGTTTTAATAGATTCAAGTATAACAGTAATAAATAATAAATCGATAGATATAAATGGATTAATTCCTGATATTACATATAATGAGAACTTATTGGCACCAATAAAAAAGGGGGATAGTATAGGAACAATTAAGTATAAACTTGAAGGAATTGAATATAGCGCAGGTTTAATTGCAGGAGCTGATGTAATAGAAAAACCTGATTACAGTATTTATATAATATTAAGTGGAGTTGTTTTATTGATTATTTCTTTTGGAATAATCAAGAATAATAATAGAAAAAATAGAAGGAGACATAGAAAATAATATTGTAAAACATTATAAAAGCTTGCTTATTAAAAAGCAAGCTTTTATTTAAAATTTTCCATAATTTTTTTTGTTTCTTTTTTATCATAAATGAAAAACCATAAATCATTATATTTATCAGATTTCCCAGGTAATTGTGTGCTTTCAATATTTTGAGTGTCTAGTTCTACTATTTTAGGTATATATGGAATTAAATCATTTTTTTCTAAATTTGTTTCTATGTTATTAAATACAGAGTCTATTATTTTATTAGCTTTTAATATATTTTTTATATCCATAGTTTGTTTGGCTGTTTTTTCAATAAAGTTTCTTTGTGTTTTCATTCTACCAAAATCGTTATCACCATATTCTGATGGATAAGATGTACCATCATTATTATGTCTAAATCTTAATAATTGTTCTGCTTTTTCACCATCAATTAATTGATAACCTTTTTTTAAATGAATATGCAAATTTTGTGTTGGATCGTCATAATCCATATCAATAGGAACATCAAAATAAACTCCCCCGAATGGCATCAACTAAACTAATTAATGATTGATTATTAATTAATGCGTAATAATTTATGTCGCTATCTGTAATTTTATTTACTGTTTCAAGAAGTTTATCAATTCCTTTTTTTGAATATAAAGAATTAATTTTATCAGAACCTTTTGCTGTAGATGGATTTTTTCCTATAAATGTGTCTCGTGGTATTGAAAGCATTTTTATAGATTGTTTTTGTGGATTATATGAGCAAACAATGATTGTATCTGTGAGTTTTGTATCAATATCTTCGCTTATACCAAGAAGAAGTACATTAATTGTTTCTAAATTTTCTAAATCTTCCACAGATTGTCCAAGAATTGTGCATAAAACGCCTTGGATTCCGCCACCATTATCTTGTACTTTTTTATAGAATAAAATTCCAATTATAATTATTATTAGTAGTAGAAATATAAAAAAATTTCTAATTGGATGTTTTTTTCTTTTTTTTATTTTCTTTTTATTCTTATTTGATTCTAAAACAGTATTATTATTTTTTTTGTCTTTTTTATTTCTTTTGTTTTCTATTCTGTTCAATAAATTGCTCCTTTAATTTAAATGAGTATAATTTAATGTTTTGATATTAAATTAATAATTATATTGTGGTTATACATTTTACTTCCTATTAAAGAATCACTAATATAACCGATTATTCCCCATGAATTAATTATAGGAGAAATTAGAGAGAATATTGCTAAAATTATATAAACCGTTATCATTCCTTTTAAAATACCATATATTAAACCACCTGATTTATTAAATGTACTAATAATAGGAAGTGATGCGAGTATATCAGCGATAAATCTGACTAGTAATAATGCAAACTTAGCAACAACAAAAATAATTACCATTGATCCAAATCGAATAAATGCATAAGCTAATTCAGTTGAAATATATACTAAAGCATTACTATCTTGTGCTTTTGCAAGTGCATCTGATAGAAGTGAATTTATTAAATTTACAATTCCTTCAGATAAATTAGTATTTGAAGTTGTTAAAGCTTCATTATCAGCTAAAGAAGTATTTGATAAACTATTTTGTATAGCTGATGCAATTTTTTCATCAATTTGAGTATTAGTTATAATTGCATTTGAAACTGGTTTATATAGTGCAAGTACTATTAGTATTGATACTATAAAAACACATAATTTAAAAATAACACCAACTAGTCCTTTTCTATATCCTAAATATGTTGATGAAGTAATTATAAATAGTATAATTAAATCTACAATTATTCCACCTAAAGATAAACTTAATGCTTCCATTTTTATTCCTTATATACTAAATTTAGGTTTTTATTTAATACTTGGATTTACCTATAAACCAAATTTTTAAAAGTCTATAACTTCAATTCTATTTTTATATACAATTCCTAAAATGCTGTCTCCTAATATTATATTACTTATTTGTTTATTTGAAGTATATTTTTTTATCATCCAGCCATTTGAATTTACAATTTGTATTTCGTTTCCAAAGTTAAGTGCCATAACTGAATTATTTGTAACAAGTGATTTTGGAAGACCATTATTTAATATATATAAGTTTTCAGATTTGCTTTCAATACTTTTTATTAATATTTCATATTCATAAGAAAATAAACCAGAAGATTGTTTAGTTATTGTTGCAATATTATTTTTTAGATGTATATCAGCGAATATGTCTTTATCTGAAAAATCATATATTCTTTCATTACTGTCTATTCCAACTTTTTGAATATATTTATCAAACATGCAAACTGCAATATTTTTATCTTGGTATTTTATATTAGTTATAATAGAATCATTATCAGCTTCATATACATATATTACTGAATTTTCCGGATCAGTTTGAGCAAGCTCTACTGAAAGTATTTTTATATATGATTTAATAATTGTTCCTGTAAAATCTACTTCTCCAATTGCTAAATATTTATTATCATTAGATATTGCTGTACATATAGCGTAATTTGTAGAAATATAGCTTCTAAAAAGTTCATTACCATTTAAGTCAAAATAAAGTACTACTGATCTATAAATAGTATTTTTCATTACAACACTTACATATCCGTTTTGATTTACATTAACTCTTACAATACTTCCATCAACTGTTTTTTGCCAGATAATATTTGAACCAGAAATTAAATATATTTTGTCACTATCTTGTTCTGCTAATACTAAATATTTTCCATTAGTTTCAACTATAGGGACAGCAATATTAACACTTAGTTCAGAAGATATTTTGCCTGAAGAATTATATGAAGTTAAAGTGTTTTTACTAAGTATAGCGATATATTTATCATATGCATATAATGAGGGATTTGAATCTGGGTCTACTTCTATTGTTGTAAGCGAAATATCAGACACTTCTTTTTTTAATATTTTTGTGTCAACAGATAGTCTAAAATCCTCATTGGTAATATATCTAGCTACTAAAAAAACTATTGAAAAAAGTATTATTAGTATAATTATAGATTTTAAATTTGAAGAATTATGAGTTTCTTTATTATTAATTTTCACTATTTTTTCACCTATAAATTTTCTCACAAATATAATAACAATTAAACATTTTTTTTTCAAGTATTATTTAATGTTTTAAACACCAAATAATTGACAAATCTAAATTAGAAGTTTATAATTAACATTGTGATATTTAAATTGCACCCATAGTCTAATTGGATAGAATGGCAGGCTACGAACTTGCAGAAGGGGGTTCGAATCCCTCTGGGTGCACCAAAAAAGTGGCTATTTTTGGCTACTTTTTTTTGTATTATACACTGCAATAGAAGTTGAAACTATGGAAATACAATTTGAAACAATACCAGCAACTGAGAAAACACATATATTATAAATTAGCCATAAAAAGTAGCAAAAAAATGCTACTTTTTTTACTTGTAATTCATTACCATTCCAAATAAAAAATAAGTATATAGTTGCTGCAAGTATAGGAAGAATTGAAAAAATGTTTTGATAAGATATAATTCCAGATATTATATAAACAGTAAATATTAAAAATAAAACGAGTTTACTATTTAATTTTTGTTTTTTTTCTTTAAGTATTATTATTTCATTTCTAATTAATGCTATTATTTTTGTGAAACATCCACTATAAGCATGTAAGAAAAAATAATGAATGATATCTAAAATATTTGCAATTAACATTGTTTTAAATATTTTTTCTTTATCTTTTTTATGATATGCCATTAAAGAGATTATAAATGCAGAAAATCCAAATGTCTGTGAAATTATATAAATATGGTTCATTAGTTACCTCGATTTTTTTATTATTATTTATTATTCTATCAAAAATATAATGAAAAGCAATACAATAATAAATTATTACAAATTAACAATTATTATTGTATAATTAAAAAAATAATATATAATTTTATATATAAATTATTATAATAGAGGTTTTTATGATAGAGATTAAAAATGTAAGCCAGTCATATGTAAAAGGTAAAAAAACAATTGACAATATGAACTTAAAAATAGATGATGGAATAATTTTTGGATTTATTGGGCCAAATGGAGCGGGTAAAACTACAACAATAGAAATGATTACTGGAATTTTAGATATTGATGAAGGAGATATTTTAATTGATAATCAAAGTATAATTTCAAATCCAATAAGTGCCAAAAAACTTTTTGGATTTGTGCCAGATACTCCGGATGCATTTGAAAAATTAACAGGAATAGAATATTTGAATTTTATTGGAGATATTTATGAAGTATCTCAAGAAAATAGAAAACTGATGATTGAGGATTTAGCTAAAAGGTTTGAAATATATGATAGTTTGCAAGATAGAATACAGAGTTATTCACATGGTATGAAGCAAAAATTATTAATTATAAGTGTTTTATTATATAATCCTAAGAATTGGATATTAGATGAGCCCATGACAGGACTTGATCCTAAAGCTTCATATATATTAAAAAATTTAATGAAAGAACATAGTCAAAAAGGAAATACTGTATTTTTTTCAACACATGTTTTAGAAGTAGCAGAAAAACTATGTGATAAAATTGCTGTAATAGATAAAGGCAAAATCATTTTTGTAGGTACAGTAGATGAGCTTAAGGAAAAATCTAAAACAAATGCATCACTTGAAGAATCATTTTTAAAAATTATTGAATAGCGGATATTTATAAAACATTTTATAGTTGTATTAGCAAATGTATAAATTATTTTTTTCATTCCTTGTGTGTCGCAATTTTCTTTTAAATATTTTTATATGAAAATTGCTCCAATCGCATTACATTCACTTCGTTCATTTCATTTAATCGCTTACGCGGAATTTTAAAAAATAATTTATACATTTGTTAATACACTATAATTTATTAACCAATAATACCTAGAAGGAGAATAAAGTGCGAACTCTAAATAGTGTAATTTATAAGAATTCAAAAAGGAAAAATGAATTAACTACTAAAAATAATAGTATACCACTTGCTGGACTTGCTTTTATTATTGTTTTTTCATTTTTTTCTATTATAATGGTAGTATTTAGTTATACAGTTACAAGTGGATTATTGAAAATTTCGCAAGCTTATGCATTTATTAATATTTTATTTCTTATGAACTTTTTTATACTATTTACTAAAAGTGTATTTGAAAGTTTAAATGTTTTGTATTTTGCAAAAGATTTAAGAGTTTTACTTAGAATGCCAATAAAATCCAAAGATATTCTGCATGCAAAATTTTTAAATATGATTATTTCCGAATATCAAATGGAAACTATTATGCTTGCAGTTCCAATGATAGTATATGGAATATTAACCAAGGTAAATTTTGTTTTTTATATTTATATGATTATAGTTTTAGCACTTCTTCCAACTATTCCAATAATGATAACATCTTTAATTATTTCAATTATTATGAGATTTACTAATTTTATAAAAAATAAGAATAAAGTTGCATATATAACAATAATATTTACTATAATTATTGCAAGTCTTTTAACGATTGGAATGAATAGCCAAACCACGTTTTCTGTTAATTCTTTTAGAAATATGATTTTAAGAGCTAATGGACTTGCAGAGACAATATCAGATTATTTTATTTTACTTAAACCAATTATGAATACAATGATTAATTATGATAGTTTATATGGTTTGCAAAATTTATTATTATATATTATAGAAAATATATTATGTTATCATATTATTTTAAATATAATATCAAAAATCTATTTAAAAGGTGCAATTGGAACAACAATAAATAGTAATATAGATAAAAATAGAATAAATAATTATTCAGAAAATAATTATAAAAAATATAATAAAAATCTCTCATATATAGTTAAAGAATTAAAAATATTATTAAGAAGTCCAATATTTTGTATTCAGTGTTTAATAATGCCTCTATTAGATCCTATTATCATTTTGGGAATTATTTTTGGATTATTAAAATTTGCAGACAGTGTTGGTATGGATTTAATTAATAGTTTCCGAAGTATTGTAGAATCTGGATTAGGTGGATTTATTTTTCTGGGAACTTCTCAAGTATTTTTTATGATGAATTTTAGTTCCATAATTGCAGTATCAAGGGAAGGAAAGAATGCTATTATTTTAAAGGTATTACCAATAAGTTTATATAAGCAATTCAATTTAAAGATTACAATTGGACTCATAATAAACTTTTTTACAAGTGCTTTAGCTACAATTACATTTTTTATTTTTACAGAGAAATTATTTTTTTCATTTATTTTGTTAATAGTTTTAACTATTATGAGTTTAATTAGTGAAAAAGTAAAATTATTTATTGATTTAAAAAATCCTCAGCTTGATTGGAATAGTGAATATACAATGATGAAGCAAAATACTAATGTTATGTATGAACTTTTCTATACTGTTGTAATTTCTGGAATTTTATTAATTTTAAGTAAAATAATAAATAGACTTGGAATATATATTTTTGTTTGTTTGATTTTATTTACTATTATTAATACTTATTTAAGTATATATATAAAAAAACATCAAAAAAAATTATTCAAAAATGTTTTTTAAATTGACTTTAAAATTGCTAATGATATAATTTAGATAGTAAATAAAAGGAGGTATTTTTTATGAAAAAATACATTAGTGAATTTATTGGAACTTGTGTATTAGTTCTATTTGGATGTGGAACAGCAGTTGTAACTGGCGCTGATGTTGTAGCAACATCTTTAGCATTTGGTCTTTCAATTGTTGCAATGGCATATGTAATTGGAAACATTTCAGGATGCCATGTAAATCCTGCAGTTTCTTTAGCAATGCTAATTAATAAAAAAATGGATGTAAAAGAATTTTGCTTATATGTTGTATCACAAGTTTTAGGGGCTTTTTTCGGAGTAGCACTATTAAAAATGATTTTAGCAGGAACATTGATGGGAACAGAAGCATTAGGTGCAAATGGATATGGAGAACTTTCTGCTTCAGGAATATCTTTAGTATCTGCAATTTTAGTTGAAGTAATACTTACATTTGTATTTATTTATACAATTTTAGGAGTAACATCTGATGACAAAAAAGGAGCTGTTGCTGGAATTGTTATAGGATTAACTCTTACATTTGTTCATCTTATAGGAATAAACTTAACAGGAACATCTGTAAACCCTGCAAGAAGCTTAGCACCAGCCGTATTTTTAGGTGGAGAAGCTTTAAAACAAGTTTGGGTATTTATTTTAGCACCATTTGCGGGTTCAGCCATTGCTGCAGTTGTTTACAAGTTTTTAAATAAAGAAGCTTAATATAATAAATAAAGAATACTAATGAAAGCTATGTATTGTTTTAATATATAGCTTTTTTTATTTTATCGGAAATTATACATACTTCCTATAAAATAAAGTCTTAGATAGCATTGAGTATTAGATTATATTTAACATAAAAAATAATTGAAAATGAAAATTGTTATTATTATTCTATTATGTTATAATATTTTAAAATTTATAATATCATAGGAGGTCTAATGGATTTAGAAAACTTTGATTTTAAATCTTATTTAATTCAAATTGGTTTAGAAGAAAAATATGCTAAAATGCCAGTTGTAATTGAGTTTTTAAAAAATAGATTAAAAGAAGTAAAAGAGGATGACGAATTTGAAATAACTGACCGCGGAATCTTCTATAAAAATGGTGTAATTCGATTAGAAAGTGGTAAACTACGAATTTCGCCAAATAGTTTTTTTACAGAGAAAAATGATGTATATGTTTATATAGAAGATGAGTTTTCTAAATATAAAATATCTGTTTTAGATGAATTTGGAACAATACAAAAAATAATATACAGTAAAAAACATTCGTATGCGGATGAATACGAAAGAGTCGAAAGATTATATGAGTTAGATACTCCAATTATCGAATCTGTTGTAACTTACAATGAAGAGGAAATATCACAAGATTATATTGCAGATTATGGAGACCCAGTTAGTTTAAATCCCAATGCTAAGAGCTTTGAAGAAAACTATAACTATTATACTAGAAAATATCCTGAACTTAAAAAATGGTATGATGATAGATATAAAATTAGCAATAAAAAAATTAAAGAATATTCTAATAAATTGAAAGATAAACAAAGCGATTTGAGTATTAGGCTTATAAATGAACAAATTGAAAGATTTAATGGTTATATTGAAGAAGCTAAAAATAGAAAACAAGAATATCAAGAAAAACTTGATTTTAGAATGAGTTTATTTACAAATTGTAATTTTATAAAAAAACTTTTTTATAAACCATTAATAAAAGATATAAACGAAGAATTTAAGAAAATTGATGAAAAAAATGAATATAAAATAAAATCTGATGATGAAAAACTTAAAATTGAACATGAGAAGTTAGATAAAGATTATACCAATCCATTATCTGAAAAAGAAAAAGAACTTGAAACCTTGAAAAATATTATGATAGATAAGAAAGTTGAACTTCATAATATTGAAAGAAATATTGGAGATATTATTAAAAAGATTGAAATTATTAAGCTTAAAACGCAAGATATAGAATAATTAAGGAGTAAGTTAATATGAAAGATTTAAGTAAAATTAATAAAGTATTGATAAATGTTGATATGGTAAATGGATTTGTAAATATTGGCGCTATGCACGATAAATATATTAATCATATAATACCAAAACAAATAAGTTTAATGGAAGAATTTGATAGGGAAGAGCAAAAACTTAATATTATAGTAAAAGACACACATAAAGAAAATTGTATGGAGTTTAATAGATATCCTGTACATTGTGTTGAAAATACAGAAGAATCTGAACTTGTAGATGAATTAAAAAAATTTGAAAATGAAAATTCAATTTGCTTTAAGAAAAATTCTACTAGTACAATTTATGCAGAAGGATTCTTAGAATTAATAGATAACCTTAAAAATTTACAAGAAGTAATAATAGTAGGATGTTGTACAGATATTTGTATTTTAAATCTAGCAATACCTCTTAGAAACTATTTTGACCAAAAAGATAGAAATATTGAAATAATTATATATAAAGATTGTGTAGAAACATATGATGCACCAAATCATTCAAGGAATGAGTATACTGAAATGGCTTATAAATTAATGACACAAGCAGGAATTAAAATCATTTAAATCAGGTGGTGGGACTTAGGTTTGTATCTGAAAATATATATTTAAAAGATTATCCTGAAATAATGGAAATGTTTGAACGAACTACTTCTATTGAACAAAGAGCAGTTTCTTTTAAAGTAAAGGAAGGTTACAAAAATAAAATTATTGAGACTTTTAATAATACTTTTGGAAACGATTTTTCACTTTATGAAAAAAAGGATATTATTGATAGTAAACTATTTGGAGACGGAGTTTCAAATGAATTATTTGAAGAAGCTATTGGAGATTTTATTGCAATAGCGGAAAAATCTAATAAATGCTTATTAACATATGGAGATAATCCTCAATTCTCACAACATGCAGGTTATACTGATGAGGAAATTTATATTCCATTAGGATTACTAGACTATATACCTACTAGTAAGGTAATAGTAGGACTTGGAATTATTAAATTTAGAATGCCTATTAGTTTGGTTATACAATTACACAACCAAAATGCTTTACATAATTGGTTCTTTAATGTATAATATTCAGTAAAAATATAGAGTAGACTACTTTTATATTTTGTTTTGGAGGTGTAAAAAAAAATAGCGAAATGGAAAAGCATATCAATAAATCTGTAAATCTAAAACAAATGGCAATTGAAATGCTCAAAGAAAATCACATTACTTATGATTGCATTGGAAACAAAGTTTATTATGGAATGGATAGTTTTACAATTCCAATAATGATAGAGGATACAATATTTTATTTTAAATTTTTTGTAGATGCATATGAAAATGATATAAATGCTGAAATTAAAATTGTAGAATATATTAAAAGCCAGAACATTACTATTGTTCCAAAATACTTTTCAAAAGAAAATAAAAAAGTTTTTAAATCACAAAAGTATAATATGGTATTTTATGGAACACAAAGTATTGATGGTAAAACTAATACTCAATTAAATAGACAAATAGTCGAAAATATAGTTATTAATATTGCTACTATTCATTCTAAGTTAAAACAATTTGATATGCAAAATATAGATTTAAGGAAGTCATATACTTCAGAAAGAATACTTAAACTATTTATAAAGAATAATCGATATAACGATTTTAAAAAAATTAATAGCTATATTGAAGAGTTAATGTCAATAAATATAGAATATGAAAAATTATATCCTATACATGCAGATTTACATATTGGAAATTTTAAAATAATTAATGGAAAACTCGAAGGAATTATAGATTTTTCAAATATTATGGAGGCATCATTTGAGTATGATGTTAGTAAGTTTTTTCAAGATATAATAATGAAGGATATTATTAAAATAGATGAATTAGATGATTTAATACATTTATATAGAAATACATCAAAACTGAATTTGAATCTAAAGTGCTTATATGTGAATATAGCATATAATATTTTATTTAGATATTTATATTCAAATGAAGATAATAATGAAAAAATATTATTCTCAGTAAAAGAGTTAATAAAATATGCAAATAATCTATATCAAATATGAAAGGGGAATTAATATTATGGATGAAAAAGATAAGGTAAAAGAAATGGCAAACGAAATTATTAAAAAAGGAAGCAAAGCACAGAATAGTGAAGAATTTATTAGAACACAATTGAATAGATTTAAAAACTCGATTATTAATTTAGGATATTCTAATGAATCTATTGCATTTTTGGAAGAGTTTATAGAAGGAAGCCTTGATATGAGGGAACAAAGAACTAATTCTGGAGAAGAACCTAAAAAGGATAACATTTCAACTAAAAGGGAAGAACCCCAAACAACGGGATATAACACAATATCAGGATGTGCAAGTTGTGGTGGAAGTAGGAGAAAATCGAGATGTTAACAGATGATTTTTTTACTATAGCAAAGGATAATTTTTTATGTAATACTTCATATCCATTAGATAAATACAATTGGAATGAATATAAAACAACTAATAATGTAGATATTTTCAATAACGAGCATGATTTTAATTTTTACATTCACATTCCATTTTGTGAGAAACTGTGTACATTTTGCGAATACATAAAATATCCTAAAAATGGTATAGAAAAAGAGAAAGAATATCTACGAATTTTAAAGAGGGATATATACAAATTTATAGAGGAACATAGTCCAATACAGCTTTATGGATTTGATATAGGAGGAGGAACTCCAACAGTTCTATATGATGATATATTTTCAGAATTAATGGATTTTTGCAAAAGTATTATAGATAGTATTAGTAAAGTAAAAGATATGGAGCCAAGTATTGAAGCTACATTTAATACTATTACAGAAAAAAAAGCAAAAAAAATATTTAAAGCAGGATTTAGAAGAATTTCTTTGGGAATACAAACAAGAAATTCTTCATTTTTAAAGAAAAGCAATAGAGCAGATTTAGAAGATAGTAGTATTATAGAAAAATGTAAGATGCTAAAAGATGTTGGAATTGAAAAAATTAATATTGATTTGATGTATGGGTTAGAAAAACAAACTTAT
Organism: Clostridiales bacterium UBA7001; assembly: GCA_002449785.1. GTDB lineage: Bacteria > Bacillota > Clostridia > TANB77 > CAG-508 > Scatovivens. The sequence continues at coordinate 134,458 of DJXP01000019.1, forward strand.
GATGATATAAAAGAAACATTAAAGCTTATTGAAATGATTAATCCTGAACAGGTAACTTTATATGAGATTAGATATAATTTGTTAAATAAAAAAATTGATATTAATAGGGAATATTTATATAATCAATACTTATTCTTTTATGATAATTTAATAAAAATGGGCTATTATGCTAGATTAGGTCAAAATACATTTTCTAAAAATAAGCAGGATTTTGGGTTATCATCTTATCTTAGATATAGAATGATAGACAATGTTTCATATAAAGGATTTGGAATTGCTGCTCAATCTAAGTCAAAAATTGGTATTAGTTATAATGTAGGGAAAAACAGAAAAAAACTTGATGATTGTTTAAATTTTAATTCATTTGGAGAAGAAGATACTTATTTATTACCAAAGGAAGAATTATTAGCAAAGTATATTGCAATTAGTATGTATTACGGAATGTTTAAAATATCAGTAATGCAAGATATATTAAAAGCAGATCCACTTGATGTATATGGAACAGAGTTTGAATTTTTAAAAAATAATAAATATATTGAAATGAAAGGGGATAACGTATTTTTAACTGAAACAGGATTTAAATTTTACGGAGCTATTGGAGCTTTGTTTTATTCAAATAAAGTAAAAAAATGGTTATTAGATAAAAATAATGTTTGAGGAAATAGAATTATTAGGAAAAAAAATAAAAATAAAAAATTATAATTGTTCTATAAATAAAGATATTTTTCAACGCGAAAAAATAAAATTAAATCTTTATATAAAAATAAATGATGAATGTAATGCACAATGTTTATATTGTAGTAATCATAATATGAAAAACAATGGTAAATTAGATATTGAAAAGCTTAAATTCTTGTTAAAAGAGTTAAAAAAACAAGACTTAATAAATAGAATTTCAATTACTGGTGGAGAGCCAATGTTAAATTTTGAATTATTAAATAATGTAGTAAATTCAGTTTTTGAGGTTATTCCTAATGCATTCTTAACTATAAACACTAATGGATTTAATTTAAAGAATATATTAAATTTGGATGAAATTGATAAAATTGAAGGAGTTCATATAAGTAGACATCATTATGATGATATAAAGAATAACAAAATTTTTGGAATTGAAGTTGCAAGTTATAATGATATAAAAAATGTAATGGAAATGCTTAGTAATAAAAGATTAATAAGATTAAATTGTTTGTTACTGAAAGGAAATATTGACAATATAGATGAGGTAAATAAATATTTAGAATTTGCAAGTTTGCTTGATGTTTTTAGGGTAGGATTTGTATCTTTAATGAAAGTTAGTGATTATTGTAAAGAAAATTTTATAGATTTTAATAATGTTTTTAATAAAGATAAAAATGTATTAAAACATTATTATGATAAGAATATATGTGAATGTATTAATGGTGCATATATTTCAAATGAAGGAAAGATTATAGAATACTATGCAAGAATGACAAAAGAATTAAATTGTGAATATTCCAGACAGTTCGTTTATACATCTGATAACAAATTAACTCTAGGATTTGGCAAAGAGATAATTATTTAAAAAAGAGCTATTTGTTGAAGTGCTCACCATATAGTAGACACTAAAAAAGAGTGCTCTTATATTTAGAGACTACATTCATTAATTGTAGTCTCTATTTTTTTGGTCGAGGTGAATTCTTTCAAAATATTGAAAATACCGAAATATCCACTTTTTTAAAAGTGATTGCTTGGAGAAATGCTTGGAGTTAGTTGAATAGATTTCATAATTTCAGTATAAAATAAATAATAGAAGGAATGCTAAATAGCAGTAAAAGTAGAAAAATATTACGAAAAAAGTACCTAAACGGAAAAAATTCGTAATACAAAATTGACAATAGTTTATATGAATGGTATAATTATTACGAAAAAGTTCCACAAACGGAAAAAATTCGTAATGGAGGTTTGGCATATGGAAATAAAAAGAGATCTATATTTAAAAAGACTTATTGAAGGCTTGGATAATGGATTAGTTAAAGTTGTAACAGGAATTAGAAGATGCGGAAAATCCTATTTATTAGATCCTATTTTTAAGAATTATTTGCTTGAACAAGGTATTAAAGAAGATCATATTATAAAATTAGATTTAGATGAAAGAGAAAATTATATATATCACGATCCAGATGAATTAAATAAGTATGTTAAAGAAAAAATAATAGATAAATATAAGTATTATGTTATATTAGATGAAATTCAAAAAGTCAAAGAATTTGAATCTGTATTAATAGGATTTTTACATATGAAAAATGTAGAAGTTTATGTTACAGGAAGTAATTCAAAATTCTTGTCTTCTGATATTATTACAGAATTTAGAGGTAGAGGCTGGGAAATTAAAGTATATCCACTATCTTTTAGCGAGTTTTATTCAATATATAATGGTTCAGAGGAAAAAGCATTAAATGAATATTATACTTATGGAGGCTTACCATTGACAGTTCTTGCAAAATCAGACGAAGGTAAAATATCATATTTAAAGTCTCAAAAAGATAATGTGTATATAAAAGATATTATAGATAGAAATAATATTCAAAATAAAGAAGAATTAGAAATGCTTGTACAGATAATTTCTTCTGACATAGGATCTCTTACTAATCCATTAAAATTATCTAATAATTTTAAAGAAAGAGATAAAACATCAACAATGACAGATAAAACAATATATAATTATTTAGGATATTTACAAGATGCTTTTATGATAGAGAAAGCAAAAAGATTTGATGTTAGAGGTAAAAGATTCATAGAAACACCTCAAAAATATTATTTTACAGACATGGGAATAAGAAATTCTTTTTTAGATTTTAGACAAAGTGAAGAAATATCACATACAATGGAAAATGTTATTTATTTAGAATTAAAAAAGAGAGGATATAATGTTGATATAGGCTCTGTTGAAATTAGAGAAGGAGATAAAAGGAAACAATTAGAGATTGATTTTGTTGCTAATAAAGGTAATAACAAAATATACATTCAGTCGGCATTAGAAATGAAGACAAAAGAAAAAGTAGAACAAGAACAGAAATCTTTGTTAAATGTTAATGATTTCTTCAAAAAAATTATTATAGTAGGAGATAATATAAAAAGATCAAGATATGATAATGGAATTATCATTATGAGTATATATGATTTCCTTCTAGATAATGAAAGTCTAAAATATTAATTGCACAATATGTAAAAAGGGGCTTTTTTTATAGCCCCTTTTTTGCATAATTTTTAGAAATTTTAGCAAAGAGTATTCTGTAATAATCTTGAATAAAAAAATCCTGTAATTGCCAAAAATTACAGGATTTTGTTGGTCGAGGTGACAGGGATCGAACCTGCGACCTCATGGTCCCAAACCACGCGCGCTACCAACTGCGCTACACCTCGATTAAGCATTTTTAATATAGAGGATAGTTAGCTAACCTCTATATTAAAATGGTGATGCAGAAGAGATTCGAACTCCCGACCCACGGCTTAGAAGGCCGTTGCTCTATCCAACTGAGCTACTGCACCAGAAGACAATAATTATATTAACACAATGAAAAGCTTTTGTCAAGAAAAAAACAATAATTTTCACCGTGTTTAGTAATATTAATTAGTCTTTATTAATTTCTTTCAAATAAAGTAAAATATTCATCTTCATAAATTACATTATATTTTGCGTCTCTTTTTAAATATTTTAATATTAATTCATCATTTTTAAGTAAAATATGAGTAAAATCGTATTTTGTAAAAATATCTTCATAGTATTGGGTGTCACTTTTAATGCTAATAAAATCTTTAAATATATCAGTATGATTAAATTCACTACAATAAACATCTAATCTTGAATCAATAAATACAGGAATTTCGTTGAGCATTAGATAACTACCAAAATCATAATCATTATATATTCTCATTTTCTTATAATCAATATTTTCCAAAATGTACTGAGTAGCATTTATTGGATAGTTTTTGTTGCTAAAAAATTCTGTATTTCTATTGTTAATTAATTTGTAGATAGTATATGTTATACAAGAAGAAATAATAAAAAAAACTATTATATTTGATGTAAGAAATTTTTCAAAAACTTTTGTATCATTAGTTACATATATATTAAAAGCTTGATTAATTAAGTCTGCTATAACATAGCTACCTAAAAAAATTAAAAGTGTAATGTATCGTTTACTTGTAAGTGTCATAATTAATAATCCTAATATTAGAAATCCATGTTCAAGTTTAAGTTTTGTAGGTAAGAAAATTAAAAATTCTATAAGAAAAACTAGAAATATTAGAAGAGCAATGCTTGATGCTGGGACAATTGGTTGCATTTCTGAAATGTAGTGTATTGATTTTAAATTTTCAAAATTGCTATATCCAAACATAGATTTTATTATATAAGTAAATGGAACGTCATGAATCGGTGTTAGAAAACCAGTAATAATTGTTAAAATCATTACAATTAATAAATGTTTAGTGTTATAGTTTGACCTTTTTATAATCTTATATGAAGATGTATTGTTTGATTTATTTATTATTTTTTCATAAATTTCAATGTCCTCTTTAATTTTCTTACATTTAGGGTCATTATTAGAAAGATTTTTTAATTTATTTTCAGATTTGTTTTTTAATTTTGTGTATATATTTTTATCAGAAAAATAGTTAAAAAAAGATGCAACAATATATGGGATAAAAAGTACGAATATTAAAGGCCATGTTGCTGCGTGAAAGTTGGCAATAATTATACCTATTATGAAAATTATTAAACCATATTTTTTTTCATCAGTTTCTATAATTTTTTCGATACAATATATTTCTATTATAAAACCTAAGAATGAAACAATTTGCGAACGAGCTACATAATGATGCATATTAAGAAAAGAAAATACAATTACTACAAAAAAAGAAATAATTGGATTTTTATTCAATTTATATAATAAATAATATAAGGAAATATTTATTATTATAGATAATAAAATAGTAAATATATATATTCCTAAAAAACTAAATTTCGAATAAATAATGTATATAATAATATCAAAAGCCCAATGAGAATATGTATATTTTAAACCAGATATCCAAGAAAAATGTTCTTGCATATCAATTCCATTTTCTAATATATATTTACCTATTGAAATATTAAAAAATGTATCATTTTGAAATGCTTTTGGAACAATTGAAATTGTTATAATGGCAATAATAAGTGTAAAAAGTATATTAATTTTTAATCTAACATTTTTTTCTTCATTCATATATTATATTACTCCTTTTATTTATAAAATTATAGTTTATTTGTAATAAAATGTAAAGAATATAATAGATTCTTAAAAGCTATAAATGCAATTTAAAGAAAAAGTAGAAAATTTACATAATATGTGTTATAATATAAAAATAGAAAAAAAGAAAGGAGAATATAGTTTATTTAGAAACTGTATTGAAAGTAGAAAGAAATGAATCATGAATTTATATGCTATCCAAAATGTTCAACCTGTAAGAAGGCAAAAAAATTTTTGGATGATAATAATATTAAATATAAAGAAAAAAATATTGTTACAGAAACTCCTACATATGAAGAATTAAAAAAAATTATTAAATTAAGCGGTTTACCAATTAATAAGTTTTTTAATACTAGTGGCTTAATATATCGAAGTATGAATTTAAAAGAAGAATTAAGTAAAATTTCTGATGATGATAAAATAAGGCTACTCGCAAGTGATGGAATGTTAATTAAAAGACCACTATTTATCATGAAAGATAAAGTGTTTGTAGGGTTTAAAGCAGAAGAGTGGGATACATTAAAATAATTTTAAAAAAACATTTACAAAAAAAAATTTATATGCTATTATAAAATTAATGTGATATTAATATACTAAAATGTTGAAAAAACTTTAAAAATAGTATATAATGTAATTAGTACAGTAAAAGGAGGATTTTAAAAATGAAAAAAAATGTAATTAAAGCAATTTCACTATTATTAGTTGCAGTTTTATGTGTAACAGTATTAACAACAATTGTTAATGGCGAGACAATAGGTTATAAAAATATTGATACAACAACAGTTACTGAAAGTGCTCAAGATACATCTGGAGCTGCTGGATTAATAAACCAATGGATGGGTGCTGCTTTAACAATTGTGCAAGTCGTTGGTGTTGGTGTAGCTGTTATTATGTTAATTATATTAGCTATTAAATATATTTCTGCTGCTCCAAGTGATAAAGCAGAAATCAAAAAACATGCTGTTGTATATGTAGTTGGTGCAGTAGTATTATTTGCAGCATCAGGAATTTTACAATTAATAAAAACATTTGCTAACCAAGCTAATGATACATTTTCAGGTTCAGGTAAACCATAGAGAAAGAATTATAAAGAACAAGCAGATTTTTAATCTGTTTGTTTTTTTTTTGCAAAAATATTTACAAATCTTATATTTATATATAATATTATAATTAGTTGAAAAAAAAGTAAAAAAATGTTATAATATAAGAGAAAGATTTTAACATTAATATGTTTGCAGGAGGTAAATATTATGAAAAAAAGTTTAATGAAGCTTGTAATTTCTTTAATTATATTTTGCTTTGTTTTAGGATTTTATTTTTATTTCTCACAAGTAGAAGCCTTTGACTGGGGAGGAGAGATTAATAATACTGTAGCATCTGAAGATAGTTCAGGAGTTTCTACATCTCTTACCGGGTTAGCTGGTACAGTGGTTACCGTTGTAAGAGTGATTTGTATGGGAGTTGCAGTAATTATGTTAATTGTTCTTGGAATAAAATATATGGTTTCAGCTCCTAGTGATAGGGCTAGTATTATGAAACATGCTTGGGTATATTTAGTAGGAGCTTTGATTATGTTTGCAAGTAGTGCAATAATTGGAATTATTGCTAAATTTGCAAGTCAATTATAATTAGCAATTTTTAGGAGGAAAAAATGAAAAAAGTTCATGTAGTAAAATTTTTTGCGATAATATTAATGTTTTTTTTAATAAGTAGTTCATTTGTTTATGTTTCAAATGCTGGAGAACAAATGATAAAAACACTTCAAACCGTAGATGAAGCACAAGATTCAACAAATGCTACAAAAACTGTTAGAAGTGTTCTTGGAACAATATTAGTAGCTGTTCAAATTGTTGCTATGACAGTTGCTGTTGTTATTTTATTAGTTCTTGCAATGAAATATATGGCTGCAGCTCCAGGAGAAAAAGCAGATATAAAAAAGAGTTTTTTTGTGTATGTTGTAGGAGCAGTAGTTGTATTTGGGGCAATTGGAATATTAAGAGTAATAGAGATGGCATCACATGCAATCGGATAATTATAAATAAAGAAATAGAAAAGTGTATGTGGAGGAGTATAATGAAAAATAATCTTATTAAAATTATTTCAGTTGCAATTATTATATGTATGAGTTTTGGTGTGATGAACATAGTTATAGCAGCTGATAATGGTAGATTTCAAGTGGAAAGATTTGAAGATAAAGAAAATCCAATTGATAATACAACAAAAAATGCTACTGCTACTATTATTAGTGCTGTTAGAATTGTTGGAGTAACAGTTGCGATTGTAATGCTTCTTGTAATAGCAATGAAATATATGGCATCAGCTCCTGGAGATAGAGCAGATATAAAAAAACATGCAGTAGCTTATGTAATAGGTGCTGTTATACTTTTTGGCGTATCTGGAATACTTGGAATTTTAGTAGAAATAGCAGGAGCAATAAAAGCTTAAATTAGTTAATAATAAAAAGATAAATGGTGATTATTATGAAAAAAGTTTTAGCGATAGTAGTAATTGTAATGTTAATAATTTCATTTGGTTATAATATGGTTATGGCTGTTGATGGTGGTTTTATAACATCAAATTTTTCAGGAGCAGATCCTGATGGTGATGTAAGCAATGCAGCAGGAGAAATATTAGGTGGGATATTAGCAGTTGTAAGAGTTGCTGGTGTTACTACAGCAGTAGTTATTTTAATGGTAATTGGTATAAAATATCTAATTGCATCAGCAGGAGATAGAGCAGATATAAAAAAATATGCTGTAAAATATATAATAGGTGCTTTAATTCTTTTTTCAGCATCAGGACTAATAGGAATTGCTCAAGGAATTATATCTGAAAGTGTTAAAGCCGATTAACTATAGAAAAGAGGATTAAATATGAAAAGGGTTTTATATATTTTTTTAATTTTAATAATTATATGTAATTTTATTAATTTTTTTTATAATATTTCTTATGCAAAAGATGGAAAAATTGATGCACTTATTGGTCAAGCAAGTGAGGCTCAAAATCCTGCAGATACAGAAGGAGATCCTTTTTTTGAAGGCATTAATAAAATAATAGGAATTATTCAAATTGTAGGAACAGGTATTTCAATTATTGTTGTTTCAATTCTTGGAATAAAATATATGATGGCAAGTCCAGGTGAAAAAGCAGATGTTAAGAAAAATATTTTACCAATAATATATGGATGTGTATTGGTATTTGGTGGAGTAAATGTGGTCGCAATTATTGCAAATTTCTCAAGTAAAGTATTAAAATAATGCTTTACAGAAAATATTAAATAATTATTTAATATTTAATTTTTATTAAATTATATCGTTATTTAAAAAATTAAATATATAAAAAATAGTTTTAAGAGATTTTTGCGATACTTATGTAATTTGCAAAAATCTTTTTTTGTTACAATTTTATTAAAAATATCAAATATTATACAAAAATATTGAAAAAAATTTTTGTTTTAAGTATAATTAATATAATAGTGATATTATGCGAAGAAATTAGATTTATTATAGTTATATAGCAATTCTTGCAAGAAAGGGTGAGAAAAATGAAAAAAATGTTATTTATTAAAACTTTATTAGCATTATCCTTATTTTTTGTGGTATTTTCAAATTTTAATTATTCTCATGCAAGTCTTTTAAGTGATATGAGAGGGCAAATTAATTCATTTGAATCACAAGGTCAAGGTGTAAATGTTGATACGGGAAATGTTGTTAAACCATTTGTTGAACTTGCTAGATTACTTATGACAATTGGTGCTGGTGTATTAGTAGCTGTTACAACATATATGGGTATTAAATATTTAACATCTGGACCAGATGCACAAGCTAAGTTAAAAGTTCAATTAATTGGATTAGTAGTTTCAGGTTTTGTTATTTTTGGAGCATATTTTATTTGGAAAATAGTATTAACTTTTGCAAATAATTCATTATAATAAGGGGAGGATTTTTATGGGGACATATTATATACCTCGTAATTATAGAGGTGAAACAAGAATATTATACATATTTACAATTAAGTCTTTAATTTCTACTGCGGTAGGAGTAATGGTTGGCGCAATTTTTCTTTTCATATTTAGAGCAATGAATATGATGCCTGTTGGTCTAGGAATTATGGCATTTTTTGCATTAATAGGTTTTGTAGTAGGAGCTATAAAAATCCCTACAATTGTCGCAATACCTGTTACAAAGAAAATTGGTGGAGAACCAATTTATGAAATTGTACTTAGGTATTTTAAACATAAGAAAAGAAGAAGATTATATGTTTATACAAAAGAAATAAATAAGGAGGAAAGTGCAAATGAACAGTAATGTAATACCTTTACTTCAACTTGGTATAGTTCTTATTTTTATTATAATGATTTTATTAATTCTATTATATGTTTACTTAATGAGACCAAAAAAAGTTGAAAAGCGTAAAGAGGAAGAGGATGAGTTATTAACTCAAGATGATGAAAACAAGAAAAATAGAATTCAAAATTATGGAAAATTTACAACCAATTTATCAAGAGAATCAATTTATGAATTTATGGAATTTGATGAAATCGTTGATAATATGATAGTAAGAAAAAACGGCGCACAATATATTATGATTTTACAGTGTAATGGTGTAAATTATGATTTAATGAGTGAAGATGAAAAAATAGCAGTTGAAGAAGGATTTGTACAATTCCTAAATACTTTAAGATTTCCAATTCAATTATATGTTCAAAGTAGAACATTAAATTTAAGAGATATAATTGAAGAATATAAAGCAAGAATAGATAATTTAACAGTTGAAATAGATAAAATAGATGCAAAACTTGCTCAAACTTCTGGTAATAAGGCATTAAGAGAAAAACTAGAATTTGAAAAGAGAAGAAAAGTAAATATATTAGAATATGGTATAAATATTACAGATTATGTTGAAAAAATGAGTTCAAATAAAAATGTATTACAACAAAGAACATATGTTGTAGTTTCATATTATTCAGCAGAAATTGGTGGAAATTTAGATAGATGGTCTAAAGAAGAAATATATAATATGTGTTTTTCTGAATTATATACAAGATGTCAAAATATAGCGAGTTCCCTAAGTACATCACAAGTTTCTAGCCGTATTTTAGACTCTGAAGAATTAGCAGAACTATTATATATTGCTTATAATAGAGATGAATCTGAATTATTACAACTTTCAAAAGTTTTAGATGCTCAGTATGATTCATTATATAGTACAGGCAAAGATGTATTACAGAAAAAACAAGAAAAAATTGAACAAGAAATTAATATTGCTGCAATTGATATGGCAACAGATAGTATCTTAAAAGCTGATAGACAAAGACAAGTTGAGGAACTTGAATTTAAGATTAATAAAACAGAAAGAATTAAACAAAAAGCTAGTGAGTTAATAGATTCATATCATGATCAATTAGACCCTAGAGTATATCAATTAGCTAAAAGAGAAGTCGAAAAAGTTGGCAATGAAGTAAAAAAACCTGAATTGCAGGAAGCCCAAACTACTGCTCCTAGAAAAAAAGTGGTTAAAAGAAGAAGAATAGAGGACTAAAGATAAGGAGGATATAATATGTTTGGAAATAATAAAAAGAAAGAAACTACTAATGAAATAGATAGTATAAAAAAAGAAGAAGATAGTATTTTTAAAAGAAATGAGAAAGATATAAAATCTTTAATTGCTCCTGGCGGAATAGATGCAAGTTATACTAATCATTTAGAAATTGCTTCATCAAGAACTAGATATGCTAGAAGCATGGTTGTTGCTAATCTTCCAAGAATGTGTACTTTTCCAGAATTTTTAAGAGGAATGTATACTTTTGGAGATATAAATGTATCTGTATTTATAAATCCTGTTAGTGAAGCATCTTCACAAACTGATTTAAATAGAACAATAAATGAATTAGAGTCTGAAAGAATCGTTGCTTTAGATAGAGGAGATATAAACAGAGAGAGAATAATAGCTCAAAAGAGAATGGAAGCAGAAGAACTACGTGATGCCATAGCTGCTGGTTTTAATAAGTTATTTGATTCATCTATAATTGCAACAATTTTTGCATATAGTATGGATGAACTTGATAGATATACAGAGCTTTTATCAAATGAGATGTCAAAAAACCTTATCGATATTAAACCAGCTTGGGCAATACAAGATGAAGCATTTAGAAGCAATTTACCTTTTTCTGATAATATTTTAACAAAATCACATACATTTGATAGAAGAGCAATGTCTACTGTATTTCCATTTTTCAATTCTGAAGTAGGACATGAAAATGGTATTCCTTTAGGATTTAATAAACAAACTGGATTACCTATATTATATGATAATTTTAGTTCATCACTTAATAACTATAATATGGTTATATTTGGAAAATCTGGTGCTGGAAAATCTGTTACTATAAAAACTATTACAGCTCGTTCAGCAGTACTTATGGGAATAGAAAGTTTAGCTCTAGATGCTGAAGGTGAGTATGGAATAGTTGCTGAAGCACTAGGTGGTGTTAATGTTACATTAAGCCCAAATTCTAAAACAGTTATAAATTTGTTTGATATAGAACCTGAAATTATTAAAGATGAAATAACAGGAAAAGAAAGAACTGTATTAAGTGTTGAAAATAAAGTTGAAGACGTTACAAATGGATTACTAACAATGGCAAGAGGTAGTACAAGAAGCCAAGAAGTAAATGAGCTTACTAAACAGATAATTTCTGAATCTGTTGCTGAAGAATATGCTGCTCTTGGTATAACAAATAATGTTGAAAGTTTATATGAAAGAGATGATAAAGGAAAAATAGATATTTCCCAAAATTATTTAGGAAGAACTAAAAAGCAAATGCCTACAATTGGTTCATGGTATAAAAGAATTTGTAGAAAAGCAACAGAAAATGAAAACCCAGATTATCGTTTCCACTACAGTTATTTAGTAAAAGTTATGAAACAGTATGTTAGAGAATATCAAGGACAAATGGCATATTTTGATGGACAATCTACTTTTGAATTATTAGATGGTGTTCCATTTATTAATATAGATATTTCTCAATTAGAGGAAAGATTTGCAAGACCTTTAGCACAGCAAATAATGCTATCATGGGTTTGGGAAAAATATGTTAAGAAAAATAGTGAAGATAAAACAAAAGCTGCTAAAAAGAGAGTTTTAGTTGATGAGGCTTGGATGCTTTTACCTTATCCTGAAGCTGTAGATTTCTTAAATACAATGGCTAGACGTGCCAGAAAAAGAAATGTTTCTCTTGCTGTTATTTCACAAAAATTCCAAGACTTTTATGAAAAACAAGAGGTACAAGCAGTTTTAACATCTTCTGATACAAAATTATTCTTAGCACAAGATAAATCAGAAATTCAGTATTTAAAAGAAGTATTTAAACTAAGTGAAGGTGAAGCTGGATTTTTAATTACATGTAATAGAGGTGAAGGATTGCTTAAAGTTGGTGGTGATTCAGCTATACTTGCAATTCAACCAACTAAGAAGGAATTTGAATTTGTTGAAACAAACTTAAATAAGCAATCTCAAATGGAAAGAGCAAAGAAAGAAGCATTAAATAGTTCTAATTAAAAGGAAAAAATTATGGAAAATATGAAAAAATTAGTAACATCAATGTTATTAATAGTATTATTGTTTAATTTCATATTTTTAAATAGTTCTTATGGAGCAGCTGAAGATAATGCAGATGACTCAGTTTTAGCTCAAGAAGCTAAGCCAAGTGACGGAATGATGAAAAGTATTTTAGAGGAAGGTACAGCTGCTCATAAGCAAGATGATAGTATTAAAACGACACTATCTTTTGCTAATTTTGGTTCATCAATTGTCGGTTTTGTTTTAGGAATATTATCAAGGCTTTTTAATGCAGTTATTGCATTAGAATTAGATATTATTTTTGGACAATTAACATATACAGTTGAAAATGGTGAATTACAATATTTTGTTACAATAGATAGATTAGTTTTTAATAGAATTCCACTACTTAATGCTAATTACTTTAATACAAATGATACATATAAAATTGGAGATTTAGAACTACCAATTAATGAAAATAACAAATTAATTAAAGAAAGTATAGCAAGTGTTTATACAATATGTAGAATATTAGCTCTTATTATTGGTTTAGTGGTTTTAGTATATATTGGTATAAGAATGGCTATTTCTACTGTTGCATCAGAACAAGCAAAATATAAGAAGATGCTTATTGGTTGGTTTGAAAGTATTGTTATTATTTTTGCAATGCCTTATATTATGGCTGCTTTGTTCACCATAGAAGAAGTTCTAATTGGTGTTTTCTACGAGCTTAGAAATTCATTAATGGGTGGTAACACTAATGAAGTATTTGAAAATGTTGTAAGAAATATTGTGTTAGAACTAGTGTTTTCTGCATCTGGAATTGAGCTTACAATGTGGTCTATAATGTATTGGGTTTTATTATATATGGAAATCAAGTTTTTATGGACATATACAAAGAGATTTTTTATGATAGGTTTTCTTGTAGCAATTGCTCCATTAGTTACAATAACATATTCAATAGATAAAGCAGGAGATGGAAAAGCACAAGCTTTTTCTAATTGGCTTAAAGAGTTTATGTTAAATGTATTAATACAGCCATTACATGCTATTATTTTTTTAGTAATTGTAATGACTGCAAATAATATAGCTTCAAAAGCTCCTATTATAGCTATTTTCTTGTTGTTATCAATGGGAACAGTTGAAAAAATGGTAAGAGTTGTATTTAATGTTAGTGATTCTGTTACATTTAATGGTATAAGAGATAGACTATTCAAGAAAGGAAAGTAAATATTTGAAAAATAATAATATTTTAAGATTAGTTATAGTAGGATTTATTCTTTTATTTTTTGCAATACTTTGTTTCTTATTGTATATTGTTATTTCTTATAATTTATCTGATACAAGTTCAAATATTTCAGTTACTACTGCAAATAATGAATTTAAGGAAACGGTTGAAGATGTTGTAATAGAATATGATTGCAAATTTTATAAAGTAGATAATAATAAAATATATGTGAGATTTTCTAAGAATTTATTTGATGACAATGGTAAAAGCAATGAAAATTACTTTAAATCTATTGTTAATGATATATCTAGATTTTATGAAAAATCAGATTTTTATTTAATTGATAATAATAAGGAGCTAGAGATTTTTGCTAAATATGATACTACAAATGAAAAACATGTTATAGTAATTAATTCAATTGAGGATTACTATAATAATGTAGACGGAAATGACTATGTTGAAATTAATAATATTAAATTACCAAAAGAATCAGATACAATAAAATCTGTAAATTCCTTGTTAACAAATTTAAAAGATAGTGGTATGAAATTTTCTAGTATAGAAGAAGAACTTGGTGAAGGTACTCATTTAGATAACGGATATATTAGCTATTTGAATAATACTGTTAAGCTAAGAATTGTTGGAAATAAAGTTGTTAGAAATATTGTTTTTTCAAGAAAATATGATGAAAAGATTTTCAATAACGTAGATAATGACGCTTCACTTGAAGAATTTTATATGGAAAATCCTAATAATTGCTATGGTGGAATAGAAGAAGGTTACTTGGGATATAGAACTAATCAATTATATTATTTTATATATGATGATGAAATTTCTGTTTATGGATATTCATATACTAAAAATGTTAAATTCGAAGAATTATTAGAAAAATATCTTGATAATAAAAATTTTGAAAGATTTATAATACTACTTACTGGTCAAATGCCTACATATGATTACTGTGAATATGATGTGGAGAATAAAACTGCTAATATAATGCTTTCATCATATGGAATTGAAATAGATATAAAAGATAATGATCCAAAAGGAATTATACTTTATAACAATTATTGTTTTACAGATGATTCTAAGAAATTGGTAAAAAATGGTTTAATTACATTTAAAAATGATGAAAATTCAATTGAAAAAATGGAGATTGAAAGAAGAAAAAAGTAAGGAGTAAGAAATGAAAAATCAAAAATATAAAAATAAGGGGTTGAATAGAGTTATTTTCTGTGCTATTTTAGTTTGCACCTTTATTTTTATATTTTTGATTGCTGTATTAGTAATTAATAAACATAATAGTGAAGAATACAACTTGTCATATAACAGTTTAACAACTGTAAAGCAAGTTATTGAGTATCATAAATCAAAATATATTTCGGAAAAAGAAAGTGAAGATCCAGCTTTTTATTTAGACATAAATTTAGAGTTAAAAGTTTTACCATATGATGAAGATGATAAGAGTAATGAAGATTATTATAATGCATTATTAAATGATGTTGCAAAAGTAATAAAGTATAATAGTTATAGAATGTTTGATGAGAAAAATGATATTACAATAGAAGTATTATGCAAAAATGATGAAATAGAATCAATTATTATTAATGGTATTGAGGATTATTTTATTTATATGGATTTACAAATTAGTATGAAATCATATGAAGAGATACCTATAACCAATTTAAACATTAGTTCTGAAAAACTAAAAGAATGTAAAAATAATAATTGGAATTCTTTAATTGATTTTGGTACAAGAGAGAGTACATTTAATCAATATAATATATATTTTGATGAAGGTATATTTGTAAGAAATATCCAATCAAAAATATATAATATTATTTTTACACGTAATTATAGGGGGAGTGTTATAGATAATATATATCCAGGAATGAACTTAGATGATGTAAAAGATATCCTTGGAAAACCAACTTTTGAAGACGAAGAACTAAATGTAATTGGCTATAAAGGAAATGATATTTATGCATTTTTTACAAATGATGTGATTTCTATATATGCAATTAAAGATGATTATTATGGAACTGAGCAATTTTTAGATTTATATGAATACTATTTAGATGGTGATGATAGTGATTTATTGGAATTTATGAACCAATTGACATATACATGGCCAGATTATAGTGAATATAATTATTCTTCAAATTATGTTTTCATAGCATATCCTTTAAAAGGTATTGAAATTAAAGTAAATTATGATGACACGAACGGAATTTTGGTGTATAATAATATTAAGGGCGATATTAATAGTATTGAGCCATATTTAAAAAATTCAGATTTTATTTCAAGACTACAAATAGATTGTGTATTTGAAGCTGAAAAAAGACGAATAACTGAAGAAAAGGATTTAATAGAAAAAAGTAAAGATTATATAAATAATATTCAAGATAATGAAAAGAATACAAAAAATGAAAGTTTAGTTTATAATATTTTACCTGAAATGGATTCTAATAATGGTATATATTGTATAAAGTTTATTTCCAAAACAGGAGAAAAGCCAAACAGAGAATTATTTGATGGAATAAATGATTATATTTGGATTTCAAATGAATATTTTCTATATTCAAAAATTGGAAAGGGTATATTTTTATACAATCTAGAAAATGGTAATGTGCAGAGAATAATTGAAGGAAAAGATGATTATAAGTTTGAAAGTTACAATAATGGAATTCTAACATATGATAATGGAAAAACAATTGAACTTAGATAGGAGGTAGAAATGGTAGTACTTAGAAATTTACTTAAGAAAATAGTAATATTAATAATTATACTAGCTATATTTATTTCTTTTTGTACTACTCCTGCGTCTTATGCTAAATTAGATATTAAGTCAGATGAGTTTTATTACGCTGGAACTCAAAAAGGTCAATATGTAGCAAAAGAAGGTGTGTTTGATTGGTTAATTAATGCACTTGCTGAAGTTGCAGATTGGATAATTGGTGCAATTTCAATGGCTATTAGAGCACCTTTTATTGGATGGACAGCTCTTATTGAAAGACTACTTACAGCTGCATTAGATGCTACTTGTGGATTAGATATGAATAATGAAATAAGTAATACAGATTTAATGTCTATTGTTACATCAGAAAATAATGTTACTGTTCAAGCAATTGTATACAACCAAGTTCCAGCATTAGATGCAAACTTTTTTAAAACAGAATATAATAAAAAATATTCTCCAACAGGTGGAATATTAAGGTGTAAAAAATGTCAGAAAGTATGTAGCGAGTGTTGCCCTGATGGCACATGTACAGGCGGATGTACATGTAATGGTTCATGTGATTCTTGTGCTAAATATAAACAATTGTTAGATGCTGAACCAGTAATTATTGAATTAAAAAAATATGTTTCTTTTTGGTATTATACAATAAGAATAATAGCATTAGCTGGAATGCTTGCAGTTCTTGTATTTATAGGAATTAAGATAGCATTAAATACAGTTGCTTCTGAAAGAGCAATGTATAAAAGAATGTTAGTAGATTGGGTTGTTGGTATTTTAATAATATTTTTAATTCATTATATAATGTATTTTACTATATATATTAATGAAACATTTGTTAATATTGTAAAAGAATATGCAACAGATATAAATACACATACTATTCAAAAAATGGAATTAGCTGAAAAAACATCAGATGGATCATCAGCTGAATATACTAGTGAAGAATTAGAAATAGATATATATGAAGAAATAAGAACTAGAGCTTATGATGCTAAATTAGTTAATGGTTTAATTGGAATGGTTTTATATATGTCTATGGTATATATGGCTATACGATATACTTTAGTTTATTTAAAAAGAATGTTTGTAATAGCTGTTTTAATGATTATGGGGCCAGGAGTTGGTTTTGCATATGCACTTCAAAAAGCATTATCTGGAAGAACAATGGCACTAAAAAAGTGGTTATCAGAATATATAATTAATGTAATTATTCAAACTGTTCATGCAATAATTTATTCTGTATTTATTTCAACTGTGTTAGTTTTATCTTTAAAAAATGTTGCTGGAATTGTAGTTGCATTAATTGTTATGAATTTTTCTTTAAAAGCAGAAGATATATTTAGAAAAGTATTTAATTTAAATTCTAGTGGTTTACTAAAAGAAACTGATAAAGCTGGAAATCTTGAAGAAAGAGCGAGAAATATGTTCGGAACTTATAAAGGTGCTACAGCAATTGCTAAGAACGTTGGAAATTCATTTTATGGAAAAACAGTTGCAGCAGCTGGAAAAATAGGAGTAGGTGGAGCTATTGTGGCAGCATCTGCAATAAGAAGTGGATTAAGTAATGGCATACAATCTGCAGTTGCTTCTTCAAATATAAATGCTGCTTCAGAATCAAATGATGATTCTGGTAATGATGAAGATTTATCTAGTAATAATGCTTCAGGAAATTCAAATTCAGTTCCGAATTATGGTTCAGATGGAATTGCAACTAAAATACCAATTATTGGTAATGCAGTTTATCATCATAGAAGAGATAAAGAACTTTCTAATATTTCTTTAGGAGACTTAACAAGTGCTTTTGAAAAAGCTAAAGCAGAATACGAGAAAAATCCAGATGATCAGAAGGCTCTTGAAAATTATATATATGCATATAATAATTTAGAAAGAAAGCAAGAATTAAATACAGTAACACATGGTGATGTTTTAAAAGGACATATGGAAAGACTGTTAGACATAGATAATTATTTTGAATTTAAATTAGATTCAAAAGGAAATAAAGTATATTCCCCTAAAAAGGGTCTATTACTCGGTACAAGTCATTATGATTATCAAACAAATAAAATGGTTTCAGATAAAAATTCTGCAATATACCAATTAAGTCCAAAGAATTTACTTGGTTTTACAGATGAAGATAGTAAAGTATTTAATGAAAATATTGTTAAACCACTTAAAAATGGATTCTTAGGGACAGCTGCAATGTTTGTTGGTTTATCTACATTTGCATTTCACCCTAGACTTGGAATGGGTCTTCTAGCATATGGTGTACCAAATAAATATGGAGCTTTTAAAAAACTAGGATATATTCCAAGTTTAAATACGTCAGTAAATTATAAAAATAGAAAATACAATTTTAAGGCATTTTCAACACCAGCATTAAATAATATGAAAGATATTGCTATTGAAAGGATGAGAGCAGAACAAGGACAACTTGCTGTAAATAGAATTAGAGAAAAGCATCCAAATTTATTTAAAGGTTTAAGAGCTGGAACAGTAGTAGCTTCTACACTTGTTGGTGGACTTGCAGGAGGAGCTGTAACATATTCTGCACTTAAAGCATATGATAGATTTGCTTATGATAAAAGTAGAAGATTAGCAGATGCTAGAGATTCTAAAGGTAGACCTATTATACATAGTATGTATGATAAAAGTGAGTATAAAGTTAGAAGAGTAAGTGAAGCAGAAGATGCAATAAATAAACAAAGTTATAAACAATTAAAAGCACAAGAAAAAGAATTTGAAGAAGATGCTTTAAAAACAATTGCTATGGAAGCTAGTGTAAATACTGAAAAAGAAATTGAAGATTTTGCTGATAATCAAAGAGAAGAAATTCTTGCACAAATGGGATATAAATATAATAAAAAGACTGGAGAACTTATTAAAATAAATGAGGAAGGTTCTTTTGGAAGAAATAATGATGATTCTTCTCATGAATCTTCAAATGCTGAGAATTCAAATAATACTAGAAAAAGTTCTACAGATGAAAGTGCAATTGCTAAAGAAGAAATTAAAGAAAAGAAAATTAATGATGCAGAGATAAAGAAATTAAATGATAGTATTGATGCTATTTTATTAAAAATAGCAAATTCAAAACCTTTAGAGATTAATAGTGAGTCAAAATTAAATCATGTTATTTCAGAATTGAATTCTGAACTTATTAAGGCTAATATTATTTCAAAAGATCAAAAAGTTGAAGAATTGTTTAAAGGTGGAAGAAGTGCTTTAGTATCTACAATTAAGAGAAAAACCAAAAGAGTTAATAAAAAAATAGCTAAAGAAAATGAAATATTTGAAAAAATGAATAATATAGAAAGATCTGCTATAAAAGAGTCTGTTGAAGAAGCAATTCAAAAAGAACTATCTAAGGGTTCCGAATCTTCAAAAAGTAAGAAAAGTGTGTATGATACTATAAGTAAAGAATCTATTCTAGATAGAATGTTAAGTAAGGTAGGAGCAGTATTAAATCCAAATGCACAAAATGGTCCAATAGGGTCTAATTCTAATAATCATAGTTCAGATAGTCAGAATAGAGGCAAAGAAAATACAGATACAGCTCATACATCTCCAAATGTAGCATCTAGAATTCCAGCAAGTAAAAAAAGCGATTATATGGAAGCTATAAAACAATATTTATTATATAGAAAAGATGAAGAATCTTCAGATACAAGTGAAAGTACAGCAAAGAAAGTTTCTGGTAGAGAAAAAGAAGAAGTAATGAGTAAAGCAAATGCTGAGGTAGAAAAAAGGAAAAATAAATTAAAACAAGCTCTTGAGGTTTCTTTAGATACTCCAGAAGAAGGACTTGCTATACTAAGTGCAGATGATGAATTAAATGGTTTAAATTCTTCAAAAATATTGGAACAATTATTTGTTATGAAAGAAATTAATAAAAGAGGAAAAGAAATTAAAGTTAAAGGTTCTTCTGCATATAAAAAACAATCTAAAGCACTTAGTAGTGCTGAGACAGAATATTATAAAACTCAAAGAGATATATTAATGGAAGAGATAAACAATGGCTATCCAAAAGATTTTGATGTATCAAGTGTAGATTATGATGCATTAAGTATAGAAGAAAAAGTAAAAGTTGACAATTATAGTAGATTAAAAAGGAAATTAGCTGAAAAAGAAAAAACAATGGCAAAACAAAAGAAAATAAAACAAGAAGCAGGGCCTATTATAAATATTAATCAACTGTTAAATAATTTATAGAGCTAAGAGAGAAGGTGAAATGTTGAACAAAACATTAAAAAAGATTTTAGTGCTAATTTTAATAGTATTATTATTAAATAACTTTATTATAAGTAATGTCGTTTATGCAGCTGGGGAAAGTGAAGTAGAAAAATTCTTAACAAAAATGTTAGGAACAGTTGTTGGTTGGTTTACTTACCCTATAAGGCTTGTAGCAATAGGACTCGCTCATGGAATGCAATCACTTACTGCATCTGTTGCATATTGCGATACTCCAAGTACAGATGGTGGAAGTGCACAAGATACATCTACAATTAGCCCATATGATATATTATTTAATAAAGTTGGAATGCTTGATATTAATTTTTTTGATGTAACAAATGAAGATACAATAGTAATGACAATTAGAAGAGGAGTTGCAACTTGGTATAATGCAATGAGATTAGTGGCTTCAGCAATCTTACTTGCAGTCTTAGTTTATGTTGGTATTAGAATGGCTATTTCAACAATAGCTTCTGATAGAGCAGTATATAATAAAATGCTTACAGATTGGGCGG
This sequence comes from Clostridiales bacterium UBA7001, assembly GCA_002449785.1. Classification (GTDB taxonomy): domain Bacteria; phylum Bacillota; class Clostridia; order TANB77; family CAG-508; genus Scatovivens. The sequence continues at coordinate 155,980 of DJXP01000019.1, forward strand.
TAAGTTTAGCGTTAATATTTTTATTAAGTTTTATTATAGTATTTGTAATTCATGTAAATAGTGCATTAGTTAGCACTATTGAAGCGTTTGTTACTAGTAATGCTTCTTCATCAAATAATAGTGATAGTATTAATGCAGCTATTGATGCTATTGGAGAAATAGCTACAAGTGGTAGTGTAGATGGAATTGCTGCAACTATTGTATATGTCTTAATTGCATGGCAAACATTAGGATTATTAATCTCATATTTTTCTCGTATGCTAAAGCTTGCATTTTTATTAATAATTGCACCACTTATCACATTAACATATGCAATAGATAAGATGGGTGATGGAAAAGCTCAAGCATTAAATGCATGGCTAAAAGAATTTATTTTTACAGTTTTAATTCAACCATTTCATTGTATTATTTATGCCGTTTTAATTAGTATGTCTTTTGAATTATTAACAAATGATAGTGTAAATAAATTAGCAGCAGGGTTAATAGCAGTATTGTGTATTAAATTTGTAAAAGAAGCAGAAGATATTGTTAGAAAAATATTTAGCTTTGCTGATGATAATAAGAATACATCTTTAGCAGCAGGAGCTGCAACAGCAATGTTAGGAATGAAATATGCTTCTGGTGTAGGAAAATCAGCAGGTATGTTTGCTGGAAAAGCAGTAAATACTGCAACGAATGTCTTTAAAAATAGAGGAGAAATAATGGCTAACATGGGTGCTAATGCATATGCATTAAGAACAATTGTTGGTAGCGGTGGAAAAACTTTCCAAGAGAGAAAAGATGATTATATGGAAAGCCATGATAATGCTAGTGCTGATAAAGATGAAAGAAAATTAGATTCATATGAAAAGAAAGATTTAGCAAAAGCAGGTTCAGAAGAGGAAAAAGCTAAAATTAGGAAAAAATATTCTGCAATGAGAAATAATATGGATAAAGCTGTTTCAGCTAGAGCTGCGGCGTTAATGAATAGTGACCCAACATTAACAGCTAGTCGTGCTAAAGCAAGAGCAAGAAGTGAAATGGCTAAGCAATATAGAACACAGGAAAAAAATAGTAGAGAATCAGGTACTTTAAGGAGTATTAAAGGATTTACTAGTGGTGCTGTAAACGGCTTTAGAAATTCACAAGTTGTTAAAGAAATTGGAAAAATGGCGAAATTCCAAGCTGGAGCTGGCGTTGCAGTATTTATGGGGGCTGAAAGTTATGCTAATGACGGAAATGCATTTGCAGCAATAGGTTCTGGAGTAGCTTCATATAAAGCTGTAAGTTCTGGTGTTGATTCATTTTTCCAACAAACTGGTGGCACTCTTGCTCAAAACACAAAAAATAATTTTGTTGCTTTAGGTGCAACAGACTCAACTAAAATAATGGAAATTGCAAATAGAATTATGGCTAATGGTGATGATTATGAAGATGGAGATAAATTAAAAGAATTAGTTGATGATTTGAAAGAACAATTAAGAAAAGCAGGTTTAGACGAAAAACAAGTTTCAAATATACATAATCATATTAAAAAAGGTATTGCTTCAGGGACACCATTTAATCCAGATACACTCGTAAAAGGAATTTTAGGTGAAAGTAAAACAAATCCAGCAATTTTACAAGCATCTAGAAAATTAAGTAATTTTGAGAACGAAAAGAATATTTATAATGCTATGAAGACATCTGAAGATCTTGGAAGAAGTAATGCAACATTTATATCAGATATTACAGGGCGTACTACTGATAAAGACTTTAGAGATGCAAAAGCATTCGTATATGATGATTCTACTGATATAGAATCTAGTGCAAGAACTGAAGATATGGACTTTTCAGGTATGAGTGTAGATGAAAAGAAAAATGCTCAAAGAGATATAGATAGAGCATTAGAAAATGCTAAAAAACAACAAGATAGTCAAAGGGGTTATGGCGTTGAATCTAGTGCATTAGAAAGAGAAATTGAACAATTAGAAAAGAATAAATTAAAAGTACAGATGGAATTAAAAATAGAATTTGAGAAAAATGCTAGAGAATTAAGTAAACAACTAGTAGAAATCAAAAAGGAAATTTCAAAAGAAGTAGCTAAAGAAAAAGCAAAACTAGTTCTTGACAAAGAAACATTTATGAGAGAAATAGAAAGAGAAGCAGCAAATAGAGAAAAAGAAATTGAGGATTTGAAAAGATCTGCTGAAACTATTGAGATACCAGGAATTAGACAAAAAATTGCTTTAAAAGAAAATGAATTAAATATATTTAAAAATAATTCAACTGCAGTAATTAATGAAGTAAAAGAATAATTTATCAATTAAAAATATGAGAAAGGGGCTTAAAATGAAAAAAGCATTATATAAAATATTAATAGCACTTATTGTTATATTAATGTTATTGGAATTCGTTTTTAATGTTAATAGAAGTAATGCTGAGACTAAAAATGCAACTATTGGTCCCGATTTTATTAATGCTGTTGCAAATGCTACAGGTGGTGTCGTGTCAATTATATATTGGCCTAAAAGAATTGAACTAATTGGTATAGCATTTATAATAGATAAAACCTTTTATAATTTAGCCGCCTCAGATGATCCAGATTTAGGGGGATACTTAAATTTAGATTATCTTACACCTTTTCAAATATTTTTTAATAAATATAAGTTGATTGATGCAAATGTTTTAGATTTAGCAACTATTAATGAGAGTGATAATACTATTTCATTTACAATAAGAAAAAATGTTTCAATATGGTTTTATGTAATGAGAGTTTTTTCTGCTGCAGTTTTGTTAGCTATATTAGTTTATATAGGAATTAGAATGGCACTTTCTACAATAGCTTCTGATAAAGCTAGATATAAAGAAATGTTTATTGATTGGGTAGTTAGCTTAATTCTGATATTTGTAGTTCATTTGATTGCCGTATTTATTATTAATATAAATAATATTATTGTTGGAGCACTTGAATCTCTTTCAGGAGATTTAGTTTCATTAGAAGATATAAGTAAAATTTATAATGAAATAGCATTACTTGCTACATTAGGTATAGGTATACCTAGTATAACAGCTACAATAGTTTATTGTGCAATGGTATTTATGACAATTGGATTTTTTATAGCATATGTTAATCGTATGATTAAAATTGCTTTCTTAGTTATAATTTCACCACTTATATCAATTACATATTCAATAGATAAAATAAAAGATCAAAAAGCTCAAGCTTTGAATACATGGCTTAAGGAATTTATATTTACAGTTTTAATTCAACCATTTCATTGTGTAATGTATTTAGCATTTACGAATACAGCTTATAGATTATTAACACCGTTTTTAATTGATGGTGATGGCGCTTTAGGTAATCTTAAGGATATTGCTGGTACATTTGCAAATACTGTTATTGTGTCAAAAGATTACAATTTACTTACCACTGCTGTCTTAGTTGTAATTTCACTTATATTTATAAAAAAAGCAGAAGAGGTTGTAAGAAAAATATTTGGATTTACTGATACTAATAAAAGTACATCTTTTGGTGCAGGTTTAGCTATGAGTGTTATGGCTGTTAGTCAAGCTAAAAATATTGGAACTGCTACTAGAAAAGGTATAAATACAGCTAAAAGTTTTGCACCAAATCTTTCAAAAGCTGTTAGCCATGATTTTAATATGTTAAAAAATACAGGCTTAGGACAAAAGATAAGTACTGGATTAAATAGTGCAGGTGAAGCTATAGGTAATAGTGGTGCTGCTAAAGGATTAGATAAAGCTATTACTTCATTTTCCAATACAGGTTTTGCTAGAACAACTGGAAGATTAGCTGGAAAAACAGGTAAAAAAATTACTGGTTTTAGCCAAGGCTTGAGAGGAAAAGCTTTTAAAGTAACGAATTCTAGAGTATGGAAAGCATGGGCAAGAAAAAATTCTCTTGCAAGTGTTATAGGTTCAATGTATGGTATTTCTCAATTGGTAAATGGGGACAATATTATGGAAGTTTATGCTGATTCAAAGGCTGTTGAAGAAGGTGTACAAGCATTTATAGGAACTGCGGATGGAAAAATTGCTGATTATGCTTTAGGTGCTGCATCTGAATTAGATGATACGGAATATAAACAAAAACTTGCATTATACCATAAACAATCAAGTGATCCAAATAAAGATCCATTAGAAGAAGCTGTTAAAGGGTTATCTGATTTAAAATATAGTGATGGAATTAATTCTGAAGAAGAGTTTAGAAAAAGAGTTGTTACTGATAAAATGGCATATGGCAAAGGATATAGAGAACGTTCTAATGATAGGAAAATTGAAGCAAAACAAATTAGAGATAGTATAGAAGCTGAAAATAAGAAAAACAATGTTACAGAATATACTGATGAGCAAAAGATAAAATTGAAGGAAGCTGAAGAGTTAGAAGAAGAAGCAGAAGAATTAGGTAAATTAGCAGATACTGAAGAACTTATGAATCAAAAAGATGAGCTTGCTAATTTCTATTCTTTAGAGGCAATTTTAGCTAGAACAGAGAATAGGAATACTCCTCCTGGAAAAAGTGATTTTAAAAAGGCTTCTGAAGAGCTTAAAAAAGAAGTGCTAAAATTAATTCAACAAAGAAAAAGTGAGAATAATGTTGATGATGGATATGTAGATGAAGATGATTCTAAAACAGCTGAAGCATTACAAAAATCATTAGAAGAAATTATTCAATCATCTGTTAATTCTGATAAAAAAATTAATCTTGATTCTTTAATTAAAAAATCTTTAGATGTATCTGAAAAAGATGATCCAGTTGTTTTTGCAAGAATGATGGAAAAAACAGAACAAATAAGACAGCTATATTTAGAGAAAAAGGTTGCTGAATCTTTTTCTGCAACTACAAAAAATGATGGTGATGAAGAAAGATATGCTAGAGTTCTTTCAAATAAATTAAGAAGTAAAGCATTATCTAGAAATAAAAAATAAAAAGGAGTATATGTATGCGTATTAAAAAAAATAATAAACCAATTATTTTATGTATTATAATAGTTATAATAATTATTATTTTAGTAATTGTAAAATCTGTTTCTAATAAAAATAAGATTGATTATAGTAAACTATCAGATGAAGAACTTGATTTAGTTGTTGCTAATAAAATACAAGAAATTAATAAGATAGATTTAAGCAGTTTAAATGAGAGGGAGAGAATGGAATATTATGTATCTGAATTTATAACTGCTATTGAAAACAAAAACTATGAAACAGCTTATCAAATGCTATATAGTGATTTTAAAGAAAATTATTTCCCAAATTATAGCGATTTCGAGGAATATGCTGAAAATAAATTTCCATCAAATATAGCATTAAATCATACTAATATTGAAAGAAATGGTGATGTTTATATTCTTTGGGTGACTGTAGCAAATCCATTAGCTGGAAAAAGTTCTGGAATGGAAATAAATTTTGTTATAAAAGAGAATGATTTAAATGATTTTGAATTGTCATTTTCTGTTATATAAAATTGGAGGAGTATTATGAATTTTACAGAGTTAAGAATAAAGATAAGACATTTTATTAAAAAAAATAGAAGATTAATTTTAATAATTGTATTATTATGGTTAATTATTTTCTTAATAAATTTATTATTAGGTTTTAGAAAAGAGGAGCCTGTTGCAACAACTACATATGAACCACATGTGTCTGTAATGGATTCAAGTAAATCAACTCCTAAATCTTTACAGAATCCAATAGAAGAAAAAATTAAAAATTATGTTGATGCTTGTAATGAAGGAAATTTTGAAAAAGCTTATAATATGCTTTCTGATGATTGTAAAACATATTCATTTGATAATAATATTCAAAATTATGTTACTCATGTTAAAGTAAAAATGCCTATGCCAAAAAAATATTTTATACAAGATTATTCTGAAACTAAACTTGGAAATAAAAGTATGTATATTTATGAAGTAAGATATACAGATGATTTTTTAGCTACTGGACTAACAAATAGTAATTATTCATATATACCTGAAAAGTTTGTATTTTATAGAGATTCAGATGGAGTACTACAAATGAATATTGGCGACTTTTTATATCATGAAGATATAAAAAGTATTTCAGAAAATGAGTATTTAAAGGTAGATGTTGCTGATAAAGTAGTTGAATATGAAATTGAAAGATATAATGTTAAATTTACAAATAGGTCTGATAAAACAATTGTAATTTCAGATAATCAAGAAGCTGATGAAGTTTTATTAGTATTACCTCAAGAAACTAGAAAGCTTGAAGGAGTTGAAAAAATTGTTTTAAAGCCTGGAGAATCATTAGATAAAGAATTAACTTTCTCAAAATATGCAGATGATGGAGATGTTTCTCAAAGTATATTATTCTCTAGTTTGAGAATTATGGAAAATTATTCTGGTACAGAAGATGTTTCAGAAGATATAATTAAGCAAGAAATAGACAATGCAATTAAAATGAGCATGGAAGTGAAGGTAGATAAATAAATGCCTTATATAGAATTTAATAATGTTAATAAAGTATATAAAATGGGTGAAATCACAATAAATGCATTGAATAATGCCAATTTTCAAATAGAAAAGGGTGAATTAGTTGTAATTGTTGGACCGAGTGGAGCAGGAAAAACAACGTCTTTAAATATTTTGGGTGGTATGGATACAGTGTCATCTGGAAAAGTTATTGTCGATAGTAAAAGAATAGATAAATTAAGAGGAAAAGAGTTAATAAAATATAGAAGAGAAGATATAGGATTTGTATTTCAATTTTATAATTTAGTACAAAATTTAACTGCTCTTGAAAATGTTGAATTAGCAACACAGATTTGTAGGAATTCTTTAAATCCAAGAGAAATATTAATAAAAGTTGGACTGGAAAATAGAATAAACAATTTTCCATCTCAACTTTCCGGTGGAGAACAACAAAGAGTTGCAATTGCAAGAGCAATTGCAAAAAATCCAAAATTATTATTATGTGATGAACCTACAGGTGCACTTGATTATAATACAGGAAAACAAATATTAAAATTATTGCAGGATACTTGTAGAAAAGAAAAAATGACAGTTATTATAATAACTCATAATACAGCAATTACCCCAATGGCAGATAAAATAATAAGCATAAAAAATGGAACGACAGAAAATATTGAAATTAATAATAATCCTAAATCAATTGATGATATAGAATGGTAAGAGAAATAATTAATTATTTCTCTTTTTTCTTTTTTCCTTTATTGAGGCTCTTTTATTTTTCCACCATTCATATATTAATCCACCTTCTTTAAACCAATTGTGGCTTTTTCCATAAAAAATAAAAAATCCAATAAATACAACAAAAAATATAATGACATTTACTAAAACATTTAACCAAAAATTATTCATAATCAAACCTTCTTTTATTTTATTAATTATCTTAATTATATTATTTATTTACATAAAAATCAATATATATATTTTTTATACGTTATTAAACTATTTCAAAATTAAGTGCATTATTAATATTACTTTATTCTATATATTTTAAACCATTATCTAGTAATATTAACATATATAATTTTTTGTAATATAATTGTAATTTAATTTCCAAAAAAAACTATTGATATAGAAATATAAATGTTATAAAATATAAATATAATGAAATAAAATGTTACAATTGTATTTCAAATAATTGTGAGGAGGGAGAAAATTGAATAATAATAGTAATAATAATTCTAAATCTCTTTCTGAGCTTTTTAAAGAAGTGCAAGATATTAGGTATGGTCGTTCAAAACCAGAGAAAATAAAAACTGAATTTAGGAAAGAAGATATAAAATTTAATAGAATCTATGTTGTTGATCATAGATTTAATGCTGCAGGTGCAATAATTGGAATTTTATTTCTAGTTTTATTTGCAACATCAGTACATAGTAATTATATATTTGCAACCTCTGAAGAAGAGAAAGTAGCAATCAATACTTTTGAAGAAAATAATAGCAAACTTAATATTATGAATATTATTTCAAATAATATTAGTGACTATACTACTAAAGAAATTTTAACTAAAGAAATTGATGTAGAGTATGAAACAGAATATATAGATAATAATAGTATGCCTAAAGGAGAAGAAAGAATAATACAAGCAGGAAAGTTTGGACAAGTTGATCAAACTGTAATTAAGACTTATGAAAATGGGGAACTAATAAGCGAAAGTATTATAAGTGAAATTATTAAACAAGAGCCTACAAAACAGATTATTGAAAAAGGTACATCTGAATTTTTATTCAATAAAAAGGTTCATTTGGGAGATACTGTATACACAACAGAAAAGATTATTCTATATGAAAAGCCTTCTGAGGATGAAAAAGCAATTTGTTATGTACATCAATACATAGATGTGAAATTATTATCTGAAGAAAATGGTTGGTGTTTTATTAAAGTTGATGGAATTGATGGATATATTAGGGGAGACTATATTACATCTGTTTCTTTAAATCCAGAAATTGTTGAACTATCTAGAAAGAAACGTATAGAATTATCTTTTAAATTTGATATGGAGGTAAATAAGCCTAGTGGTTTAACAAGAAATGATTTTGTAAAAGTTTTATCTGGGCATCAAGAAGATACAGAAAAAATATTTGAGCAAAATGCAGGACTTTTTTTTGATATAGAGCAAAAATATAATGTGAATGGATTATTCTTAGCATCTATGGGAATACATGAAAGCAACTGGGGAAAATCTAATATTGCTAAACAAAAAAGAAACTTATTCGGATATGGTTCATATGATTCTTCTGCTTTTGAATCTTCATATACATTTGAGAGTTATCAATATGGTATAGAATTAGTAGCAAAAGTACTATCAAAGTATTATTTAAATGAACCAGGAACTATAATTTATGATGGTGAAACAGCTGTTGGAAGTTATTATAATGGACCAACCATTTCTGGAGTAAACATTAGATATGCATCTGATCCAAACTGGGCTAATAAAGTGTTTTCTATAATGGAAAGTTTATATAAAAAAATATAATATATAGATAGGAGTATCATTTGGAAAAGAAAAGAATAAGCAGAAAACTTTTATTATTAATAGATGTTTTATTACTTATAGTATCTATAATTGCTTATAAATATATATATAAAGTTGAAACATGTAAATTAATATATGCTGATCAAACAGAAAAGTTCGTTGCACAAAATGCTACACCAATTTTTAAATTAGATAAAATTGTTTTATATAGTAGTGCTAATTGGATTGATAATAGTAATGGAAAACTAAGAAATATAGATATTAGTCAATTTACTGATATTGAAATATTTATAAATAATTTAAGTAAAATAGATAAAATAACACCTGAAAATACTGTAAGTAAGCTTTATATTGATAATATAAGTATTCAGTGCGAAGAAGAAAACGGTGAAAAAATATTTAATTACAAAAATCCATTTTATTCTGGAAAATTTGTGGATTTAAATAATTATGATAATGATAAAATTATATTTAATATTCCTTTATCTAATGAGGAAAATGAAAATTCAAATTATGATGAAAGTACATTTTATACAGATTGTTCAAATCCAATTTCATTAGGATATATTAATAAAAATTTGTTAACAGGATGTATGGTAGATGGAACTAATGCTTCTATATCTGCAAATGGTACAATATTAAAAATGGCTGGAGTAGATGTGAAGGAGTTAAAATCAGTTATTAAATTTTCAATACATTTAATTAATAATTATGATGAAGAATTTGTTTGTAATTTAGAAATTAATAATGATTTAGAAAGTGAAACAGAAGGTGATGAAGGAATTTATAGTGGAAACATTATAAAAGTAATTGATACTAGAGATGCAAAATATGATTTTTTAAAAATTAATTAGTATAACAATTGATAAGAGGGATACAACCGAATACTTATTTTGGATGTATCCCTAAAAATATGTTGATTTTTCGTAAGAATTCGTTTATAATTTATATGATTAATTAAAATGTGCTCATAGCTCAGCAGGATAGAGCAGTCGCCTCCTAAGCGACCGATGGGGGTTCGAGTCCCTCTGGGCACACCATGAACGAAGAGAATGGTGAGACCACTAATAAAAGGGACTCGAAAAGGAGTGGCCTGAATGAAATGAAGGCAAAAATAGTCCAGTGAACTATTTTTACGACGCGGCTTGTCGAGTCCCTCTGGGCACACCATGAACGATAGGAGCATAATTTGAACGAAAAATTTATGAAAGAAGCCTTAAAAGAGGCCCAAAAAGCTCTTGAACAAGAAGAAGTTCCTGTTGGAGCTGTTATAGTTAAAGATGGAAAGATAATATCAAGAGCTCATAATATAAAAGAACAAAAAAATGATGCTACATGTCATGCAGAAATAATAGCTATTAAAAAAGCGTGTAAAAAATTGAATTCTTGGAGATTAATAGATTGTGAAATGTATGTTACACTTGAACCATGTTCAATGTGTGCTGGTGCATTAATAAATTCAAGAATTAAAAAATTATATATTGGAACAACAGATGAAAAGACTGGTGCTTGTGGATCAGTTTTAAATTTACTCGAAGACTATAAATTTAATCATAAAATAGAAACTCATAAATATATATTAAAAGAAGAATGTGAAAAAATTTTAAAAGATTTTTTTAAATTCTTAAGGGAGAGAAATAAGAATGGATAAAAATCTATTAAAGAGATGTTTATTTCTTTTATTTTTAATAATTATTATAATGATAGTTTTATATATTATGGCTAGATATGATGAAGAAGGTGAGAAGAATTTGCCTTTTTCAATTAGCAAAATTTTGATAGTTAGTACAGTAAATGGACAAGCAAATGATGATTTAGAAAATATATGGAATATAAATATTGAACAAGTTAATGATATTTATATGTATATAGATAGAGCTGATAATATAGAAGAAACAATTAAAGAAATAAAGTTTAATAATTTTATAGTGAATAAACAACCTGAAATAGGTGAACTTAAATTATTAAGACCAACTGGTGAACTTTCAAATTTATATGTTCAAAGTGAGCAAAACTATTTAGATAGTGAAATAGTTTATTTAGGTGGTTTAATAGATGATATGAAATCATTAGAAATATCAAATACAGGTGGTATACTTGGTTTTAGATTTGCTCTAGAAAATTTAGGTACATTTATTTCAAATGAGAATGAAGAAATAAATTATGATGGAAGGTTACTTTCTAATTTAGGAATTACAGATATTGAAAAACTAAAATTTAATGTCAGTTTTGATGTTACAATAAAAACAAGTAAAAATATAAGTTATAATGGAAATATAAATTTAGATATGCCTGCCCCAAATATTATTACTGAAGGAAACTCTAATATAGAAATTACAGATTTTTCTAATGTTATATTTAAGAGGATAAAAGATTAATAAAAACTATTGCAAAATAAGTAAAACCATTATATAATTTGTGTTATATTTAGTGGCTTTTCTTAAGGAAGGTATGCTTCAATAAAAAGCTATGAATCTCGTCAGGTTCGGAAGAAAGCAGCGATAAGTAGTGTATTTATGTGATTCGCATGCCTTCCTTAAGGAAAGCCTTTTTTTTAAAGAAGGAGGTAATAAATGGCGTATACTGCACTTTATAGAGATTTTAGGCCACTAAAATTCTCAGATATGGTTGGACAAGAACATATAACAAGAACACTAAAAAATCAAATAATTGCTGGAAGAGTTGGACACGCATATCTTTTTAATGGCGGTAGAGGAACAGGAAAAACAACTTCAGCAAAAATACTTGCAAGAGCTGTTAATTGCTTAAATCCGATACAAGGAGAACCTTGTAATGAATGCGAAATTTGTAAAGAAATATTGGATGGCTCTTTAACAGATATTGTAGAGATGGACGCTGCATCTAATAATGGTGTAGATGATATTAGACAAATTCGTGATGAAGTGAATTTTTTACCTACTAAAGCTAAGTATAGAGTTTATATTATTGATGAGGTTCATATGTTATCTATTGGGGCTTTTAATGCATTACTTAAAACACTTGAAGAACCTCCTACACATGTTAAATTTATTTTAGCAACAACCGAACCACAAAAATTACCTACCACAATTCTTTCAAGATGTCAGAGGTTTGATTTTAAGAAAATTCCGGAAAATGATATTATTAAAAGATTAAAAGTAATTTGTAAAGAAGCGAATATAAATGTTAATGAAGAAGCATATAAAATAATGGCCGTTCTTTCTGAAGGACATATGAGAGATGCAATAAGCATTTTGGAAAGATGTAGTCAAGAAAATACAGATTATATTACAGCAAATGAAGTTAAAGAATTAGTAGGGCTTCCAAGTATAGAATATATAAGTAAATTAGCTTCAGGCATTTTAGAATACGATGTCAGCAAATGTTTAACTACAATTGATGAAGTTATAAATGATGGAAAAGATTTATATAATTATTTATGGGAAGTAATCAAATATTTTAAAGATTTATTAGTATATAAATCAACTAAAAAATTAAGTCTGTATTCAGAAGAAGAATTAGAAGAAATAAAAAGATTATCTGATAGTATAAATGAGGAGAGAGTATTAAATATTATTTATAGTTTATCAGATTTAGAAAGTGACCTAAAGTGGTCATCACAAACTACTATTATGTTTCAAACAGGGATTATAAAATTATGTAGAAGAGATAGCAGTATAAAGTCTAATGGAATTGATGTTAAAGAAATTGAAAAAATTATTGATGAAAAAATCAAAAATTTAAATGTTAATATTAGTAATAGCAATAAAGTTGTAAATAGTCCAAATAATAATTTAAATATGACTAATAACAGAAAAGAAGAACATCAAAACGATCAAACTCAAAAAAATAATTCTTCAACAGATATGGTTTGGAAAAAAATAGTAGATAATCTTAAGAGAAATGGAAAAATTAGATTATATACAGCTTTAATAAATACAAGAATAAATGAATTAAATGATTTAGTATGGGAGATAGAATTTTCAAATGGATTAACAGCTTTTAATGAAAGAGTTCTAGAAATGCCTGAAAATAAAAATGAACTTGTAAAAGAGGCTTTAAAAATCACTGGAAAAGAAATTAATTTCAAACTAAAAAAAGGTAAAGGTGATGGAGTTCTAGATAAACCTAAATCTCCTATAAGTGATTTAGGTATAGATATAAATATAATAGATTAAAATTATGGAGGAAAAAATTATGAGTAAAAGAGGTGGATTCCCAGGAGGAATGGGAGGATTTGGAGGAATGAACATTAATCAGCTTATGAAAGAAGCTAAAAAAATGCAAGCTGACATGGAAAAATCTCAAGAAGAATTAGGAGCAAAGGAATTTGATGCAACAGCAGGTGGTGGAGCTGTATATGTAAAAGTTACAGGAAATAAAGTAGTAAAAGAAATTAAAATAGAAAAAGATGTTGTAGATCCAGATGATGTAGAAATGCTACAAGATTTAATATTAACAGCAACAAATGAAGCATTAAGAAAAGTTGATGAAGCTCAAGCAGCGTCACTTGGAAAATATAATATTCCAGGAATTATGTAAATAAATTGTTTTTGGAAAATTAACATAATATAAGGAAGGATTAAGAAATGTCATATTATTCACCTTCAATAGAAAAACTAATAGAAAGTTTTGAAAAATTGCCAAGCATAGGTCATAAAACAGCTCAAAGATTAGCTTTTTATATGTTAGACTTAAGTCAAGAAGAAGTAGAAGATTTTACAAATTCAATATTAAATGCTAAAAAGAATCTACATTTTTGTTCTAAATGTTTTAATATTTCAGATACAGATCCATGTAATATTTGTAGTAATCCAAAAAGAGATGGTTCTATTATTTGTGTGGTTGAAGATGTTAGAGATGTAATTGCGATGGAACGAACACATGAATTTGGTGGAGTATATCATGTTTTGCATGGTTCAATTTCTCCAATGAATGGAATTGGTCCGGATGATATAAAAATAAAGGAATTATTATCAAGAACAATGAATGGTGATGTTAAAGAAGTTATTTTAGCAACCAATCCAAGAGTTGAAGGGGAGGCAACATCAATGTATATATCAAAACTCTTAAAACCTCTTGGAATAAAAACAACAAGGATTGCAAGAGGAATACCAGTTGGTGGCGATTTAGAATATACCGATGAAATTACACTTACAAAAGCATTAGAAGGAAGAAGTGAAATATAATATAAAAACAGGTATAGCTACCTGTTTTTTAATTTTTCTATTTTTCTATTAATGTAATTTAATTTTATATTTGCTAAAAAACCATTCTTTTCTATTATTTCTTTTTTCTTATTTAATAGTAAAATAACTTTTTCGTGTTTTTCTTTTGGAACTATACTTAGTAGTTTAGCTGTTTCTATATTAAATTTTACATAGTCCTGATAATCTTTTCTTTCCATTTTTATCTCATTTCATATTATTTAAAATAATAAAAAAAGTATAATATATATGAATAATAAAGTCAAATGAAAATTAATTATTGTTTTTCAAAATAATCCATTATTCCAGTATAAATAGACCATGAAATTTTATCTTGATATGAATCGGATTGTAATAACTGGTTTTCTTCTGAATTAGATAAAAAACCACATTCAATGAGAACAAGAGGAATTTTAACATTTTCTGTAAGATAAATATCAGAAATTGATTTTGTTTTTTTAGAATTTTCATTTTTTATAAAGATATTTAAATTATTTTGAATGTTGTTTGCCAAATTTTTACTTATTTCATCTTGATTTTTATAAAATGTTTGAAAACCCGAAACACTAGAATCATCTAATTTATTCATATGAATAGATATAAAAAAATCTGCATTTGAATCATTTGCTATTTTTACTCTATTTTTCATATCTGAAATTTTTTTCTCCCTTATTGTATTTGCATCTACATCATATATACCATTTTCATCTGAGCGTGTTAATATAACTGTGCAACTTGATGCTTCTAATAGTTTTTGAAGTTTTAGTACTATTTCTAAATTTAAATTAGATTCAATAACTGAATCATTAATTCCAATAGCACCACCATCTGGTAAACCGTGACCAGCATCTATAATTAATATGTGATTAGATATCGGAGTAGAAGATGTAAAAACATTTTTTTCAGTATATTTAATACTTTTAAAAAGTATTAATATTATTATTACTATACATATAATTATTATTATTTTTCTATTTGAAATTAACATATAAACCTCTTTAACTTTATTTTTCAATATATATGAAATAAAATGTGAAATATGCTTATAAATCCTGTTTACATTTTTTGTATAAATAATTCTTTTTTTGGAAATGATATTATAAAAAATACTATCTTTATGAAAAGAGGAATTTATGAAAAAATATAAAAAAATTAATATAAGTGGAACATTGCTTGATAGAACACAACTCGCAAAGCATATAGAAAAAGAAGCTTCTGAGCATATTATTAGAAGTAATACTAGTAGTGATACTTATCCAATTCCAAATTTAATTAAAGATTATAAATTTATTCTTGCTACTTATAATTTACTTACAAAACATATAAAACTCGGTATAAAAATTCATTCTGCTGGTGAATGGATTTTGGACAACTTTTATATAATTGAAGAAACTGTAAAGGTAATTCAAAAAGAATTACCTTTAAAAAAATACAAAAATATGATTGGACTTTCTAATGACAGATATTTTGGATTTGCTAGAAGTTATATTTTAGCAGAAGAAATTGTTGCATTTTCAGATTGTAAAATTGATAGAGAATTAATAGATATTGCACTTAAAGCTTATCAGAGAAAAAAACTATTAAGTATGGAAGAATTATCAAACATAGGTATTTTTTTGAAAATTTCCATAATATCACATATTAAAGAATTATGTGAAAAAATTTATTCATCTCAAATCCAAAAATACAAAGCCGAAAGCATAATAGAAAGATTAATTGAGAAAAGAAAAAATGCTAATTTGGTATTTTCTAATAATGAAAAAAGTATTAAAATTTCTGAGGAAAAACTCAAATATCCTTTTATTGAATATATGTCATATAAATTAAAAAAATATGGAAAAAAAGGAGTGATATATCAAAATATTCTTGAAAAAGAAGTGCAAAAACTCGGACTAACTATATCTGAAGTAATTCAAAAAGAGCATTTTCAAATTGCAAATATTAAAATTACAATGGGAAATTGTATAGTAAGTATTAAAGATATAAATAGAATTAATTTTATTGAAAATTATAGTTATATGAATGCTTCAGAAGAAATATTAAAATTAGATCCAGCAGGTATATATTCTAAGATGGATGAGGAAAGCAAAAATTATTATAGAGAAATTATAGAAAAAATCGCTAAGAGAACTAAAATATCTGAAGTATATATCTCAGAAAAAATTTTAGAACTCGCAATTAGATTTAGTAATGTAAATAATATAAAAGATAAGAAAAAATCGCATGTTGGGTATTATTTATTAAAAGATGGAATAACAGAGTTATATGAAAAACTAGAAATTGGCAAACATAAGATAAATAATAACAGGTTTAAAGCAAGGCTATATGTTGGAATAAATATATTTGTTTCCATATATGTCTGTTTACTAATTTATGTAAAATTTTTGATTAAAAGTAAAAATCCAATATTATCTGCTATTTTAAGTTGCTTATTTTATATTCCGATATCTGAAATTATTTTAAGAAGTACTAATTATATTATGAGCAAATTGAAAGTGCCTGTTATAATTCCAAAATTAGATTATGAAAATGGAATTCCAAAAGAAGATGCAACATTTGTTGTTATTCCTACTATCTTGAAATCAAAAGAAAAAGTAAGAGAAATGTTTAGGAAATTAGAGGTTTATTATATTGCTAATAAATCTGAAAATTTGTATTTTGCTCTTCTTGGAGATTGTTCAGAGGAAAAAACAGAAAGAGTTGAATTTGATGATGAAGTAATTGCATCTGGAATAGAATGTGTAAATAAATTAAATGAAAAATATGGATCAGACAAGTTTTGTAAATTTCATTTTTTGTATAGAAAAAGAGTATGGAATAATTCTGAACAGTCTTTTATAGGTTGGGAAAGAAAAAGAGGAATTTTAACAACCTTTAATAAATATATTAAAGGTAAAATTCCAAATAATTTTTGGATAAATACAATTGAAAAAGCAAAAGAAAATCTTCCAAATATAAAATATATAATAACATTAGATAGTGATACTAATTTAAATTTAAATTCAGCAGCAAAATTAATTGGAGCTATGAGTCATATTTTAAATTTGCCTGTTGTTCAAAACTATAGAGTAGTTGATGGTTATGGAATAATGCAGCCTAGAATTGGGATGGATTTATCATTATCACAAAAAAGCTTGTTTGTTGAATTATATAGTATGAAAGGTGGAGTGGATTTTTACACAAATGCTATATCAGATATTTATCAAGATTATTTTGATGAGGGAATTTTTACTGGAAAAGGAATATATAATGTTGATTTATATAATGAAATTTTAAATGGTGAATTCCCAGAAAATACTATTTTAAGTCATGATTTGTTAGAAGGAAATTTTTTAAGATGTGGATTACTTACAGACGTTATGCTTTTGGATGGTTATCCTATAAAATATATTCCATATATTTTGAGAAATCATAGATGGACTAGAGGGGATTGGCAAATAATAAAATGGCTTAAAAATGATAGATTAAATGAAATCTCAAAATTTAAAATATTTGATAATTTAAGAAGAAGTTTAATTAATATATTTGCTTTAATTTTATTATTTATTGGAATAAGTACCATGATAAATGATAGTAGTTTAAATATTTTTTTGATAATAACTCCAATATTAAGTTTAACTATAATATATTTATTAGATATTATAAACAATATCATTTTTAAAGAAAGTAATATTACAGGTGCTGTTTATGCATATAAAAAATTTTCTGGTGAAATAAGTAATTTAAAAATAAGTTTTTTTAGAGCAATTTTGCAAATTATCTTTTTACCATATGAAGCATATAAAAATATAGATAGTATTATAAGAAGTTTATATAGAATGAAAACTCGTACAAAGCTATTAGAATGGGTAACAGCAGAAGATAGTGAAAAAAACACTAAAAGTGATTTAAAGTATTATTATAATGAAATGAAAGTAAACATAATTGTGGGTATTACCATATTTATGTTTCCAAATTTATTTGCAAAATTTTTATCTATAATGTTTTTAATTGCACCACTTATTGCATGGTATATTAGTAAAGAAAAGAGTTCAAAAAACATTATTATAGAAAAAGAAAAAGAATACTTAATAAAAATAGCTAAAAAAACATGGAGTTTTTTTGAAGATTATATAAATGAAGAAAACAACTTTCTAATGCCAGATAATTATCAAGAAGATAGAGTAAATAAAATTGTAAATAGAACATCATCAACAAATATTGGTTTAGAACTTTTAGCTGTAATTTCAGCATATGATTTGGGATTTATAAATTTCAAACAAACAATAGACTATTTAAAACATATTATAGAAATAGTAGTATCTTTAAGCAAATGGAATGGGCATTTATATAATTGGTATAATACAAAAACATTAATGCCACTATTGCCAAGATACATCTCTTCTGTAGATAGTGGAAATTTTGTAGGATATTTATATATAGTAAAAACTTTTTTATTAGAAAATAAAAATAAAAGTGATTTAGATAGCTTAATTAATATAGTAAGTGATTTAATTGATAATACTGATTTTTCTAAATTATATAGTAGTAAAAATAAATTACTATCAATAGGGTTTAATTTAGAAGAAAATAAAATTTCTGACTCATATTATGATTTTCTTGCATCTGAAGCAAGGCAAGCAAGTTTAGTAGCAATTGCAAAAGGCGATATATCTGTTAAACATTGGAACAACTTAAGTAGAACATTAACAAGTTTAAATGGATATAAAGGATTAATTTCATGGACTGGAACAGCATTTGAATATTTAATGCCAAATATTAATCTTAAAAGATATAAAGGTAGTCTTTTAGATGAATCTAGTAAATTTGCTATAATGAGTCAAATAGAATATTCAAAAAAACTAGATATTCCATGGGGAATTTCTGAATCTGCTTTTAATTTAAGAGACTTAAATAATAATTATCAATATAAAGCTTTTGGGATACCTTGGCTTGGTTTAAAAAGAGGATTAGAAGAAGATATTGTTGTATCACCTTATAGCACTTTCTTGTCTTTAGAAGATGAGACAAAACTCGGAATTCAAAACATAAAAAGATTAGAAAAAGAAGGTGCAACTGGCAAATATGGTTTTTATGAATCAATAGATTATACGCCATCTAGAATGAAGAATAATAAAAAAGTTATTGTAAAAACATTTATGGCTCATCACCAAGGTTTAATTTTATTATCACTAAATAATCTTATAAATAATAATATTCTAAGACGTAGATTTAATGAAAATCCTGAAATAGAAATGACTGAAATTCTTCTTCAAGAAAGAATGCCAATAAAAATGATAATAACAAAAGAAAAAAAAGAAAAAATAATTAAAAATAAAAATTTACAGTATAATTCTTATGTCGAAAGAGTTATTGAAAATCCAAGAAAAATATATAAAAATGTAAATGTTATTGCAAATGATAAATATAGAATTTTAATAGATGATTTTGGAGAAAGCATAAGTGAATATGAAAATGTAATGGTAAATAATTATAAGGAAACAAGTGAACTAAAAAAAGGAGTAAGTTTTTATATAAGAAATTTGAAAAATAAAAAAGTAATAGATGTTTTTGAAAAATGTAAAGTTATCTTTGCTCCAGATAAAGCAGTTTTTTATAAACAAGAAAATAACTTGAAAATTAATCTAATAATTAGTTTGAATCCCAATAAGCCAGTAGAAATAAGAAAACTACAAATTGAAAATTTAGGTTCTCAAGAAGAATTTTTAGAGATAATTGCTGATTTTGAACCATCATTATCAAATAAAATGGATGAATATTCACATCCTGCATTTAATAAATTATTTATGAAGTTTGAGGAAAAAAATGAAAATATTATTTTTGAAAAAAGAGATAGGAATTTAATAAATTATAAATATTTAGCTACATGCTTATACACAGAAGGTGAACAAATTGTGGATTTTGAATATGAAATTAATAAAGAAAAATATATCGGTAGAGAGAATCTAGGAATTCCTCAAATGGTAAAAAATCAGAAAAGTTTTTCAAAACAAATAGTGCAAGTAACAGATCCTATTATAGCTATGAAAAGGACAATAAAGGTTAGAGGAAAGGAAAAAGTAGATATTAATTTACTACTTTCAGTTTCTGATAATAAAAATGATGCTGAAAATAACCTAGAAAATATTAAAAGTGAAGAGGAAATCAATAGAACATTAAATATAGCTAGGGCAAGAGTTGAAGAAGAATGTAAATATTTACAAGCAGATGGTGATAAAATTTTACTATATGTTAAGTTATTAAAATATATTTTAAAAATTAAACTTTCAAAAAATGTTCTTATAATAAATGAAGTGGAGATAAATAGTTTATGGAAATATGGAATTTCTGGTGATAATCCAATTATACTTGTAAATATTAAAAGTGTAGAAGATATTTATGTTATAGAAGAAATAATATCTGCTTATGAATATTATAGAGCTAAAAAAATTCATCTTGATTTAGTAATAATAAATCAAGAAATAGATTTATATGAAAGATTTGTAAAACAAAGTATTGATGAGGTTATTTCAAATAAGCAATTAAATTATTTAAAAAATGTAAATACTGGAATTTTTATTTTTAACAAGGAAGATATCCATAAAGATGATTTAGATGCAATGATATTTAAAGCTAATATTATAATTGATGCATCAATTGGTGGAATAAATGAATATATTAAAAAAATGGAAGAAAAAGAAAAAATAAATGAGGTAAAATATGATGGACCTATAAATAATAATATAGAAATATATCCATTAAAGAAAGAAAAATTATTATTTGATAATTCTTATGGAGGTTTTACTCTAGATGGAAAAGAATATAGAATTTATAAGAATAATCAAAATAAACTTCCAGCAGTATGGTGTAATATTCTTTCAAATAGTTTTTTTGGAACTATTGTTACAGATAATTTTGGTGGATATACTTGGAGTAAAAATAGTAGATTAAATAGATTAACAGCATGGAATAATGATAAAGTATTAGATTTACCTTCAGAGATTATATATATGAAAGATGAAAATAATAAAGAGATTTGGACTTTAAATTCTGGAGTAATTCCTAATGAAAATTATTATTATATTACTCATGGTTTTGGTTATACAAATTTACAAAATTCAAATAATAATTTAAATCAAGAAGTTGATGTATTTGTACCAAATGATGAGTCTTTAAAAATATATAAACTGAAGATTAAAAATTTAGTAAATGAGAATAGAAGAATAAAAATTGTAATATATATTAAACCAGTTTTGGGTGAAGATGAAATAATTACTAATGGGAATATTGAAGTAAAAGAGGTAAATGATTCATTAATTATAAAAAATAAATTAAAGAATGATATGAGTTTTAGTAATAAAATAATGTATGTAACTAGTAATTTAAAAATAAATTCTTATACAGGAGAAAAAGATAATTTTTTTGGTGAAGGAAATCTTTTAAATCCAGATGTTCTTTATACAAATTTAAATAATATGTCAGGTTTGGGTAATAATTCTTGTATTGGAATTGAGTATATTCTTAAATTAGATAAATTTGAAAGCAAGATAATTAATTTGATTATTGGTGAAACATCAAATATAGAAGAAATTGAAAAAATTAAGAATAAGTATAGTGATGATGAAGTAGTAGAAAAAGAATTATATAATGTAAAAACAAAATGGAATGATATTTTAAATACAATAACAGTAAAAACACCCTCAGAGAGTACTAATATTATGATGAATGGTTGGCTTGTATATCAAACTATCTCTAGTAGAATTTTAAGTAAAACTGGATATTATCAATCAGGAGGAGCTTATGGATATAGAGACCAGCTTCAAGATACCATTGGAATAAGATATATAGATTCGAAATATTTAAAAGAGCAAATAATTAATTCTGCTAGACATCAATTTAAAGAAGGTGATGTGCTTCATTGGTGGCATAATGAAACCAAAAAAGGCATACGCACAAGATTTTCAGATGATTTATTATGGTTAGTTTATGCTACTGAAGAATATATTAGATTAGAAAATGATTATAGTATTTTAGATGAAAGTATTGAATATTTAAAAGGTGAGCAATTAAAAGATGATGAAAACGAAAGGTATAATATATATTATGGTTCTGCAGAAAAAGAAACACTTTTTGAACATTGTATAAGAGCAATTGAAAATACTATTAATAAAGGAATAGATCCATTTCCTAAGATTGGAGCTGGCGATTGGAATGATGGGTTTAGTAATATTGGAAACAGAGGAAAAGGAGAAAGTATTTGGCTAGGTTTTTTTCTATATGATGTATTAAAAAAGTTTATTCAAATATGTGATATAAAAAATAGAAAAGATTTATCAGAAAAATATCTAAATATAATTAAAAATTTAAAAAAGAATTTAAATACTAAAGGATGGGATGGAAGTTGGTATAAAAGAGCTGTAACAGATGAAGGTTATGAGATAGGAAGTATAAATTCAGAAGAATGCAAAATAGATAGTATTTCACAAAGTTGGTCAGTTATTTCAGATGCTGGAGATAATGATAAGAAGTTTATAGCTATAAGTGAAGCAGAAAATTATTTAATAGATAAAGAAAATAAAATAGTAAAACTATTTGACCCACCATTTGAAAAATCAGATATTAATCCTGGATATATAAAATCATACCCACCTGGGGTGCGCGAAAATGGTGGACAATATACACATGCTGCTTGTTGGATGATTATAGCAGAAGCAATTTTAGGCTTTGGTGATAAAGCATTTGAAATAGCAGAAATGATAAACCCAATAGAACATTCCAAAAATAAAGAAGAAGCAAAAAAATTTAAACTAGAACCATACATTTTAGAAGCGGATTTATATAGTAATAAAGATTTATTAGGTCAAGGCGGATGGAATTGGTATACAGGCTCAAGTAGCTGGTACTATATTGCTATTTTAGAATATATATTAGGACTTAAAATCGAAAATGGATATATTTATATAAATCCATGCATTCCAAAAGATTGGAAAGAATATGAAATTAAATATAAATATAAAACAAGTATGTATAATATAAAAGTAAAAAATCTAAATAAGAGAAATTGTGGTATTCAAAAATTTATAGTAAATGGTGAAGAAATAAAAGAAAAGAAAATATTATTACAAAACAATTGTAAAATTAATAACATAGAGGTTTATTTATAAAAACAAGTAGAGCATGTTAAGAAAAATTTTACAAAAATGTATTGACTATGTTAAAAAAATATATTAAATTACAGTTAAATAACATTAGGTGTTTTTTTGAAAAAAAGTAGTAATAAATTTGAAAAAAAACTTGTACAAAAATGTTAAATGTGATATATAATAAAAATATAAAAGAAAGACATAATTTCTTTTTGAAAGGTGGTAGTTTTGTGGAAGAATTAGAAGAAAAAGATAAAAAAACCATACTTGTAGTTGATGATGAAAAAAGTATAATTGATTTGTTAGCTTTTAATTTGCAAAAAGAAGGTTACAATACAATTGAAGCATATGATGGAGTAACTGCTGTAGATAAAGCAATAAATGAAAAGCCAGATTTAATTTTATTAGATGTAATGCTTCCAAGATTAGATGGAATTTCTGTTTGTAAAAAAATAAAATTTGCTTCAAATATGTCTAATATTCCAATTTTAATGATTTCAGCTAAAGATTCAGAAACTGATAAAATTGTTGGTTTAGAAATGGGAGCTGTTGATTATATTACGAAACCTTTCCAAGTAAGAGAAGTTATGGCAAGAGTAAAAGCAAACTTAAGACAATCAGAAATAAATGCTAATTTAGAAAACTTAAATATGCAGAAAAAAGAAAATAAAGACGATATTATAAGGGTAGGCGATTTAACACTAGACCTTAAGAAAATAGAAGCAAAAGTTGATGGAGAAGTTATCAATCTTACAAAAAAAGAATTTGATGTTTTAAAATATTTAGCTAGTCAGCCAGGACAAGTTGTAACAAGAGAAATGTTACTTCGTGAAGTTTGGGAATATGAAGAATATGTTGGAGCTATTAGAACAATTGATGTTACAATGAACAGAATAAGAGATAAAATAGAAAAAGATAAAGCAAATCCAAAAATCTTAATTACTAAAAGAGGAGTAGGATATTACGTAACAGATAAGAATTAATAATAAATAAAAATGTAATAAAAGAGCATTTTAAAGATGCTCTTTTATTTTGTATATAAACTAAATATTTTTGTTACCAAAAGATAACAGAATTGTAAAATAAAATATATATACAATTTTTTTTGAAATAGTTATAATATAATTGAATATAATATTGATTTAATAATATATTATAAATTTCTCTATTCATATACGGAGCATATTTATGTGGAGGGAAGTGATTATATCAAAAATACGAAAGCAAAACTAGTTTTAGTGGGAATATTTTTCTTTATTATGATGAATATTTCAGGAATATATGCTTTAACCAATCAAACTACTAATGGTTCTTTAAGTACGGGTGTAGTTGATATAAAAATACAAACATATAAATTAAATGATGGAAATGAAGAAATATATAGTAATGATAAAAAAGTAAATCCAGGAGAAGTTGTATCATTTATTCCTAAAATAGAAAACTTTGGAGAAAAATGCTATGTAAGAGTAAAAATAAAATATATAGATGATACTATAAACCTTGATGACTATATTACAAATTTTTCAAATAGTTTAGAAAAACATGGTGAATACTATTATTATAATAAAGTATTAAATCCAAAAGAAAAAATTCAGTTATTTGACACAATAAAAATACCTGATAACATTTCAAATGAAAATAATAGTGAAATTCCTTTAGAAATAATAGCAGAAGCAGTGCAAGAAAAAAACTTTACGCCAGATTATTCAAAAGAAGATCCATGGGGAGACATTATACCTGAAAAAAGAATAGATAATACTGTTAATATAAATACAAATAAAGAAAAATCAAAAATTACAATTAAATATGAAAACAGCACAGATTCTAATATAAAAGTTCCAAATAATTTCTTAGAAAACATTTCAAAAGTAATGCCAGGGGATAGTTTTAAAGAATATGTTGAAATAAATAATGATAAGAAAAATGCAAAATATTATATGCAAATTATAATAGATGAAAAATATTTACTTGAAAAAGAGTTATTATCAAAAATAAAACTTCACATTACAAATAAACATGGACAAGTTATTTTTGATGGAAATATAGAAAATACAGATAGAGTATTAATTGGGAATTATAATTTAACTGAGGATGATAAATTAGAATTTGATGTAATTGTTCCAGATGATATTGGAAATGAATATACAACATTAAACCCTATTATGGATATTGTATTTTCAGCAGAATATGATGATATTCCAAATAAACAGCCAAATAGTGGTAGTGTTTCACAGAATGAAAATAACATAAGTAATTATATACAAAATCTTTTAACAAACCCTAA
>DJXP01000021.1 GCA_002449785.1 Clostridiales bacterium UBA7001
AGTAAAGTTTTTTGAAATTTTTTTTAAAATAAAAAAAAAGAACCGAGACTATCGGTTCTTCAAAAGTATTAAGTTCACTTCTCTATATATATCATAATTAATAACTTTTGTCAATGTTTTTATATAAAATATAAAAAAACATTTCAAGTGCTATAAACAATCTTGAAATGTCCACTAACAAATATCTTCTCGCAAAAGTATTATTAATAATATTAATAACATTTTTTACTCAAAATGTCAACATCCTTTTAAAAAAATCCATTTCTTACATTACTTTTTACGCTATATCTATTAGATGATATAAAGAAATTATTATCACTATAAAAATTAACCATTTCATCAATATCCGTTGCTGTTACATCAGCAACCGCAAAATAACTAGCAGAAACAAAGTCATCGTGTCCTCCTGCAGTCATATTGCTATAAGTTATTGTTTTCCCTTTGTCCGAAATATCAAAACCATAATCTTCAAATTGTCTTATAGCTTTTTCTGTTACATCATCAACATTATGTATTTTATATTTACCAGATTTTATCAAAGTAGTTAAATTTTCAACCAATCTTTCCTTGTTTTTCCCTTGTTCTGGATAAGCAATATAAACAATCCCTGCTAACTTAAAAATATCTTCCAAAGCTTCACCTAAACCTGTCTTACCATATCTAACAATCGCATAATTCCACTTCTTAACCAAACCTTTTATGTAAACATTAATTTGCACGTTATATGGTATTTTCTCTAACTGCATAAATTCAACTGCTTCTCCAGTTTGCTCACAATAAACTACAAGACACGCTCCATCTATGCTTTTCGCTGGATCGTAACCTATACTGTAAGTATAATAAGGTTTAGGAGTTTTTATATCTTGTATATATTTTCTTAATTCATCTTTAGGTAAATAAGGTTTATCTATTACTGCTTGTTCTCTAAAATTCGGGAATTGAGTTCCAGCATCATCAGAAGGCAATCCTAAAATATCTTCTCTATATTGCCTATCTGAACGAGAAAGCATAAGATCTTCTTCATAAGTTCTTTTATTTGCTAAATATGGATCATCCGTTCTTTCAACCCATTTAAATATTCTTTCATCGAAAACTTTATTTCTTAAACTTGCAAAATATGGATTATCCCATCTTGAAACATAAAATGTTTCCCAATTTGGTCTTTGCTTTCTTCCACCTTCAATTCCCCATTTACATACTTCATTAAAAAATGTTCTTCCTCTTGGTGAACTATTTACAAGTAATAATCCTCCTGTACCATTTGGACCTCTTCCTGGAGAGTCTAAACGGTCAGTAATATTTCCAATAACGATATCGAATTGTTTTATACGGGCTGCCTCAGTTATCCAAACAATATCCAATCCAACAGAAACTAGACTATCTGGATCATCAGCAGAACGAAATTCAATTAAGCCTCCATTAATAGTATCAATAGAATAATTTTCCTTGTCATAATTCACAACCAATTCTCTTGGAAAAGTGTTCATAATTTCTCTCAAAAGTTGTCCTGCAAGTTTATAAGTAGGAGCTATTATCCATCCATGAACTTTTGGAACATAAGTATAATCTCTATCTTCATTTAACATTTGAATAAATTTATTAGTAAATTCCATTGTGCAACTACGGTCTTTACCAGTTCTTGCTGCTCCTGAAATGACTTTAAATCTTTTTTTTGAATTATGAAACTTTTGTTGCCAAGGATATGGCTGATATTTAATTGAAACTTTTGCCGTCTTTACTTCACTTTTTTTTGATATTATTTTTCTGCATTTTTCACAATATTTATATTTATTAAATATTCTTTTTCCTGTTTTACTATCTATCCTAAAACCTTGTGTGAAAATTTTTCCACAATCTTGACAAACTCCAGTATTTTTTTTTACCTCTTCTGATAATACAGATTTGCCTTCTAAAATATCATCCATTTATATCAGCTCCCAATTGGAAATCTTCTCCACTATCATTAGTAAATTTTATTGCGATTTTCATATTCTTTCCTGTCTTATTAGTTTTCATTTTACTAATCATTCCTTCTCTAGCATCAATCATCGCTTTAGCCATTAATCCTATTTCTTTATATGCTTTTGCTACATCTTGTCCTGCTTCTAGTTTTTGTCTTATGTATTGATTAATCATATCTATATTCTCTGGATTGTTCATTACATCAAACATATTATCAATTAATTCATTTGCCTTTGATATTTGGTCTAAAGTCTTAACATCTTCACTTAATAATTTATTCTTTTTTGCTAAATTAAGAGCTTTTTGCATTTTTTCCATATCACTATAATTGTTTAAATTTTTATCTAATATTTCTCTTTCATCTTCTGGAAGCATAAAATCCAAAGAAGTTACACCATTTGTATAAACTATAGCATCTCGAATTTCTTCCTCAGTCATCTCTCTTTTTTCTTTTTGTGGAACAAGAAAAGCTGCATTAGCCAATGCTAAGTCATCCGTATGCGTATCTGTTTCAAAATTAATTGATTTTGTTCCTTTACCTACTTGATTAATTTTACCACTCTTATTTTCTTTTCCTGCCATTTTTTCTCCTTTCTCTTGTTATATTAATAGGCTACTGAACACAGTAGCCTTGATTTTATTTTTTTCTTTTAACTATTTTATATTTATCTTTTTTCTCTTCTTTTGATGGCTTCTTTGTTTCTTTTTTTATTTCTTTTTTAGTTTCTTCAAAAATGGGAACACTTCTAAATTCACCATCAGCAACTTCTTCAAATTGTTCACTTATTTGCTCACCATTTTTAAGCTTCATAAGTGCATCAAAATCTTTGTTTAATGTTTCAATGTCATTATAAAATCTTTTCTTTTTGTTCATTTCGTCAGCGCCAAACTCAAAGAAAAGTTGATTTTCGTGTTTTTCTAAAATATTTAATTCCCCTTCTCTAATTTTTTTATTATTTATAGAATCACAAACATAAATTACTTCATAAGCCATTTTATTTTCCCTCCCTTGATATTCCTTTTATTAACCAATATTGTGCCTCTTCTAATCTTTCTATTCCTAGCAATGTTTCTCTATTTTGCTTACAATTTATATCTATTACATCATACATTTTAGAAAATGAACTTCTAACAACGTCTATTCTATTCTGTCGTTCAATTGTAACTTCTAAAAATTT
>DJXP01000018.1 GCA_002449785.1 Clostridiales bacterium UBA7001
ATTCAGTATGTAAAAGAAAAATATACAAAAAGTGTTATTTTTTGTATAGGAAGCTTTTATGTTTATGGAACAATTTTGCAAGAATTAAAGGATTATAATAATGATAAAATTTGAAGATGTTAGTTTTAAATATAATAATAGTAAAAATTACATATTAGAAAACTTGAATTTACAGATTAATGAAGGTGAATTTATAAGTATTATAGGTAAAAATGGTACAGGTAAATCAACTTTTTTAAACTTAATCTCCGGAATTGTTAAGCCATCAAAAGGAAATATTTTGATTGATAATATAAATACAAAATCTAAAAAACAATTTATTGATCTTAGAAAAAAAATCGGAGTAGTATTCCAAAATCCAGATAACCAAATACTATTTCCTATTGTATATGAAGATATGGAGTTTGCTTTAAAAAACTTGGAAATTGATAACAGAAGTTTAAGAATTAAAGATGCATTAGAACAAGTTAATATGGAAGGATTCGAAAATTTTGATACATATGAATTATCATTAGGACAAAAACAGAGAATTAATATAGCAAGTATTTTAGCCGTTAAACCTAAATATATTTTTTTAGATGAACCTACTACAATGATAGATTCAATTGAAAAAGAAAATATATATAATTGCCTTTTGAAATTAAAAAAAGAAGGATATACAATAGTTTTTGTTACAAATAATATTAATGAAATATTGCTATCAGATAAAATCTATATTTTAAATAATAAGCAAATTCAGTATATTATACCAAAAGATAAAATTTTAGAAAACATTAAAACTCTTGAAGAATGTAATATTAAAATTCCAGATATTTTAGAAATTATACTAAGCTTAAAAGAAAATAATATAAATGTAAATTTAAAAGATTGGACTATTTCAGAGATGATTAGTGAAATTATTAGGGTATGTAAAAATGAAGAATATATTTAAATTAATTGTTTTTGTAATATATACAATTATAATTTTTTTTATAGATAGTATTATAATACTTGGAATATTATTTACAATAAATTGTATTTTAGCTTTTTATTTAAGATTAGATTTTATAAAAATATTTACTAGTTTAAAAAATATATTACCTTTTATAATTTTTACAATGTGTATTAATTATATTATGGATGGCTTATATAGTGGAATAATTATTGGGATTAGGATGCTTATCTGTTATAATACTACATATATTTTTTCTAAAACAATAACTGTTTTGGAGCTATCAAATACTATACAGAAAATATGTACACCTCTAAAATTTTTCAAAATAAACATTAATAATGTAGGATTAATGATATCTATTTCAATATGCATGATTCCAATTTTAAAAGAAGAAATTATTTCTATAATTAAAGCTATAAAGTCTAAAGGAGGAAAAATAGACATTAGATATTTATTTATTATAATGAAACCACTCTTAATATCAATCTTTAAAAAGACAAATCAAATTGAAAAGACACTTATAGCCAAAGGATATAAGGAAGTTTAAATCAAAATTTAAATATAGATTGATTATATAAAAAAATAGATTTATAATGTAGAAAAATGATAAAGATTGGAGCTATAGAATGACTACCTATGAAAAAATAGAGAAATTTCATCATTTAATAGATGAAAGCAATAATATAGTTTTTTTTGGTGGTGCAGGAGTGTCAACTGAAAGTGGTATACCAGATTTTAGAAGTAAAGATGGGCTATATAATCAAAAATATGATTATCCACCAGAAGAAATATTAAGCCATACATTTTTTTTAAAACATACAGAAGAATTTTACAAATTTTATAAAGATAAATTAAATAGTTTAAAATATGAACCTAATATTACTCATATAAAACTTGCCGAGCTTGAAAGAAAAGGTAAACTAAAAGCAGTTATTACGCAAAATATTGATGGACTTCATCAAAAAGCAGGTTCAAAATTGGTTTATGAATTACATCGGAAGTGTTTTAAGAAATTATTGTATGAAATGTCATAAGTTTTATGATGCAGAATATGTGTTTTCTCAAGATGGAATTCCAAAATGTTCTTGTCAAGGAATTATAAAGCCAGATGTTGTTTTATATGAAGAAGGACTAGATAATAATATAGTAAATGGAGCAATAAATGCAATTGAAAAGGCAGATCTTCTTATTGTTGCAGGAACATCTTTAACAGTATATCCAGCTAGTGGTTTAATATATTATTTTAAAGGGAAAAATCTTGTTCTTATAAATAGAGATGCTACACAATTTGATAATAGAGCAGACTTAGTTATTAATTGTGAACTTGGCCGAACTTGGGGTGGACTTTAGGGACGTTCCTTAAAGTCCAGATTTCTGGACTAAAGGGACACTCCTTTAATTATTAAGTTAAGAGGATAATAATATGTTCGAAAATGTTAATAGAATTAGTATTATTGGTGGTAGTGGAACTGGCAAAACAACTTTATCTGATAATTTAGGAAAAGTATTAAATATGCCAGTTTATCATATTGATGGAATACATCATTTGGCTAACTGGGAGATAAGGGATAAAGATGAAAGAGATAAAATTATATTAGAGCTTATTGAAGAGAAAAGATGGATTATAGATGGTACATATCGCTCAACATTAAAGAAGAGATTAGAAAAATCCGATTTAATAATATATCTTGACTATTCTTCTATTGCACAAGTAAAAGGAGCATTAGGAAGATTTATAAAAAATCATGGTAAAGAAAAGCCTGAAATTTCTGGATGTAAAGAAAGAATGTCTTTAAGCTTTTTCTTTTGGGTATTACATTGGAGAAAAAATAAGAGAGCAGATGTAATTAATGCTATAGAAGGTATAGATAAGGAAAAACTATTAATTTTTAAAAATAGATTTAAACTTAATAAGTGGTATAAATCTAATTTTAATCAAAAAATAAATGCTAAATAATTTATATAATATTTAGGAGATATAAAATATGAAAGATTCAATAGAAATAATTTCAAACTTGTTAAGATCAAATTTTGTTCATTCAATTATAGTAATAATTGTTAGTTTTTGCATTTATAAAATTGTTAAACATTTTTTTATTAAAGGTAATGCAGTGGTATCTGAAAAACTCAATAATAAAAGTAAAACTTATTTAAGATTGATTACAAGTATATTAAGATATGTTTTTGTAATAATAACTATTCTAATTATATTAGAAATTAATGGTATAAATGTATCATCAATGCTAGCTGGAGTAGGAATTATAAGTGTTATACTAGGACTCGCAATTCAAGATGCTTTAAAAGACATTATAAGAGGATTTAGTATATTATCTGATGGATATTTTTCAGTTGGTGATGTTGTAAGTTATGATGGAATAGTAGGCAAGACAATTGTAATAGGATTAAAGACTACTAAAATAAAAGATTTATCTACTAACAATATTATTTCTATTGCAAACAGAAATATTGAAAAAATACAAGTTGTTTCTGAAGATATTTATATAAATATTCCTTTATCTTATGAACTAAGTATAGATAAAGCAGAGAATGTTATAGATATAATAATTAATGAAATAAAAACAAATGATGATGTTAAAAATGCTGAATATCTTGGTGTAAATAGTTTAGATGATTCTAATATAAAGTATTTAATAAAAGTAATGTGCGATCCAGAAATAAAATTAAAGATTAGAAGGTTTTCATTAGGATGTATATTAAGAGTTTTAGAAAATGAAGGAATTGAAGTTCCATATAATCAATTAGATATTCATCAGAAATAGTAACAAAATATGTGAAAAACATTGATTTTTTTGCAATGTTATAGTATACTAATTATGTTAAATGAAGGAGATTTTTATGAATATAAAAGCTATTGGATTTGATATTGGTGGTACATTAGTTAATTATAATAAACCGTTGAATTGGAGTGCATCATATGAGGATGCGATTAAATTTATGTGCAAAGAAAATAACTTAGAATATAATAATAATAGATTTTTGCAAGCTAAACAAGTTTTAGAAAAATATAATACTAGAGTTAATCCTAGAGAAATTGAAATATCTTCTAATACAATATTTGGAGAAATTTTTGATTTATGGAAGGAAAATAAAAATAAGATTTTTGATTCAAAAAAATCTTTTTATTTATTCTTTCAAAGAGAAGCGTTCCTTTATGATGATGTTTTTTCGATATTAGAGTATTGCAAGAAAAATAATATAAAAACAGCAGTTTATACTGATGTTGCGTATGGAATGGATGATGAATTTTCATTAAATGATATTAAAGAAATATCAGATTTTATAGATTTAAAACTTACATCTTGTAATGTTGGATATAGAAAGCCTAATAAAAAAGGCTTTGAAAAAATGATAGAAATGTTTTCTTGTAAACCACAAGAGCTTATATATGTTGGAGATGAAAAAAAAGATATAGATGGTATTAATAAGATAGGTGGAATTTCTATTTTAATAGATAGAGAAAATAAAGGTAACGAATTAGGGCAAAGATATAGAATACAGAGTTTGAATGAGATTATTAATATTATAAAATAGTATAATTTCTTATATTTGGAAAGGGTTATTTATGAGCTATTGTGTTTCTATTGTTAAAGGAAATAGTAGAAGAGAAATTTTAGAAGAATCTTTACATAGTTTTGATGCATATATTCCAGATGTTTCAGGAAGAATTGTTATAAAGCCTAATTTTCTTTCTGCAAATAATTTATTAGCATCTATTACACCTGAAGCTTTAGAAATTGTCTTGAAACATTTTAGAAATCGTTTCCCACAAAATGAAATCTATGTTGCAGAGGGCTCTCATGTTTCAGACATATATTTTAACAAATATAAAGTAAAAGATCTTACAGATAGATATGGTGTCAATCTTTTTAGTATAGATAAAGATGAAACAAATTGGAAAGAAATTGAATTTGACGATTTATGTGGCAATAAATGTAAAGCTAGAATAAGTAGATTATATACTGATGCAAGTTATGTTATATCTTTAACTGTTCCTAAAACACATGCGAACATTGGTGTTTCGCTTTCCATGAAAAATTTTGTTGGAATTTTACATCCAGATGATAGACCTAAATTTCATGGTTTAAGTGAAAATGTTCCAAATGAAATTAAGGAGTTATATAAAAGAAGACTATATGATAGAGATGATAAAATAGGATATTATTTAATGAAGGCGAGAGGAATGCTTCCTGTTACAAAAGAGTCAGCCAAAAACATTAAGCTTGGTGGAGAGATTGTTAGAAAAAATCTATTTAATTTATATTCAAATATTCAACCAGATTTATGTATAATAGATGGTTTTGATGGAATGGAAGGAAATGGTCCATGGCATGGAGATAATGCTAGACTGCGAACAGCTATAATAGGGAATAATTGTGTTGTAACAGATCTTACAGCATGTAAAATAATGGGTCAGCCTTTAGAAGATATAGGCTATACTAATTATATTAACAACTTAAGTGATTTTTTTGATAATACTGTTTTTATAGGTAGCTCAATTGATGATGTGAAGAAAAAACTAAAACCTCACAAATTTGAACAATTTTTATAATGCTTTTAAGGAAGGATGTTAAAGTGAATAAATTAGTAATAGGATGTTGCTCTAATATTGATAATATTTATTTTTTACAAAGAGAAAGCAAGAATTTTTTAAATGGTGCCTCTATATATTCAGGATATTCTGCTGCAAGAATTCTACCCACAACAGTTATTACATGTGTTGGTGATGAGCCTGAAAATGATGAACTAATAGAAAAAGCAAAAAAATATAGAGAGTTTGGAGTGCCTCGTTTTGATATTATAAAAATAAGAGGTGGAAAATCATTTAGACAGACTTTTGGAAGAGAAAAGGAAAAAGGATTTGAAGTTATAGGTAAAGACTATGGAAATTATAATGATTGGAACCCAGATGTTCCGGAATTTCAGACAAAGACTTTATTACTTGGAACTGCAAATCCAATATTTCAAAAAGCAGTTCTTGATTCTTGTATACATTCAGATAATATTATGCTTGATTCTAAATGTGTGCATATACAAAAAAGAGCAAATAAAGTAAATGAATTATTAAGAAGAGTTGATACTTTTTTTGGTACAGATGAAGAAATTGAAGCAGTATTAAAAAATTTTGGCTTAATAAATGGTGTTAGTGCAACAACTTTATTTTCAATATTTCCCAATTTAAAAGTTATAATAAGTAAATCTGGGGCTAAAGGTGGTACAGCTTATTTAAAAGATGGTACATATTATAAATATGCTCCGGTAAAACCTGCTACCGAAATTTGTTCAGATGGAGCAGGTGACGTATTTGCAGGTACATATGCTGCACAGATTACTATAGGGAAGAGTGTAAAAGAAGCAATTCTAGAGTCTGCCAAAAGTGCTTCAGAGTCTGTTAAGCATTTTGGAATTAATAAAGTACAAAAAATTGAAAACATAGATAATGTTAAAATAAATATTGAAGAAGGTAGGTGGAAAAGGGAACATGAACAAGATACAAATAGAAGTAGTAAGTGATGTTGATCCTAGATGTGAAATGTTTTATAAAAAGGGACAAAAATGGACTATGGATGGTCAGGATATTCCTGGTGGAATTTGCATTGGTGCTATGTCTGCTCTTTTACCATGGATTACATGTATAAAATATGATGCAGATTTATATTGGGAAAAAAAAGGAGAAGTTAGTGTATGTTGTACAGATGCTGATTATCCTGTGAAATTTAAAATATCTGTAATAAAGGATGAGGAGGAATAATTATGGAGTTTAAAGAATATGATATCTTTGAAAATTTAGAAAATAAAGATATTCCACCATATGTTTATGCATATCCAACAAGATCAGCTCAAAGAGATGAAATAGCTGATGTTTATGAAATATGGAAAAATGAAGATAAGTATTCTAGTGAAGTAATTAACCTATATTTACATTATCCTTTTTGCAAATATAAATGTGGTTTTTGTAATTTATATTCTATCGCAAATAATGATTTGAACTTTCAAAATAAATATATAGATGCAATGTGCAAACAGATAGAACAATATAAAGATATTATAATAAAAAGAAAAATTAAAACTATTTTTTTAGGCGGTGGTACTCCAATGCTTATTACAAAAGATAATATTACAAAAATTGTAGGGACATTAGATAGACTATTTCCAGAATGGAGAAAAACTTGTGAAGAGTTTTGCATAGAAGCATCACCAGATTCAATTGTAAATGCTGGAATAGAAGGAACTAGCTTTTTAGTTAAAAACGGTATTACTAGAATAAATATAGGTATACAATCATTTAAAGGGAAGGTTATTAACAATTTTGGTAGATCTTATGAGGAAGACATTAACTTTAAAGCTATAAACATACTTAAAGAAGCAAAAGTAAAAAATATAAGTACAGATTTAATTGCAGGTTTTATTGGCCAATCAAAAGAAGATTTTATAGAATCTGTTAAAATTTTAACTTCTTTAGAACCTAATACAATAAGTGTTTATCATTTAAGAATAAGGCCAGATTCAAAATTTGGGAAAGATAAGAATTATAAGAAAAATCCTGATAAAGATTTTTACGAATGGTATGAATTAGCTAGAGAAATAATTCTTAATGCAGGATTTAAACAAGAAACTAATGTTAGATTTACTAGAAAAAATGGTGGGTATAAGCAGCAAGACTTACAATTTGAGTCTTATCCTGTACTTGGAATTGGAGCTGGTGCTAGAAGTTATAATTCTGTTGCAGATTATATTATAGGTGGAAGTAGTAAGCCAGATGGAAAGCAAATAGAAGAGTATATAGAGGCTATTAATTCTAATACATTAAAAACCAAAAAGATTTATTATTTAAATAATGAAGAAAGAATTAGAAGAATGTTAACATTAAATTTATATAGATTTGACGTAGATGAAGTACATAATAAATATGGATTTGATTATGATTATATTTTTTCTAATAAATTAGAAAAATTAATTGAAAAAGGTCTTGTTAAAAAAGAAAAAAATGTATATACTTTAACCAAAGAAGGCTATAAATATAGAGATATTATATCATGGGGATTTTTTAGTAGAGAAGTTCAAATGAGAGATAAAGAATTTTATAGTGAATTGGAAAAAAATAAATAAAAAGTTATAAAAAGGAGATAAAAATGGAAAAATTAGCAATACTTGACTGTGGTGGTCAATATACAAAAGTTATTGACAGAAGAGTAAGAGAGCTAGGAGTAAAATCAGATATCTTTCCCATAAGTGTTAAATCAGAAAAACTCAAAGATTATGGTTCGATTATATTATCAGGTGGTCCTAATAATATAGGGGAATCTGAAAGATTAAATTTTGATGAGAAAGTTTTTGAACTTGGAGTTCCTGTGCTTGGAATTTGTTATGGGATGCAACTTATGTCAGATCATTTTGGAGGCACTGTTGATAGTAATTTAAAAAAAGAATATGGACAAAATGAGATTATTATTGATAATACAGTTCCACTATTTGAAGGCTTAGATGAAAAACAATATGTTTTAATGAGTCATGGTGATACTGTAAAAGTTTGTCCAAATGGTTTTAAAGTTATAGCTAAGTCTGGTGAAGAAATAGCTGGTGTTGCTGATATAGAAAGAAATATGTATGGTGTTCAGTTTCATCCAGAAGTAGATTTAACTGAAAATGGTATGAAAATGTTGGAGAATTTTATAAGAAAAGTTGCTAAGTATCAGGATGTTTATGCAATTGAAGACAGAATTCAAACTTCTATTAATATGATAAAAGAAAAAGTTGGAGATAATAAAATAATTGTATTAGTAAGTGGAGGTGTGGACTCTGCAGTAACTGCTGCTTTACTTGTAAAATCATTAAATCCAGATAATATATATGCTATCCATATAGATTCAGGTTTCATGAGAAAAAATGAGAGTGATATTGTTTGTGAAAATCTAAAAAAATTAGGTATGAAAAATTTAATTAGAGAAAATGCAAAAGATTATTTTTTACATACAATAGTTGAAACAGAAGAAGGTCCTATTGGCCCTCTTTCTAAAACAGTTGATCCTGAAAAGAAAAGAAGAATTATTGGAGAAATATTTATTCAAATTGCAAATAATGTAATAGAAAGATTAGGTCTAGATAAAGAAAAAACGTTTATAGCACAAGGTACATTAAGACCTGATTTAATTGAAAGTGGTAACCCAGATATTAGTGGATTTGCACATAAAATAAAAACACATCATAATGATGTTGCAATAGTAAGAGAAGCTAGAAAAAAAGGATTAATAGTTGAAACAAATAGTGATTGGCATAAAGATGAAGTAAGAAGAGTTGCTAGAAATTTAGGATTAGATGAAGAAATAGCATCAAGACAACCATTTCCAGGACCAGGCTTAGCAATAAGACTAATTTGCCATGATAAAAATGATGAAGCTGTTATTACTCCTGAAGAAGTAGCAAAATTAGATGAAATACTTAATGGTACAAGTCTTAAAGGGAAAATTTTACCAATTAAATCTGTTGGTGTACAAGGCGATGCAAGAAGTTATAGAAATTTATGTTTATTTTCCGGTAACAAATTTGATTTTAATTGGAGAGAATTAGTTGATAAAGCTAAAGAAGTTACAGATAATATTCCTACAATAAATAGAGTAGGTTACATATTAAATAAAGAAAAAGTTGAAAGCAAAATTAATTGTTACAATATGACTATTGAAGATGAAAATATTGATTTACTTCGTGAAATTGATAGCATTGTAACAACTAATTTAAAAGAGGCTAAAGTTAGTCAAACATTCGCTGTATTAATTCCAATAGGTGTTAAGAAAAAATATTCAATAGCGATAAGAACTTTTGTTACAAATGATTTTATGACTGGTCGACCTGGTGAAATTGGTAAAGAGGTATCTACTGAAAAAATCAAATCAATTGTTAATGAAATAGAAACTAGATTTGGAAATGAAATTGAATTTATTATTTATGATATAACTAGTAAACCACCTGCAACTACAGAGTGGCAATAGATAAATTGCGAATAGAGTAAATTGAATAGTCGCTGGCAAAATTCGAAAGGATTTGCGAGAGGAAAGTCCGGGCTCCATAGAGCAATGATACTTGATAACGTCAAGCGAGGGTGACCTTAGGGAAAGTGCAACAGAAAATAACCGCCACGTTAAAACTTGAGTTCTCGCAAAGCTTGCTTTGTGGGACTTTAGGAGGAGCAACATAGTTAGTTATATTGCAAAACGAGCATGCTCATTTTTTATATAACGAAATAAGCTCCGACGCGGTAAGGGTGAAAAGGCAGGGTAAGAGCCTACCGGAAGAATAGTGATATTCTTTGTTCGTGTAAACCCTATCTGGAGCAACACCTTGTGTATAAGAAATGTTAAGGCTGCTCGCCGTTTTCTTTTAGCACATGAGTGGCTTGAGGTATATAGCAATATATATCCTAGATAAATGACTATTTTAAACAGAACCCGGCTTACAGATTTACTCTATTCTTGAAATTTTTGACTGTTAAGTCAAAAAGCTTCATAGAATAGAGATATGCAAATAAAATGTTACAATTCACAGTCAATTTTTTTCAATGTAAGGCTAGTTATTTTAAAATTTTTGAAAAAATAATGCGCCTTGAAAGTAATTTTTGTTTAAAAAATCTTAATTAATTTTATGG
>DJXP01000010.1 GCA_002449785.1 Clostridiales bacterium UBA7001
GAAGGAGATTATATTGTTCATAAAACACATGGTATTGGACAATATTTAGGTGTAAATACTATTAAAGCAGATGGTATAACCAAAGACTATATTAAATTAAAATATAAAGATGATGATGTTTTATATATACCAACAGATTCATTAGATAATATTAGAAAATATGTTGGTCCAGAAAAAATAGCACCAAGATTAAATAGGCTTGGCTCAAAAGAATGGGATAAAACTAAGGCTAGAGTTAAGAATAATTTAAGAGAAGTTGCAGAAGAATTAATAAGACTTTATGCTAAAAGACAAAAAATTGAAGGATATGCTTTTTCAAAAGATACAGCTTGGCAAAAAGAGTTTGAAGAGAGTTTCGAATATGTAGAAACAAATGACCAGCTAAGATGTATAGATGAAGTAAAAAAAGATATGGAAAAGCCTAAACCGATGGATAGATTACTATGTGGAGATGTTGGATATGGAAAGACGGAAGTGGCACTACGTGCAGCATTTAAAGCTGTTATGGATCAGAAACAAGTTGTATACCTAGCACCTACAACAGTTTTAGCAAATCAGCAGTATGAAGAATTTAAAAATAGAATGAAAGAATATCCAATTGGAATAGAGCTTTTAAATAGATTTAGAACTAAAAAAGAACAAGAAAAAATATTAAAAAACTTAGAAATTGGTGAGACAGATATTTTAATTGGAACACATAGAGTTTTAAGCAAAGATGTAAAATTTAAAAATTTAGGCTTATTAATAGTAGATGAGGAACATAGATTTGGGGTAAAAGCAAAAGAAAAAATAAAGGAACTTAAAAATAGTGTAGATGTTTTAACTATGACAGCAACACCAATTCCAAGAACTCTTCATATGTCTATTGTTGGCATGAGAGATATGTCTGTTATATATGAACCCCCACAAAATAGAAAGCCTGTTCAAACATATGTATTAGAATATGATAAAGAAGTAGTTAAAGAAGCTATAACAAAAGAACTAGAAAGAGGTGGGCAAGTTTTCTATTTGTATAATAATGTTGAAGGCATAGAAGGAAAAGCAAATGAAATAAATGATTTAGTTGAAGAAGCAAGAGTAGTATATGCACATGGAAAAATGACTGGAAATCAGTTAGAACAAATAATGCAGGATTTTGTTGATGGAAAAAGCAATGTTTTAGTATGTACTACAATATTAGAATCTGGAATAGATATACCAAATGCAAATACAATAATCGTTGAAAATGCAGATAGACTAGGACTCGCACAACTTTATCAAATAAGGGGAAGAGTTGGAAGATCAGATAAGCAAGCATATGCTTATATTACTTATAAAAGAGATAAAATGCTTACAGAGGTAGCAGATAAGAGATTGAAAGCAATTAAGGAATTTACAGAATTTGGTTCAGGATTTAAAATAGCTATGAGAGATTTAGAAATTCGTGGCGCAGGAAGTCTTATGGGAGAAATTCAACATGGACATATGGAGCAAATAGGATATGATATGTATTGCACAATCTTAGATCAAGTTGTAAAAGAGATTAAAGGTGAAGAAATAATTGAAGAAGTAGATGTTAGCATAGATTTGGATGTTACAAGTTATATTCCTAATGAATATATAGAAAATTCAAGTCAAAAAATTGAAGTATATCAAAATATAGCTTTATGTAAAAATGAAGAAGATATTCAAAATATCACAGATGAAATTATAGACAGATTCGGGCCAATGAGTTATGAAGTAGAAAATTTATTAGATATTGCAAGAATAAAAAACTTAGCTAGGGAAAAAAATATATTAAAGATATCACAGAAAAAAGAGAATATAGTTTTCTATTTTGACAGTACTAAATTTGATTTTGGGGTTGTAGATAAATTAATGAAAACATTTAGAAATAGAATAAGATTTTCACCATCAAAAGAACCATATATTACTTTTAAAATTAAAGATATGAAAAAGATTTTAGAAGAGTGCAAAGATTTTTTAAGGGCCATCGGGACCATATCTTGATTGGGACAGAAAGGAAAATTATGATTATTACAAGTAAAGATAACGAATTTGTAAAACATGTTAAAAAGTTAAAAGAAAAAAAGTATAGAGAAGAATATAATGAATTTATAATTGAAGGAATAAAAATAATTGAGGAAGCCATTGAAGAAAATGCAAAAATTAAATCAATTATTATTTGTGAAGACTGTAAAAATCAGTCTGCTTTTCCAAATGAATTAATGTATGAAGTAGCAAAAATGAATTGTATTTATGTTTCAGAAAAAATATTTTTATCACTTTCAGATGTTTCAAATCCACAAGGGATAATGGCTATTATAGAAAAAGATAAAAAGGAAGATAATAAAATTGATTTTTCTCCAAAATACTTTTTATTGTTAGATAATATTCAAGATCCAGGGAATATGGGAACTATTATAAGAACCTGTGATAGTTTAAATATGAAACAATTAATTATTTCAAAGGGAAGTAGTGATGTATATAATCCTAAAGTTGTTAGAGCTACTATGGGTGCAATATTCAGAGTAAAAATAGTTGAAACAGATGATTTAGTAAAAACTATTAAGGAAATGAAAAAACATAAAATAAAAGTATATGCAACAGATTTAAAAGCAGAGAAAAGCATATATTGTGTTGATTACAAAAAATCCGCAATAGTGATTGGAAATGAAGCAAATGGTGTTTCAAAAGAAATTTTAAGTGAAGCTGATGAAAGAATAAAAATACCAATGCTTGGTAAAACAGAAAGCTTAAATGCAGGTGTTGCTACAAGCATTATTTTATATGAAATGCATAGGAATGAGCTTGGCGAACTTGGGGGACGTTCCTTAGAGTCCAAGAATTTGAACTATAGGGACACTCTTTAATTAGATATTACTATTTTAATAAAAATTGCAAAATATATTGTAGAAAAAAATATTATTTGATAAAATAAATGTAATAATTTGTAGCTTACTTTTGTAAGCAGAAAGGATAAAATTAGCGAAATGGCTAATTGGTGTACAAATGGAAGATGAAAAATTTACGCCTGTAGGTGGTGGAGAACCTGAAAAAAAAGGATTCAAAGTAAAAGTTATTACTATATTATTATTTTTCTTATTGGTTGTTATTGCTATTATAATAGCGTTTTCAGTGTTTTCAAATAAAAGGAAAAAATTAGATGAAACACTAGCTTCTGCACAAGTTGTATATGAGTTAAATAGAATTAAGATTGGTGATGATGAAGCATTGGAAAAATATTTGTCTTATAGTAATTTATTAATTAATTCAGAAGATGTTGATGAAGAAATAGAACTAGAAGATGAAGATAATGAAATGGATTCAGATGATAGTGTTGCAGAAGAAGATGATGATGAGAACATGGATGAAAGTGAAAATGATGAAGATACATCTATAGTAGAAGATGAAGATATAGATGATGATTATATATTTAAAATGTTTTTAAATACTTTAAATTATGAAATAACAAGTGTAAATGTTGAAAATAACAATGCTACTGTTACAGCAAAAATATCTAATAAAAATTCAGGTGAAATATTTAGAAATTATTTTACAAGAGCAATCAAGCTAGCAATAACTCAAGCACTTTCAACAACTAAAAGTGATAATGGAAAAATGCAAGAAGAGTTACAAAAATATTTGGAAGAACAAGTTGTATCAAGTGAAATACCTATAACAACAAATGATGTAACATTTAATTTGGTAAAAGAAAATAATCAATGGCAAGTTAAAAGCCAAGATAAAGATATGGTTGATGTAGTATTTCCAGATTTGATGAATACAATTGCAGATCTTTCAGAAGAATATTCAGAATATGGAGACTAATATTAGAATTTAAATTATAATTATTGATAGATTATAAATTTGATGACTATATAAAAATATATTTATAATTTAATATAAGAAGGGAGAATGCAAATGAATTTAGAAGAATATGCAAAAAAAATAGGGAATGAAAGATTTTTGAGCTCTGATGAAATTGAAGTATTATTAAAAACAATTAATACATCCAATGCTTTTGCAGATAAAAATGGTGAAATTGAACAATGGGACGATAGGTCAAGAATAGTTCGTGGGATGATTGAAGCTATTCACATTATTAGAGATCATATTAGTGTATATGGAACAAATAACACAAGTAATGATGAGAATAAAGAAATATTAGATTTTTACATGCAAAAAGAAGAATCAAGAAAGACTTTAGGCGATTATGCTAAAATATATGGTTTGAAAAATGGATTAAGTATAGAAGAAACAAAAGAAATGATAGATTTTATTGATTCATCTCATATTTTTTTGGATAGAGATGATGAACCACATGATTGGAGAAAAAGGTTTGATATAAATAGAAGAATAGTTCTTGGAATGTCTGAGGCAATGTCAGAGATGAAAAAACATATAATAAAAATGCAAATAAACGAAGGATTAGAAGAAGGGATAGGAGCAGAAAGAATAGCAAAAGAAAAAGAGTTAGCACAATTAATGGAAAAA
Organism: Clostridiales bacterium UBA7001; assembly: GCA_002449785.1. GTDB lineage: Bacteria > Bacillota > Clostridia > TANB77 > CAG-508 > Scatovivens. Next base: position 4,477 of record DJXP01000010.1, read on the forward strand.
GAAGAATTAGCAAAGGGAAAAGATGTAAGAGAAGCATTAGCATATTCGCTAGGCGCAGACCTTCATGAAACATGGCGTAAAGGATATGCTAAAAACAATACTTTAGAAGACGGAACGATTGCGCCAAGAATGAAAAAAACTAAAGATCAAGATTGGATTGCTAAGAATGGAACAGATACAGTTGATATTGCTAATACAGCATTTGCTGAATTACCTGAAGATTGGCAAGGAGAAAATTTAAAAGCTGCCAAAGTAGCAATAGATTTGGTTTATGGAAAGATGATGGCTGGACAGGAATTAACAGAAGAAGTTTTACAAGAATTATCTGCTATAGTTCATGATAAATGGTTAGAGCGTAATCCATGGGAAAAGGACGGACCTCTTGGAGTACCTTATGAAAAGTTAGAACCAATAGAGAAAGAAAAAGATACAGTTCAATTAAGAGATGCTATAAAGAAAGTTACAGCTTATCAAAAAGGAGAAATAAATATAGAAGCATTAAGAGAAGAATATGGACTAAATGGAAATACAAAATAGGAGATGAAATTTATATGATTAATGAAATTTTTTCAAAAAATAAGGAAATTGAAGACAATAATTATGAAGAAAATGTAAGAAAAAATACTAATAGTTTTCTTGAAAGTATTAAAGTTGAAATAAACCCATTTATAGTAGTTTTAGCTCAAAGAGTTAAATCTAAAGAACTGAAAATTAAGGACTTAACAGATAGTCAGCTAAATCAAATGCTAGATTATTATAGGAATAAATTTAATAACAATACTAATTAAAGAGAAAAAGCTTCAAATTGAAGCTTTTTTCTTTATAGAATAAAATGTAAAAAAATCTTGAAATATTTTTTATTTATGATAAAATGTAGCAAAAATATGTTTGGTAAGGAGATAATAATGTTTGCATATATTAAAGGAAGTTTAGAAGAAAAATCAAGTAATTATGTAGTTATTGATGTGATGGGAGTTGGATATAAAATTTTCATGTCAGAAAGTTCAATTAATTCTATTGGTGAAATTGGAGAAAAAGTTAAGGTTCATACACATTATCATGTTAGAGAAGATGATATAAGTTTATATGGATTTTTAACAAATGAAGAACTTAGAATGTTTGAATTATTATTACAAGTGAGTGGAATTGGAGCAAAATCTGCTATAACAATGCTTTCTAATATTTCTCCATCAAGTTTTGCACTTGCAGTTCTTTCAAATGATGTAGATTCACTAAAAAAGATACCTGGAATTGGTCCAAAATCTGCTGCTAGAATAATATTAGAACTTCAGGACAAACTAAAGAAAGAAGAAACAGAACTAATGGTTCAAAAAGGAAAGGAAGAAATAACAAAAGAAATTGAGCATTCAATAAATGCAAAAGAAGCAATGCAAGCACTTCAAATTTTAGGTTATAATAAAAAGGAAATTGAAAAGGCATTTGATAAAATTGCAAATACTAATGTTAGTGTTGAAGAATTAATTAAGAAAGGATTAAGTTTACTTTCTAAGTAATAAAATAGGTAAATTATTATGGATATAAATAAACCATTGGCATATAGAATGAGACCTAAAAATCTTGAAGAATATATAGGTCAAGAACAAGTATTAGGTAAAGATAAACTATTATATCGAACAATTAAAGCTGATAGGCTATCTAGTTTGATTCTTTGGGGACCACCAGGATGTGGGAAAACTTCACTTGCAAAAGTAATAAGTGAAACAACAAAATATAGTTTTAAAAGAATAAATGCAGTAACTTCAGGAGTAGCTGATATAAAAAGAGCAATTGAAGAAGCAGATAACCCTCTTTTAAATCCGAGTGGAAAATGTATATTATTTATAGACGAAATACATAGATTTAATAAACTTCAACAAGATGCATTATTACCATTTGTTGAAGACGGAACTGTAATTTTAATAGGAGCAACTACTGAAAATCCTTATTTTGAAGTGAATAAAGCGTTAATTTCTAGATCTATGGTTGTAAAATTAGAACCATTAAAAAAAGAAGAAATTGTAAAAATTATAAAAAATGCATTAACAAATAAAGAAGGGCTTGGAACATTTAATATAAAAATATCTGAGGAAACTATTGAAACAATTGCAGATGTTTCAAATGGAGATGTTAGAACAGCTTTAAACGGTTTGGAAGTCGCTGTTTTAACTACGAAAATGAATTCTAATGGAATAATAGAAATTACAAATGAAATAGCTAGTGAATGTTTAAATAAAAGAAAAGCATTATTTGATAAAACAGGTGATAGTCATTATGATAATATAAGTGCATTTATAAAGTCAATGAGAGGAAGTGACCCAGATGCAACAGTTTTTTATTTAGCAAGAGCAATAAATGGAGGAGAAGATCCTGTATTTTTAGCTAGAAGAATAGTTATAGCAGCCTCTGAAGATGTTGGATTAGCTAACCCAAATGCTTTAGTTGTTGCAACTTCAGCTATGCAGGCAGTATCAATGGTAGGTATGCCTGAAGCAAGAATAATTTTATCTGAAGCAGCTATTTATGTTGCAAATTCAAAAAAATCTAATGCATCATATTTAGCAATAAATAAAGCTTTAGAGGATGTTGCAAGTAGAGATACTGGAACAATTCCAATGCATATTAGAAATGCACCTGCTGAAGGCATGGAACAATTTGGTTATAGCGTAGGATATAAATATCCTCATGATTATCCGGGACATATAGTTGAGCAACAATATTTACCAGATAAAATGGTTGGTACAAAATATTTTATAAAAGATGAAAATTGTGAATAATTTAATGCCTAAAAGTTTAAAATATATATGTATAACATATTATTTTTAAACAAGGAGGAAAATATGAATTTTGTAAAAGGAGTTATGATTGGTAGTATTATTACTGCAGGAACAATGCTTATGTATTCTGAAGGGCTAGATGATAACAAGAAAAAAATGATGAGAAAAGGAAAGCATTTTTTTAAAAAAATGAGAAATGTTATATAATATAATAATATCATTCAGCCAAATAAAACTGACTGAATGATATTATTTAGATTAATTTTCAGGATATTCTTCATTTTCAATTTTTTCATCTTTTTCACAGTGTAAATCAATACCTTTTAAACAAGAACCTTCTTTATCACATGATTTACATATTTTTACATGTTTAACTCTATTTACCCAAATTTGTATACTATATGACTTATTTGGGCAAAGTGGGCCGAATACAAATTCACCCTCTTTATCTGTAAATGTGTGTGATACAGGTTTTCTTTCATCAAAACAAACTTCAACTAGTTTAACAACAGCATCTTTTACAGGTTTTCCTTTGCTATCTTTTATTATTCCATATACAACATTTCTTTCATCTTCAGGTAATTGTAAGTCTAAATCGTATTGTTTTCCAGACTCAATAAATCCTTGAACATCAACAATAACTTTTTTATCAAACTCCATTTTAAAAATTCCTTTCTAACAGATTTTAGATAAGTGCAATGTTAAATATTGCCTTTAATTAAATTTATGATTATACTTTTAAAAAGGTTAATATATTTATAAGAATTATATAAATAAATAATAATATGATTATATAGGAAAAAGTATTGCAAATTTACATAAAAATCACAAGGTTACCGATAATAGGTTTACTTGTTTTCTTTGATTTAATTAGCTTTTTGTGGATAAAAAATAAATAAAAAATGTAAAAAATACAAAAAAATAGCAATTTTATGTAGACAAAGAGGAAAAAATGTGCTATACTTAAATTGTTTTTAAGAGAAATTAGTTGATATACGCATTATGTGAAGAATACAATAGATAAATTTTAAGGAGGAATTAAAATTGAATACAAATTATTCAGAAAACAATCACTTAGTATTAATAGGGAAAGTAGTAAGTGATAAAAGCTACAGCCATGAGATTTACGGAGAAAAGTTCTATGTTTTTGATCTAGAGGTTGTAAGACTTAGCTCTACAGTAGATATTATTCCTATCACAGTATCTGAGAGATTATTAACAAATATAGAATTAGAAATAGGAAAAAAACTTAGAGTTGAAGGACAATTTAGATCTTACAATAATTATGAAAATGAAAGAAACAGACTAATTTTAACTGTTTTTGCAAAAGAAATTGTTCCAGTAGAAGAAAGCGAAGAAGAAAATGCTAATGAAGTAACAAATGAAGTTGTATTAATAGGTTATATTTGCAAAAAACCTATTTACAGACAAACACCATTTGGAAGAGAAATTGCAGATATATTATTAGCAGTAAATAGAGCATATAATAAATCAGACTACATACCTAGTATAGCTTGGGGACGTAATGCAAGATTTTGCCAAAATATGGAAGTTGGAACAGAAGTAAAAATTACCGGAAGAGTTCAATCTAGAAATTATGAGAAAAAACATGAAGATGGAACTGTTGAAACAAGAGTAGCATATGAAGTTTCAATTGCAAGTATGGAAATTACAAATAATGAAGAAGAAAATGAAGAAGAAAATGTTAATCAAGAAGAAGTTGTTTAGTTTTTAAATTAGATATAGATTTTAGCAAATCATATAAAGTATAATACCTGCGTGCTAATTAAAGTTAGTATGTGGGTGTTTTTTTATATTCTTAGGAAAGTCATCCGCGATAGTGGTGAGTTTCCTTAGAAGATAGTTATGGAAGAGTTAGAATTTCTAGCAACATAAGTTGCGTAGAAATTCTTGGTCTTGTTTTTTATATAATTTACCTTGATTTTTTATTAATTTTAGTATATATATATTTTAGGAAAATAATTGAATTTAGTAGGCAAAATAGTTAATTTATTTTGTATTTATTTGAAAGGATTAAAATGGAAAAGGAAGTTGAATTTGAATCAGAAGATAATACTAATATTAAAAACGAAGAAAATAATATCAGTAATGAAATAAATGAAGATAATAATAAGATTATAAATATCTCAAAAAAGAATAATATAATTTTTCATATAATTGCAGTTATTTGCATTGCAATGTATTGTATAGCTTTAGCACCTAAAGTATTACAGAATGATACTTTTTATACATTAAAAATAGGGGAATATATATATAATAATGGAGTATTTAATTTAACAGAAGATTTATATTCATGGCATGAACTTCCATATACTTATCCACATTGGTTATATGATTTGGGGATGTTTATAATTTACAATATAGGTGGACAAAAAGGTGTATATATATCAACTATGGTATTTAGTGCTATTTTAGGCATATCTATATATATATTATCAAATAAAAAATCTAAAAATAGTGTTATTTCATTTATAGTTACTATTTGTGCGATGTATTTAATTAGAAATTTTATTGCAGCAAGAGCTCAACTTGTAACATTTATTTTATTTATATGGACAGTATATTTTATAGAAAAATTTCTTGAGACTACAAAAATAAAATATGAAATAATACTTCTTATAATTCCATTATTAATTGCAAATTTACACTGTGCTGTTTTTCCATTTTATTTTATATTGTTTTTACCATATATAGGCGAATATTTTTTATTAGCTGTAGAAGATTTAGTCTTAGATTTAAAGATTTTCTCTTTAGTATTAAAAATTAGAAAAAAATTAAGTAAAAAAGAAGAAACAATACAAAAAATTGAAAATAAACTTATAAAAATAGAGCAAGCTATTCCAAAAAGAAAAGAAAAAATTAAAGAAATAAGGAATAAACCATATAGGATTAAATCTGTTAAAAATCATGCAGTATTGCTTCTTATTTCAGTAATGTTAATAGCATCATTAACCGGATTAGTAAATCCAGCAGGAAATGGAGCTTATACTTATTTATATAAAACAATAAAAGGAAATACAACAGATTCTATAAATGAGCATTTACCACTAACATTAATCGAAAATAAGGAATTTGCAGTAGTATTAATAGTATTTTTAATGATTTTAGTTTTTACAGATACAAAAATTAAACTTCATGACTTATTTATGTTTGGTGGAATTACATTTTTGGCATTTAATTCTAGAAGACAGGTATCAATGTTTGCTATATTTTGTATGCCGATTTTAGCAAACTTGATATCCGATATGGTAGAAAAATATGATAAAGAAACATTTATAAAAATTGAAAAATTCTTTTCAGAATGGTTTGGAGCAATTATTATTATTTGTTGTTTCATTATTTTATCAACAAATGTTATAAAGCCTCATATTAGAGATGAATATATAGATACTTCTTCTTATCCAGTAGAAGCATCAGACTGGATTTTGGCAAATTTAGATGTTTCAAAAATTAAATTATATAATGAATATAATTATGGAAGTTATTTATTATTTAGAGGAATACCTGTATTTATAGACTCTAGATGTGACTTATATTCACCAGAATTTAATGAAGATATAGTAAATGGTATAGATGGTAGAGATATTTTTTCAGATGCTTTAAATATAGCAGGTTTAGGAGTTAATTATAAAACTAAATTTGAAGAATATGGTGTTACACATATTATATTATATGAGAATTCAAAATTAGCAATGATACTTAAGAGCGATTCAGACTATAAGCTTTTATATAGTAAAGGAAATTTCGTAATATTTGAAAGACTAATTACAAATGAAGAATCTTGATAATTAAAATAATTATTATTTTAATTTAGAAAGGATAACAATGAAAAATAAAACAAAAAAAATGTTGATAATTATTACAATATGTTTAATTATTATTGATCAATTCATTAAAATAATAGCTATTAAATCACTTACAGACCCTATTGGAAATGACTTTTTGGGATTAGAAATAGTTCATAATACTGGAATGGCTTTTGGATTTAATGATGGAAACATAAAAAATATATTTTTAACAATTTTTGTTTTATTAATAGTATTAAATTTTGTAAAAAATCAAATTGAAAGAATAGATAATAAAACAACAATTGCACTTTCTCTTGTAATTGCAGGTGGAATAAGCAATTTGATTGATAGAATATTTAGGGGTTTTGTAATTGATTTTATTAAAATATATAAAATACCTAATTTTAATTTTGCAGATATATGTATAGTATTGGGTTGGGGATTTTTAATTGTATTTTTAATTGATTATACAAAGAAAAATTAGATGATTAATACTTTTGATATTATTTAGAGGTGCCAAATTGCGTAATATAGTGAGAATCTTGGGAATTAATATTGACAATATAGATATTAATGAAGCAGGAGAAATAACAAAAAAGTTAATAGAAAATAGTAATAAAAGATGCGAAATAGTAGTAGCACCAAATACTGAGTTTATTATGATGGCTCAAAAGGATGAAGAATTTTACAACATTTTAAATGAAGCGAGTCTAGCTACTCCTGATAGTGTAGGTGTTATTATAGCTGGGAAAATACAGAAAAAACCATTTAAACAAAGAATACCAGGACAAGCCTATTTTAGAAAAATTTTGGAAGTAGGAGAAAAAGAAGGGTGGACATTTTACTTTTTAGGTGGTAAAGGTGATGTACCAAAACTTGCTTCAGAAAATGTAAAAAAAATATATCCAAATGTTAATATTGTTGGATATCATGAGGGGTATTTCGATAAAGACAGTGAGTCTAAAGTAATAGATGAAATAAATAGTTTAAAACCTAATGTTTTATTTGTGGCAATGGGTGCACCACTTCAAGAAAAATGGATTTATAAAAATAGAAGCAGACTAAAAGTAGATATTGCTGCACGGTCAAGGGGGAACTTTTGATTATGAATCTGGAAAAATAAAAAGAGCACCGAAATTTATTCAAAAAATAGGCATGGAATGGCTTTGGAGATTATTACTTCAGCCATCTAGAATAATTAGAATGTTGGTGCTTCCAGTTTACTTACTTAAAATAATTTTTACAAAGGATATAACTAAAGGAAAATTTGATAAAATTAATTAGAGTATGGAGAAAATATTGGATAATAGAGAATTCATAGTTGATGAAAAGAATGAAGGAATAAGAATTGATAAGGCTATTAGTGAAAAATATGAAGATATTTCAAGAGCTACTGTTCAAAGGCTAATTGAAGAAGGTAGTGTATTAGTAAATGGAAAGGTTTCAAAAGCATCATATAAATTATGTTTAAATGATAGAATCATAGTGAATATAAAAGAACCTCAAAGAATCGAAATTAAAGAAGAAAACATACCATTAGATATAATTTATGAAGATGATGATATATTAGTAATTAATAAACAAAAAGGATTAGTTGTCCATCCGGGAAATGGTAATCCAGATGGGACTTTAGTAAATGCAATTATGTATCATTGTAAAGAAAGACTTTCTGGAATCGGCGGAGAAATTAGACCAGGTATAGTACATAGAATTGATAAAGATACTTCAGGTTTATTAATAATAGCTAAAAATGATAAAGCACATATTATATTAAGTGAAGCATTAAAAAATCATGAAATAAAAAAAACATATATTGCATTAGTTAGAGGAAATGTTAAAGAAAATGAAGCAACAATTAATATGCCAATTTCACGAAGCCTATCTGACAGAACCAAAATGGCAGTATCTAAAAATGGAAAAAATGCTGTTACTCATTTTAAAGTTTTAGAAAGATTTGCTGGATTTACATTACTTGAGGTAAATATTGAAACAGGAAGAACTCATCAAATTAGAGTTCATTTATCTCAAATTGGATATCCGATAGTTGGAGATTCAGTATATTCAAATGGTAAGAATCCATTTGGAGTTGAGGGGCAATGTTTGCATAGCCAAAAATTAGAATTTAAGCATCCTATAACAAATGAAAAACTTATTTTAAAGGCAAAATTACCTGAATATTTTGAGAAAATAATAGAAGATTTAAGAAAAAAATAAAATTGGAGAATTGAATGGAAAATAGCATTAGACTTCAAAAGTTTTTAGCAGATGCTGGAATTGCATCTCGAAGAAAATGCGAAGTTTTAATTGAAAATAAAGAAGTATTAGTAAATGGTGAAATTGCTCATTTAGGTCAAAAAATAGATCCTGAAAAAGATGAAATAAAGTATAAAGGAAAAATTATAAAGTTGCAGGATAAAAAAATATATATTTTACTTAATAAGCCTATTGGATATGTTACAACAGCAAAAGAACAATTTGACAGACCATTTGTATTAGAGCTAATTGGTATAAAAGAAAGAGTTGTTCCTGTTGGAAGACTTGATATGTATACATCTGGAGCACTAATATTAACTAATGATGGGGATTTTGTATATAAAGTTACACATCCTAAACATGAAATTACAAAAACATACACAGTTACAATAAAAGGTATTATAACTGATGCTGATATAGCACAGTTAAGAGATGGAGTAAAAATAGATAATAATTATATTACCAAACCAGCAAAGGCAAGAATTTTAAAAATAGATTCAGAAAAAAATTTATCCAGAATTGAAATAACAATTCACGAAGGAAAAAATAGACAAGTTCGAAAAATGTGTGAAGCAATTGGCAAAAAAGTATTAGCTTTACATAGAGCAAAAATTGGAAATATTGGTGTAAAAGATTTAAAGATTGGAACATGGAGATATTTAACAGAAAGTGAAAAAAACAATTTATTAAATTAATAATCATTATTAATAAGTATTTACAAATGAGAAATTAAATGTACAAAAGAGGAGATAATTATGATAAATGAAAAATACTTACCAGAAGGATGGGATAATATTGTAGATGAATGTGATAGCATATCTATAAAAGAAGCTTATGAAAATGGAAGAATACTGCAAGGATTAGTTAGAAACTGTGATTCAGATTTTAATTTACATATTAAACTCGGTAAAGATTTAGAGGGAATTGTTCCTAGAAATGAATTAGAAGGAATAAACATTGATGAATTAGGTTTTTGTAATCCTAGTATTTGCAAAAATAAAGTTAATAGTTTTATACAATTTAAAGTTAAAGAATTAAGTAATACTAATAGAATTATTTTATCAAGAAAAAGTGTACAAAATGAAGTTTTAGCATGGATTAAAGAAGAGTTAGAACCAGGAATGGTTGTAAAGGGGATAGTTAAAAATATTAGAAAATATGGAGTATTTGTTGAGATTGGTGGAGGAGTAGTAGGCCTCCTTCACATTGAAGATATATCTGTTTCTAGAATAAAATCTCCAAATGAAAGATTTAGTGTTGGACAAAAAATTGATGTTATGATAAAATCAATTGATAAAATTAATGGTAAAATTATATTATCTTATAAAGAGCTTTTAGGTGATTGGGAAGACAACATTAAAGAATATGAAGAAAAAACTGTTGTTGAAGGAACTATTAAAGAGCCAGATAAATTTAAAAATGGTATTTTTATTGAATTAAAACCAAATTTAGTTGGTATGGCAGAATATAAAGAAGGCTTTGAATATGGACAGAAAGTAAAAGTTTATATAAAAAAGATAATTAAAGAAAAAAAGAAAATTAAATTATTAATTGTATAAAATAATATAAATTATTATTTATAAATATAAATATTAATAGGAGGATTTGAAAAAATGGTAGAAGATTCACAAATAAAAACTACCGTTTCTCCTTTTGCTATTAGAGAAGGAGAAATAAAAACATTTGATGGAAAAGATGGATATGTATCTATAAATCAAATTGTTACAAAAATAAATTTAGGTCATATTTCAGACATTCATTTTAAAATATTAGATTTGGTGAATGAATTTGAGTTTTTAACATCTAGACAAATATTTCAATTACTTACTCATATGGGAGTTGAAATAAAGTCACAAGACAAATTGAATAATAAATTAGAACAACTAGTAAAATGCAAAATATTAACTAGATATTATTTTACATCTGAAGAAGGAAAAGGAATATATAGAGTTTATTGCATGGAAAAAATGGGTAAGTATTTACTAACTTCTAAAGAGGTTGAATGTAGATGGCAACCTACAGATAATACCAAACCAGTTGCTTTAATGAAAAAAAGACTAGCTGGAAACCAGGTAATTATTGCTTATTTAAGAAAAGCAAGTAATTTCAGTAAATATAATGTAAAAACTACAATAAAAGCAAAAATGAGTGGAAAAACATTTAAAGGTCATGGAGAAATAGTTATTTCTAAAGCTGGAAAGTCTATTAGCTTAATATTAGAATGTGTTAGAAGAGAAGAAGATTGGGAAAATAAATTTGCTGAAAGAATGAGACTATATAAAGACTTTTTTGATAATTTTGTTCCATTTGATTCTGGCTTTGAAAATAGACCACAATTAATTTTAGTTTGCGAAGATGACAAACATATGGTAGAAACTTTTAAAGAGATTATAAAAAATAAAATTGAAATTAATAATAATAAAATATATTTTACAACAGACTTAAAACAAAATGAAGATTCACTTTCAAAATCATTAACTGAATTTACAAAAAATAAAGAAACCGGAAAATTTGCAGCTATAAATGTTGATTTTAAAATATTGGATTAATAGTGATATGCTAGAAATTCTCATTATATTATAATGTATGATGAAAGATATAATTTTTAGAAGAATGACATGAAAATAAAAAGAAGCTTATTATTTTATGAAATAAATCATAAGATAGTAAGCTTCTTTTATGTTACAATTTACAGTCAATTAAAAATCACAAAGTGAATAAAAGAACATTTTATTCATTTATTAGTTTTCTTATTGTATCATATAAAA
>DJXP01000045.1 GCA_002449785.1 Clostridiales bacterium UBA7001
CCATAAAATTAATTTAGATTTTTAATAACAATTAGCTTGAACTAGCATTATATTTGAGAAAATAAAACACATAGCCTTTTGCAAATAATAAAATCTATAGATTATAGTTTTATTTCATAACTTCCTTAATAACATTTGCTAAATATTTCATACTGCCATTACATTGTTCTATGGTATTTCCTGTTGCTCCAACTTCAATAATACATGCACCTTTTGTAACATGTTGATTATATCTAGAATTTCTTAATATAATCGGTTTAAATAGTCCTGGATACATCTCATTTGCTTTTTCTTGTAACTTTATAGCAAGTTTAAAGTTATAAAGCCAATTTGGATGTTCTAATCCTCCTCCATCAGTTCCAATAACAAACATTAATTGTGAAACAGTTTCATTTCCTAATTGAACAGTAGGTCCATAGTTACTATTGCTTAAAGCATCTCTATGTAAATCAATAACAAATTCTGTATCTGAATTAGATTGTAATATTCCACTAATAGTTGATAAAGATCTAGAATATGAACCTGTATATGCTGGATAATCGTGATAACTCTTATTATGTATAACATTAAATCCAAAACCAGTTAAATAATTTGTAAGTTCATCACCTACTCTTGAAACACTATGATTTAAATCTATTGTCCTAAAATTACCAGAAGCAATATAATTATTTTCAGCAGTTGGAGTATAGCTTTCACATGTATGTGTATGAAAGATAATAATATCTTTTTTATTTTCAAAATCAACATTTGGAATAAGCATTTCATCAGTTAATTCATAAGAGGACTCATTTTTAATTTTTACACTATTATAAATATTAGTAAATGTGTCTTTTTTATTATTTAAAGATATAATCTTACCATCTACAAAATTAGGTAAATCATTAATTATATTTTCCGTTGTATTTTGAATTGCTTCATTTTTTTCATTATTATAATTATCTAAATTAGTGTCTTTTTCACTAGTGTTTTTCCCAATTTCAAGAGTACTATTATCAAATTCTGTTAATTCTTCTAAATTTTCCTTTTCCATTAACTCTTCTTCTAAGCTAAACATAGAAAGTTCCTTTTCTAGTAATCTTCTAATTTTACCACTTTTCTTAATATTTTCTAAATCATTATTATATTTGGAAAGTAATATAGTATCATCAAATATTTTAGCGTATGAGGACTTAGTATAGTTGAATTTATTTATCAAATTCATATAATTAATGTTTTTTACAATTTGAAAAAATTTCATTATAAAAAACATAATTAAAACTAAAATAATTATTTTTTTTAACAATTTTATAATATCTTTAATACTAACAACTGCTAAATTAATCATCAACTGCTCCTAATTTTGAACTATTTTTTTACACTTTGTCTAAATAATTATATTAATTAACAAAAAAAATATACCTATATAATATAGGTATATTTTCGAGCAATTATAAGCACTGTTTTATAGTTTCAATATTTAGTTCTATCTCTTTTTCTTCTCCTGTTTCCATATTTTTTATTTTAGCTTTATTAGTTTTTATTTCATCTTCTCCAATTACAATTAGATTTTTACAATTAAGTTTATTAGCATATTTCATTTGAGATTTAAAGCTTCTTTCAAAAACATCTTTTTCAATAATGTATCCACTTTTTCTAAGTTTTTCAGATAATTCTATAGTTTTAATATTTTCCTCTACTCCACAAGATAAAATATATAAATCTGGAACATTATCTTTTACTATAATATTATTATTTGAATATAATTCCATAAGCCTTTCAATTCCAGCTCCAAATCCAACAGCAGGTGTATGTATCCCACCAAATTCTTCAACTAATCCATCATATCTTCCTCCACCAATTACAGTTAATCCATCTTTTTTACTTACAAATTCAAAAACTGTTTTAGTATAATAATCTAAACCTCTAACAATAGAACTATCAATTTTATAATTAATGTTTAATTTTTCTAATGTTATTTTTACATTTTCAAAATGTTCTTTACATTCATCACATAAATAATCAATCATCTTAGGAGCACCAATATTCAGCTGTTTACATTTGCTTTCTTTACAATCTAATATTCTCATTGGGTTTTTCTCAAATCTTGTTTTACAAGTGTCACAATACTCTTCTAAGTTCTTTCCAATAAACTCTCTTAACACATTTTGATATTTAGCTCTGCATGTTGGACACCCAATACTATTTATATTAAGTTCTACATCTTCTAAATTTAATGCATTAATAACACTATTACCTATTAAAATAGTTTCAACATCAGCAAGATAAGAACTAGAACCAATAAGTTCTATCCCTAATTGATGAAATTCTCTTAGTCTTCCTTTTTGAACATTTTCATATCTATATACGCCCATATTATACCAAAGCTTTGTTGGTGATGGGTTACTTGACATACCATTTTCTAAATATGCTCTAATTACACCAGCAGTTCCTTCTGGTCTTAATGTAATACTCCTTCCGCCCTTATCATTAAAAGTGTACATTTCTTTTTGTACTACATCTGTTGTTTCACCAACTCCTCTTTGAAATAATTCTGTATATTCAAAAACTGGAACTCTTATTTCCTTAAAATTATAACTATCTAATATTCTTTTAACTTTCCTTTCAAAATCTTGCCATATATAGCTTTCTGATGGTAACAAATCTTTTGTCCCTTTTGGTCTTTGTAGCATCATCATCACTCCATTCTATTATTTCTTTAACTCTAAAGGAGTGTCCCTTTAGTCCAAAAATTTGGACTTTAAGGAACGTCCCTTAAGTTTAAAAATCTTTCGGTTTAAGTTCTAAATAGATATTTCTTTCATCTTGAATCATTGTTATTTTTCCATGTCCTGGGTAAACTATTGTATCATCCGGAAGCGGCATAAGTCTTTCCGTAATTGACTCTATTATTTCTGGAAAACTTCCAGTAGGTAAATCTGTTCTTCCCCAAGTTCCTGAAAATAATGTATCACCTGTAAAAACAAATCCATGTTTTTCAGAATATAGACATAATCCACCTTTAGTATGACCTGGTGTTGCAATTACTCTAAATTCAATATTACCAATATGAATTAAATCATTATCATCAACTCTAGAATCAGCTTCAAGTTCTGCAACTTTCGTATCTATATAATAGTCTAAATTTATTTCTGGATTATATAGTCCTTCACTATCTGCTCTACTTATTAATATTTTTCCACCTTTTAAAGTCTTAAGTTTCTCAATTCCACCAATATGGTCAGCATGACAATGAGTAATAAAAATATATTTTAATTTTGCGCCTAAAATATCTAAAGTCTCTGCAATCCTCTCAGGTTCCCCACCCGGATCTACAACCATTGCTTCCTTAGATTCTTCATCACATACAATATATGAATTTGTTTTTAAACCAACTTGTGGAGTTGTTACTTGTAATCTTTTTAAAATCATTTGTATTTCATCCCTACCTTTATAAACAATAATATGTAACTTTACTATTTTATATTTAATTTAAAATAATTATTATCCTCTTTTTCTTTGTACGTCATAAACGTTTTCAACATTTCTAAAAGCAGATAATAACTTATTTAATATGTCTTTATTTTCTACTTCAATTGATACATCTAAAATTGCAATATTTTCCTTTGTTGTTCTTGTATTTACACCCGTAAGCCTTACTTTAGCATTTTCAATTTGTTTTATTATATCTTTCAATAATCCATTTCTATCATTTGCTAAAATCTCAATGTCAACTTTATATGAACCATTTACATCATCAAACCAGTAAACATCTATCATTCTGCTTTCTTCATTTAATAAATCTTTTACATTAACGCAATCTGTTCTATGGACTGAAACACCTCTTCCTTTTGTAATATATCCAATAATCTCATCACCTGGAAGTGGATTACAACATTTTGAAAGTTTAACTAAACAATTATCAATTCCTTTTACTACAACACCTGTTTTTGATGGTTTAACTCTCGACGGTTTAACTTTAGATAATTCCTCGATTTTTGATTCAAAGTCTTCATCTTCATGTTCTTTTTTATATTCTTCTAATAATCTTGCGATTATTTTATTTACAGAAATTCCACCAAATCCCATACTAGCATACATATCATCTAGTGTTTGAAATTTATATCTATCTAAAGCAATTTGTAACCATTCTGGTCTTACTAAATCTGAATATTTGATTCCCAATTTTTTCACTTCTTTTTCAAGCTGGTCTTTACCTCTTTCAATATTTTCACTTCGTTGAGTCTTTTTAAACCATTGATTAATTTTAGTTTTAGCTGATGAGCTTTTTACAAATTTAAGCCAGTCTTGACTAGGTCCTTTAGATTGTTCTGATGTAACTATCTCTACAATATCGCCATTTCTAAGTGGTGTTATTATAGGCATCATTTTGCTATTAATCTTACATCCTACCATTTTATTTCCAATTTCTTGATGAATACTATAAGCGAAATCAATTGGTGTTGCTCCTTTAGGTAATACTTTAATCATTCCTTTTGGTGTAAAGATGTACACCTCATCCTCAAAAAGTTCTGTTTTTAATGTATTTAAGAATTCATCTGGATTTTCTGTATTTTTTTGCCATTCCAAAGTTTCACGAAGCCATGCTAATTTATCATCAGTAACTTTAACTACTTCTTTAGTTCCTTTATTACTAGCTTCTTTATAAGCCCAATGCGCAGCAATACCAAATTCGGCAACTCTATGCATTTTCCATGTTCTTATTTGTACTTCAAAAGGTGTACCTTTTGGTCCTAAAAGAGTTGTATGTATAGACTGATACATATTATTTTTAGGAACTGCAATATAATCCTTAAATCTACCTGGCATTGGTGTATACATCTCATGTACTATTCCAAGAGCCGCATAACAATCTTTAACACTATCTACTAGTATTCTAAGTGCAAATAAATCATATATTTGATCTAAAGTTTTATTATCTCTTTGCATTTTTCTATATATACTATATAAATGTTTTGCTCTTCCTGTAATTTCAGCTTTAATTCCTTGAGCTTTTATTTCTTCACTTAAATCTTCTTGAATTTTGTTAATAAATTTAAGTCTTTCTTCTCTTTTTTTGTCTAATCCAATAACAATCTCATGATATTCTTCAGGATTCAAATATTTAAAACTTAAGTCTTCAAGCTCCCATTTTAAAGAATACATACCAAGTCTATTAGCAAGAGGCGCATATAAATCTTGAGTTTCCTTAGCATTAGCAATTTGTCTATCTCTAGATAAGTATTTTAGTGTTCTCATATTGTGTAATCTATCAGCTAGTTTAATTAAAATAACACGAATATCTTTTCCCATTGCTAAAAACATTTTTCTATAATTTTCTACTTGTTGTTCTTCAATTGTTGTATATCTTAATGTTCCAAGCTTAGTAACACCTGCAACCATTTCAGCAATAGGTAGTCCAAATTCTTTTACTAAATCATCATGTGTAACTGATGTATCTTCTACTACATCATGAAGTAGAGCTGCACAAATTGTTTCATCATCTAATCCTAAATCAGATAAAATTCCAGCTACATTAACAGGATGAATCATATAAGGTTCACCTGACCTTCTAAGTTGATTTCCATGATTAATTTTAGCAAATTCATATGCTTTCATAATTAAATCTGAATCCGAATTTGGATAATTTTCTTTTTGCTTATTTATTATATAATCAATTGTAACTTCCTTTGCTTCCGACATATTTTTTTACCCCTTTTAATATGACTTTCTAATATCCTTCATGTTTATTTGAACACTTGTTATTCCATTAAATTTATTTAATTCTAAATTCCCGATTACATCTATCTTGTCCCCAATTAAATATTCTTCTGCATATTCTCCCATATTGAATCCTATTGCATTTATTATAGTATTATTATCTTTTAAAGTTAATTTTAAATGTTTTCCTTCTGATAATGCTCTTATAGAATCTATTTTTAAATTTTTATATAAAAATATTGGAACTGGATTAGACTCTCCATATGGTTCTAATAATTGTAACTGTTCAACATCTTTTACATTTATATCTTTTAATGTTATTTCTTTGTCTATTTTTATAATAGGTACATAATCTTTAATATTTGATTTTTTAGCTAATTTTAAAAATTCACTTTTAAATTTTAAAAAATTTTTTTTCTTTAAAGAAAGTCCAACAGCCATAGAATGTCCACCATATTTTTCTAAGTACTCACTAGTATCACATAAAGCAGAATGTAAATCAAATCCTGGAATACTCCTTCCAGAGCCTTTTCCCTCTTCGCCTTCAAAACAAACTAAAATACTAGGTTTATTATATAAATCTGTTACTTTTGATGATACAATTCCAATTACACCATGATGCCATTCTTCTCCACCTAATATTATAGCATCTTCTAATTTTTCTTCATCTATTTTTTTTATTGCTTCATTAAAAATCTTTTTTTCAATTTCTTGTCTTTTTCTGTTATATTCATTTAATTTTTGAGTTATTTCATTTGCCTTTACTATATTTTCAGTTAAAAAAAGATTTAAAGCATCTTGTTCATGTCCCATTCTCCCACAAGCATTAATTCTAGGAGCTATTCCAAAAGAAATAGTAGTAGATGAAATATCTTTAAAATTTGCTGAATTCATTAGTGCTCTAATTCCAGGCCATCTTGCTTGTTCTAAAAGTTTAAGTCCTAGTTTTGCAATCACCCTATTTTCATCTATTAAAGGAACGATATCTGATATAGTCCCTATACATACAATGTCTAAATATTTCAAATATGATTTTTCATCTAAATTTATTTTTTTTCCTATAGCTTGTGAAAGCTTAAATGCTACTCCAACTCCAGCTAAACTATTAAATGGATATTTATTGTCTTTCCTTTTGCAATCAATAACAGCTAATGCATTTGGGAGTTTATCTAATGGTTCATGATGATCTGTGACAATTACTTCCATTCCTAAACTATATGCATAATCAACTTCTTCTAAACCTGATATTCCGCAATCAACAGTTATAATTAGCTTATAACCATTATCAGCTATTTTTTTTATTGCTTCTTTATTAAGCCCATAGCCTTCATCTAAACGGTTAGGTATATAATATCCAATATCTTTTAATCCTCTTTCTTTTAAAAACTTAGTAAGTACTGTAATACTGGTTATTCCATCTACATCATAATCTCCATATATAATAGTTTTTTCATTATTTTCAATTGCTTTGAGTATTCTATTTACGGCCTTTTCCATATCTGGCATTAAATAAGGATCATGAAAATCATTTCTTGTAGGTTCCAAAAAAAGTCTAATTTTATCATCGTCTATAATATTTTTATTTACTAATACTGTAGAAAGTAATCTTGAAATTTGATATTTTTCTGCAATTTTATTTGATAGTTCTTCATTGCAATAAGTAATTTCCCATTTTTTGTTCATTCCTTTTCTCCCAAATTATAACTTTTCGACAATATTATACACTAAAAATCAAATAAATGATAGCTTTTTTTACAAAAAACATAAATACAAAAAAGAGTAGAAAAAAATGAAATCACAAAAGAAACTTTTTGAACTAAAGTTCTACCATATATAACAAAAATTTCTCCCTTTAATCCATTTGGAATTTTTACATTTACTAATCCACTATCCCCCTTATATACTTCTAATGGCATAGTATCACCATTATCTTTTTGAAGCCTTGCAACATATCCATAATAATAAATATATGGTATTTCAATTGTGTCTCCATCTATACCGAGCATTATTTAAGGAAAAAATCAAATTTGGATATTTTTCTCCTTTTATTTCTTTTCCATTAATAGTTGCAATATTAGTAATACTATGAAATATATCTAGAGGATTTTGAACTTCAATAGGCAAATATTCAAAACCTCCTCCTATTGATTCTGTGTTAACATATAAATTTTCTTTAATATATTGTTCATCATATTTTAAATTACCTACATAATAATTATTATAATTATCAAATGTAAAAAACGCTAATATAGAAAATGAAATTAGTAATATTAGTTTCTGTTTTTCTGAATTAAATTCTTTTAAATATTCCTTCATTACCATAACTAATGAAATTATATAGAGATCAATAATTATACCTAATAATCTCCATTTAAATTGTATTATATTTAATCCACTGCTAAAAACATTCCAAACTGGTGATAAAACAAGTAAAGTTGTGATTAATATAAAATAATAAAAATATTTCTTAGCATGATTTTCTATTTTTTTGGAAAATAAACCATATAATAAAAAAGGTATACTTATAATTACTGAATATCCTATACTATATTTAGGATTTGCAAAAAAATCATAAATTGTATATTCTTCATTTGAAACATCTGTCCATGAATTTGATAAATAAAATTTTTGATGTAATAATTGTTCTGTTAATGGCATCCAAAAATATGCTGCAACTAATAATACTAAAACCGTACTACCTAATAGTTTCAATAATTTATTTGGATTTTTTATGCTAGTTTTTATATTAATAATAAAAATCAGTAAACAAAAAATTAATACTATTAATCCGGTTATTAGATGTGAATTAATTAATCCAATAAAAGCAATTATTAAAAATTGTGGTCTACTAAAATCTTTATATATATAATCATACATCCCTACTAATGCTGGCAAAATAAATATAAATCCTATAAACTCTCCTAAAGCAAATCTACTATATAAACTTAATACCATTACTTTAGATAGCATCAAAAATACTGTTCCAAATAATGCTATATTTTTATTATCCGAAATATATAAAAATGATTTGTAAAAAAGAACAAACATTAATGTTAAGAGAAAAAATACAAATATCTTATAGCTTAATACTAAATTTAAATTAAAAAAAGCAATTAATACCGCTGGAACATATAAAAATAAATCAGGATAAAACATTGATGAAGCATATCCAAATCCATTTGCCATACTTGCATTAATTTTAACAAAAAAACTTTTGCATTTTAAAGAATCTGACAAACTTTGAATTCTTAATAAATGAAACCACATGTCATCACCATATATTAGTTTTTCTTGCATAAGTGGTATCGTTAAAATTAATATTGTTAATATAAAAATCAGTAAAACAAAAAAGTTATCTCTGATTTTTTCCTTTACTTTTTCCATATTTATTGAATTTCCTTTCCATATTTTCTATTGAACTATTATATTCAATAGTTATTCTAATATCAGATAAAGCCTCCAAATTGGAGGCTTTAATTCAAATTCATATTTTATTATAAAACATCCTTAATAGCTTCACCTATTATTTTATTAACATCTGCTATTAAAACATTAAATCTCACTTCTTTATCAAAATAATCTTTAACTTTAGGATTTTGAACAAGAATTTGGTAAAGTTCTTGTAGTTTTTTTAACTTTTCTTCAGACTGTTTTTCTCCTTGCATAGCAAGCAATTGCTCCTCATAACGAATTTTTTCAAACTCATCTACCTTAGCTTTCAATTCTGGCATAGTTTCTAGAAATTGTTTAATTTCCTTATATTCTTTATATTCTTTTGACTCTTTAATTGATTTTGCCAAATTATTTACATTATCATATACTTCCATAACATCCTTCTTTCATTAACTATAAATCATATAATCTATTTCAGGAAAAATATCGTCTTTTTCAAATACATCTAATAAAAATTTTGGATCTATTTTATCTTTTTTTATCTGATGATACAACTTAGTAAATCTACCTATATGATCTTTAATCGCTTTATGAGCATATTCAACCATTGTTCCATTAGTTATTATAAATAGCCAATCACTACTTTGAGCAAGTAAAAGCTCCCTTGCACATTGATTTAATGCTTGTCTTCTTAAAGTATCTCCTTCATTAGGATAGCTATTAGCAAGCTCACACATTCTATCTCCTGCTTTATGTAAATGTCTATGAGCATAATCATTTGTTTGATTAAGCCATACTTCACTATAACCATTGGCTCCCCAACTTGAACGGCATGGAGTAGAAACTTGCATATTAGGAAATTTATCTATATATTCTCCAGGTGTAATTAATTCGAAATTACATTCATCATAATATATTTTTTTAAATAAAATATATAACCAATATGGACCTTCATACCACCAATGTCCATATAATTCAGCATCATATGGACAATTAATTATAGGAGGAACATCCATATAACTTGATAAATGTTCTATTTGAGCTTTTCTACAATCCATAAAGTGACCAGCTTGTCTTTCAGCAGAGTCTTTTGCCCACTGAACATCATAATAATCTTTTGGACAATCTTTTCCAGTTATTCTATAATATTTGATTCCAGTATTAACTCTTGCACCATTATGTGCTATGTATGGTTTTATATATTCATAGTCTTCGTCATACCCTATATCTCTATAAAATTCTCTGTAATTAAAATCACCAGGATACCCATTTATAGAACTCCACACCTGTCTAGATGATTCTAAATCTCTTGCAAATGCAACAAGTCCACCATGAGATACTATAGGTGCATAAGTACCATATATTGGTGTTGGATCTGCATATAATACACCATGTGTTTCAACCATAGCATATTCTATTCCAAATTCCTTTAAATATTTATCTGCTTCTGGTATATATCCACATTCAGGAAGCCAAATTCCTCTAGGTTTTCTGCCAAAAAACTTCTCATAAGTTTGTACTCCAACAGCGATTTGAGCTCTTACAGTTTTTTCATTTACATATAATATAGGAAAATAGCCATGTGTAGCTCCACATGTTATTATTTCCAAATATCCTGCATCTTGGAAATGTTTAAAAGCATTTATTAAATTACATTTATAAACATCTCTAAATACATGTAAATCATTAGAATACCTATCTAAATAATATTTTGATAAATTATTTACTCTGTCATTATAAACAGTTCTTTTAACCTCTTTTTCACAAAGCTCTATATGCTTTTCTAAATATTTTATGTATCTTTCTTGTAATAATTTATTATCTAACATATTTAAAAGTGGAGGTGTCATTGTCATTGTTATTCTAAAATTAACATGTTCATCTTCTAATTTTTTATAATTTAAAAGTAATGGAATATAACATTCAGATATAGCTTCATATAGCCATTCTTCTTCTAAATAATCTTCACTTTCAGGATGATGTATGTATGGAAGATGAGCATGTAAAACAAAATTAACATATCCTTTTACATTTTTCATTCGAATAGTTCCTTTCAATTGATTAATAACATTAATCTAAAAACTAATATTATTTAAATGATGAACTTGTAATCTTTGAAGAAGGATTTGCCATATCAAATCTTCCATCAGTAAGTTCTTCTTTATAGTGTGTTTTATAAAATTCTTCCACATCATAATTCTGTCCGAATACATTTCTTAAATCTCTTAAATCTTTAAGAGATTCTTCATTCGTTTTTATATTTCTAAACAAAATATAATCTGGTAATGTTTCTAATAATACATGATCATTTGGTGCTTCCATCATATTTGAGAAAGCAAAAGGTAAATAATCTGATTGTAAAATAATATTTTCTTCATTAAATGTATTTTGGTTAACTATTACAGGTTCATCTATAAATTTTCTACCTAATTGAATAATATATTTTGTTTTAGGATCATCAATGTCAATATACCAACTATTTGCATAATCATTTATTGGAATTTCTCTAACATATTGTTTATCTTCATTATATAATAGTAATACAGGATATGTTTTACTAAAAAAATCGTTTCCAAAAGTATCTATATATTTTTGGCGATCAGCATCTGCAATATCCCAATATACAAATAATTTTTTTGGAGTTTGGGCCAATACTTTTACAATAGTCTCATTATATCTATAAGGTAAATCATAATATTCAAGCATATATTTTGGAACATCTGCCACTTTTTTTACT
This sequence comes from Clostridiales bacterium UBA7001, assembly GCA_002449785.1. Classification (GTDB taxonomy): domain Bacteria; phylum Bacillota; class Clostridia; order TANB77; family CAG-508; genus Scatovivens. Next base: position 11,828 of record DJXP01000045.1, read on the forward strand.
AATGTACTTTTTGTTTCTTTATTATTTTTACTTTCTTTTTTTGTATCAAGTTCTTCTTTAGCTTCTTCTTGCATTGCTATTATTTTAGAAAGAAAACTTTTTATTTTTTCAATTACAACATTTTCATTCGGAGCTATCTCTTCAACATTTTTTTTGCTTTTTTGTACATTAGATTGACTTTTTTCACTACTTTCCACTTGTATTTTACTTGTTAATTCATTATTAAGATTTTCTTTTTCAAGTTCTTCATTCTTTGGCATTTTCCTATATTTCCTCCTTAGTATTTTTATATTATTCTATTCTTTATAAATATACTACTCCAATAGTATATTTATTATATATTTAATATTTTAAAACTGCAAGCATATTTTTAAAAAAACTAACATTTTATTTTTTGTAACATTTGTTACTAAAATGTTACAATTTTTTAAAGTTTTTTTTGCTTAAATGTGTTTACATTTACATTTTTTTTATATAAAATATAGGAAGAAATTGTAAATAATTGTAAAAAAACAAGCCCATACTATAGTTACAGAGGATTTTTTAAAATAAAGATGGACTTGACAAAAAATTATAAAAATTTTTATACAAAAGATATTTATTTTGAAAGGAGTACTTTATTAAAATGAAAATTTTAATGCTATCATGGGAATATCCACCTAGAGTTGTTGGAGGAATATCAAGAGTTGTTCACGATTTATCACACAAATTAGTAAATAGTGGGCATGATGTTACTGTCGTAACTTATAAGGACGGAAATGTTCCGTACTTTGAAGATGATGATGGAGTTCAAGTATATAGAGTAGATAATTTCATGATTGCGCCTAACAATTTCATAGATTGGATTATGCAATTAAATTTCAATATGATTGCAAAAGCTGGTGAAATTATAAATGAAAAAGGAAACTTTGATGTTATTCATGCACATGATTGGCTTACAGCATATGCTGGTAAGACTTTAAAACATGCTTATAATACACCTTTAGTATCTACAATTCATGCTACTGAAGCTGGAAGAAATAGCGGTATTAAAGGTGAAATGCAAAAATATATAAATGATACTGAGTGGATGTTAACATATGAATCTTCTGAAGTAATTGTCAATAGCCATTATATGAAGAATGAGCTTCAAAGATTATTTGGATTACCTTATGAAAAAATTAATGTGGTTCCTAATGGTGTAAATTTAACATTATTTAATGGTGTTGAAAGAGATTACGATTTTAGAAGAAGATTCGCAATGGATAATGAAAAAATTATTCTATTTATGGGAAGACTTGTTTATGAAAAAGGAATTGGTACTCTAATTTCTGCAATGCCTAAAATTTTGAATAATTATCATGATGCAAAATTAATTATAGCCGGTAAAGGCGGAATGATAGATGAATTAAGAGCTCAAGTAAATTACTTAGGTCTTGGAAATAAAGTTTATTTTACTGGATATTTAGGATCAAAAGATGTTCAAAAAATGTATAAATGTGCTGATGTCGCAGTATTTCCTAGTACTTATGAACCATTTGGAATAGTTGCTCTTGAAGGAATGTTATCTGGTACTCCTGTTGTAGTTTCAGATGTTGGTGGTTTAAATGAAATAGTTGAACATGGTGTAAATGGTATGAAAAGTTATGCAGGAAATGCAAATTCTCTTGCAGATTCAATTCTTAGCTTACTATTTAATCCAGATCTATGTGAAAAAGTTACAAAAAATGCAAAAGAAAAAGTAAAAGCAGAATATAATTGGACAAAGATAACTGATGAAACGCATTTTACATATGAAAAAGCTATAGCTGAAACAATGGCTAATCGTCAAGCAAAACAAATTGCTCAAGAAGAAGCAAAACAAGATATAAAAAGGACAAATGAAATTGCTAATTTACTTTCATTCAAAAAAGCACGTCAAGCATTTGCAGCACAATAGTCTATATAAAAAAATAAGAATGTCTTTATACAAGACATTCTTTTGTTTTGTCAAATAATCCTAAATTACTAAGCTTATTAAGTAAATAATTATCATATGTAATGGATAAAATATATAATAAAAATATTTCAGTTTCTTTCCCTCTTTCCCATTATATATCATCATAATAAATGTAGAGCTCCAAGAAAATAATATGCATAAAATAATTTCTACTCCAAAATTAAAGCTTTTAATTCTTGAATAATAATAAAATATTAATAATAATAAATACGAAAATGGAATAAACAATTTATTATTTTTTAATAAATACAATAAGATAACAGTAGTTACACCATACCATCCATAATCAACTTTTAAAATCTTTCCCATCCAAATTAATAATATAATTATTGGTATAGAAATATATTTTCTTTTTTCTTTATCGTACACTGTAATAGCTATTAGTCCCAATAATAGAGTAAACATTACATTTAGCATTTTCCATTCACCAACTAATGTCCTAAATAGCATAAATGGAATTTGAGAAATAATAGCAAATATTATCATTCGATAGTAGTATTTTTTTAAATCTTTTGTATGTACATATCCTTCTGTTAATAAAAATGCATATAATGGAAATGCTAATCTTCCAAAATAATTTGTTAAAATCCCCTCTGTTTCAGGTATAGCATATTTAATATGGTCTAAAACCATTGTTACACATGCAATTATTTTTATAATAAATACTGTCATATAATTCTCCATTATTAACTGAATAGTTAATTTTAGCAATTTAATAATTCTTTTACTATTTCATTTATAGTTCTTCCATCAGCACCTGCACCTATTTCTGCTTTAGCTTCTTTCATAACATTTCCCATATCTTTAATTGATGTAGCCCCTAGTTTATCTATTATTTTTGTTAAAATATCTTTTAGTTCTTCTCTTGACAATTGTTTTGGAAGATATTTTTGAAGTATTTCAATTTCCTTATTAGTTTGTTCAACTAAATCATTTCTCCCACCTTTTACAAAATCATTCAATGCATCTTTTTTGGTTTTTACTTCTTTTGCTATAATTTCAATTATTTTATTGTCATCTACTTCAATTCCCTTATCTTTTTCAATTTGAAGTATAGCAGCTCTTACCATTTGAACTGTATTTTTCTTTATTTCATCTTTATTTCTCATTGCATCTTTCAATTCATTCATTAAATCATCTTTTAACATCTCTTACCACTCCTACTAAATTTTAAAATGTAATTAAATCTAAATAACTAAAAACCGATACTTCTACAATTCTTTCTAATAATTCTCTATATTGTTTTAATCTGAAATTAACAAAACCTTCTATAATTATTTTTTTATTTTCTAACAAATAACTTTTTATTAATTCTTTTAACAATTTCCTTTTATATCCTATTTTATTTTCTGGTAATTCAAGCACTTTTTTAGTTATTTCAAAAATATAGTTTTTCTCTAAGATTCCTAAATAAAAATAATTTTTTTCAATATATTTCTCTATTATTTTTTCTTCGTAAAATTTTTCTATTAATTCTTTTAAAGCATTACTTATATTATCATAAAATTCATTTGTGTTTTCCTTTTCTAAATAATGAACTATTAAATTATCATATGTTTTAAATCTATAGTTTGAAATACATATATTAGAATTTATTTTTTCTATTCTATCAATCAAAAAAATAATTTTATCTTCACTTATTGTTTTTATACAAACAGTTTTCACTCCAGCTCCCCTTGAAAAAATATATTATATAATATTCATATTTTTCCACTAGTGTGTTTGTATTATTCTCAATTACTATATTTTACTTTGCGCTATTTATAAAGTTTACTGTTGTAACAGAAGGCTCAATTTCAACTAACATTATTGTATACCATGTATTTCCTAATGTACCCATATATATATCATCTTTATATGTATAGTTTATTGTTGCTTCTGTTTTTGATGAATTATATGTTATGCTATCCACTGAATGAATATATTCTTTTGAATCATCTTCATATACAGCTATTACAGCCAACTTTTTTTCCTTAAAATATTCTTCATTATATTGTTCTGAAAAATTCACTTTTTTATACTTATTAGTTTCTAAATTTTCACCAATCCCAATTTTTTTTGTCAAGTCATCTAATTCTTTCTTACTTGATATTAAAACTCCATCTGTTCCAACATTTGACCTTCCAATTGTATAATTAAGATTAGGTTTTCTGTTAATTATTACTAATATGATAGCTATAATTGCAATTATTATTACTCCTATTATAATTATTTTTTTTGAATTATCTGTTTCCATTTTTTCTTTCCTTTCTTATATTATTCTTTATACTAATTTAATAAAATCATACATTAAAATTTATTATATTTCAATAGTTAAATTATAAGTATTTATAATATTATAATTTTTATAAACTTATATTTATTCCTTCTGAAACAATATTTGACATACTGTCTATTAAAGAATCAATTTCTTTTGGTGTTACAATAAAATTAAAATTATTTAGCTTCATTTTATTAACAATTTCATTTTCTTCAATAGTTATATTACATACATTTAATGTATCTATAACAATTGTTGCCGCATCTAATACTGTAGGAATTCCAATTGCTATTACAGGAATTCCTAATGTTTCTTTAGATAATTCTTCTTGTCTATTTCCAACACCTCCACCAGGCACAATTCCAGTATCTGAAATTTGTATTGATTTATTTATTCTTTCAATATTTTTAGAGCATAAACTATCAATTGCTAATATTAATTTGGGTTTTATATTACTAACTATTCCTTTTACAATTTCCACAGTTTCAATACCTGTAGTTCCTAATACTCCAGGTGTTATTGCACTCACACTTCTAATATTTTTATCAATTGCATTTGGCAAATATATTTTTATATGTCTCGTAATTTCTGTATTTTCTACCACTTTAGCACCTAATGAATCTGGTGTAGAATATAAATTCCCAAGTCCTACAATTAGTATTTCATCATTTTTTTTGGCATGTTTATCTATTATTTTTCTTAATTCATTAGAAAATAAATTAATTATTTGTTCGGATTTTTCTTCTTTAATATTATCTATTTTTTTCGTATCTATTGTTATATAATTTCCTTTTTTTCTTTGTAATGCTCTTTCTCCTTCCTCATTTGTTATTTCTACTCGTGTAATTATTATATCATCTATTATTTCTTTATTACATTCAACACCATTTATTTCATCTTCGATTTTATTAGCATTTTTATATAAATCTCTTCTTTCAATAGCCATATCAGTTCTAAAATCCATCTTCTTTCACCTCAACAAATCTTTTCTTATCTTTATTTTACCAATTACAATTTTTTTTATTCAAAAAAAATTGCTATAACTTAGAAAAGTCTAAATTATAGCATATTATTTAAAATTAATATTTACTTACAATTTATTTATACATTATTCTTCCCAGTTATGGAACACTTCTAGTACATCATCTAAATCATCTAAACTATCTATTAAACGCTCCATTTTCTCAGCACCTTTTTCATCTAATGTCACATATGTACTTGGAACCATCTGAACTCCAGCTTCTAGAAAAGTTAATCCATTTTTAGATAATTCTTCAGTAACTTCTGTAAAATCATTTGGTGCAGTTGTTATTTGATATACTTCTTCTTCTGCGGAAAAATCCTCAGCTCCTGCTTCTATTGCAATCATCATTAATTCATCTTCCGTTTGAGTACATCCTTCTTTCTCAATTACAATTACACCTTTTTTCTCAAACATATATGAAACACATCCTGTTGTTCCTAAATTTCCTCCTGCTTTATCAAAAGCATGTCTAACATCAGCAGCTGTTCTATTTTTATTGTTTGTTGATGCATTAACTATTACAGCAACTCCATTTGGTCCATATCCTTCATATGTAATTTCTTCATAATTTTCATTACTTCCTGCACCTGAAGCCTTTTTTATTGCATTATTTATTGTATCATTTGGCATATTATTAGCCTTACATTTAGCTATTACATCTTTTAATTTCGAATTACCTGCTGGATCTGGTCCTCCTTGTTTTACAGCAATTAATAGTTCTCTTCCAAGTTTTGTAAATATTTTTCCTCTAGCAGCATCTGCTTTTCCTTTTTTTGCTTGAATATTATGCCATTTGCTATGTCCTGACATGTATATCTCTCCTTTCAACTTTATCATTTATAAAAAATTCTTTTATATTTTATCATACTTTACCTAATTTGTGTAGTTTTTTTGAAAATATTTCATTTTCATCATGATTTATATATATCAGCTTTTAATATAACTTTATTAATAGTACTAATATCATCTAAAGGTATTTCCCATAAACTAGCCAATATAGATTTACCCTTAATATATTCTTTTTTGGGCTCTCCTATAGTTTTATTTAATCTTTTTTCTAAATCAACCTTATTTGTGTAAATAGATAATATTTTTTTACTATATAATACATTTATTGTTGTTTCAGTTTCAATTTTATTTGCTTCTTTATATAATTTTGCCATTAATTTTCTCACTTTCTAGTGCTATATTTTCCCTATGTCATCTGTTTTATATGGTGTTTCTTGATATACGTAATAATTTATCCAATTTGAATATAATAATTGACTTGCCATTCTCCAACTTAATATAGGTATATTTTCTATATTATCATCTGGATAATAATTCTTAGGAATATTAATATGTTTTCCTTTATTTATATCCCTTCTAAATTCAGTATCTAATCTCATTCGCTCATATTCTAAATGACATGTAATAAAAAAGTTTCTTCTATTTTTAGATGCAATTATCGTTGCACCTGCTTCTTTTGAATATGCTAAAATATCTAAATTATTATTTGCTTTTAATTCATCTTCGTTTATTTTTGTATGTCTAGAATGAGGTGCAAAAAACTCATCATCAAATCCTCTAAAAATAGGTTCTCTTTTATGAGTTATTTTATGAGAATATATCCCAAAACATTTTTCTTCTAGTTTATGTTTATTTATTCCATAAAGATAATATAAAGCTGCTTGGGAAGCCCAACATATATTAATTACTGAAGTAACATTGTTTTTTGCCCAGTCTTGTATTTGACAAAATTCGTTAAAATAATCAACATCTTCAAATTTTAAATGTTCAACAGGGGCACCTGTAATAATCATCCCGTCGAATTTTTCTGTTGAAATATCCTCAAATGTTTTATAATACTTATTTAAATATTCATTAGATTCGTTTTTGGATTGATGTATTTTTGATTTTAAAAGAGTTATTTCTAATTGTAGTGGTGTATTTGATAATAATCTATACAAATCTAACTCAGTTTCCTGCTTTTCTGGCATTAAATTTAAAATTGCAATTTTTAAAGGTCTAATATCTTGCTTAAATGCTCTTTTTTCTGACATTACAAAGATATTTTCTTTTTCTAACCTTTTTTTTACTGGCTGTTCATTATTAATTATAATTGGCATTTCTAGTTTCTCCTTATGTTTTTATTATATATTATCATCTTTCATATAAATATAAAAGAATTAATTAAAAAATTTTAAAAATATTTCCTGAAATATCTATTATCTCATTTGTTGATATCTGTATATTATTAACTAAATAAATTAATTGATTATACATATCTATTTTTTTTACTATTCCAGATACAGTAACATATTCGCCTCCATCTTTTTTTAAATCTGGTACAAAATATGTAATAGATATCTCTGGATTAAATTTTAGATTTTCTATAATTATTTGGAGCTTACTATCTAATATTGATCTTAATTCCTCATCTATTTCTATTCTCTCTTGTACTTCTCTTGCAGTTTCTTTTACTGCATCTTCATAACCAGTTAATGCAGCAAATGGTGCAAATTGAGCAGAGCGCATATATAAAGACATTTGTGGATGTTTTTTAGATACATGATGTGGCAAATTTATAATATCATCATATTGTCTATTATATTTCATCATATCTAATAACTCCTTTCTAACCTTTATGTCCTCCTACTTGTCCATTCCTTTCAATCGTAGTCCCAGCTTCTATAAAATTCATACCTTTTAAAATTGAATTCTTTCCATATTTTGATTTTATACCTATTACAGCTTTTTGTAACATTTTTTCAGATTGTTCTTTCCTTTTTTGATTTTCAATTTCATTATAATTAATAAATAAATTCATCTGTTCAAATTTTTTTATATTATTATAATCATCTTCATTTACAACATCTTCTGCTGTAATATTTATTCTTCTAACTAATAATTTTTTATTAATAATTTTTTCATAAAGCTCTATTACTGCACTTGTTATAATTTTAGTTGATGATGTTTTATGATCTATATTTATTGTTCCATGAGCGTGTTTGGGAACTTTTCTACCATAATGGTCTAATGTATATTCTCCTGTATAGTTTTGAACGATTTCTGGGTCTGTTAAATTATCTATATCATATCCAATTGTTAAAACTAGTTTGCTTGTTATTAAATTTTTTTTAACTAAATCTAATGTAAGAAGTTCTGTCATTTCTTTTACAATTAATTTTGTATTTTCATAATTATATGGACAATGCAAAACTTGACCAGAGCTTATACTATTTACTACTGGTTTATATGACTTTATCATCTCAAGTGTCGTAGGCTCATATCCCCATGCATGATCTATAAGCAATTCTGCATTTATTCCAAATAACTTATACAAAAGTTCTTCGTTTTTTTCAGACATACGAGCAACATCTCCCATAGTATACATGCCATTTTTTTCAAGTTTTTTAGATATACCATTTCCAACTCTCCAAAAATCTTTAATAGGTCTATGACTCCATAAATATTTTCTATATGACATTTCATCTAAGCCTGCAATTCTAACTCCATTTTTATCTGGGATAGTATGTTTAGCAACAATATCCATTGCAATTTTACAAAGATATAAATTAGTACCTATTCCTGCTGTTGCAGTAATTCCTGTTTCATCATATACATTTTTAATAACTTTAGTAACTAAATCTCTAGGCGAAATATTATATGTTTTTAAATAATGTGTTACATCTATAAATACTTCATCTATTGAATATACATATATATCTTCCTTAGAAAACCATTTTAAATAAATATTATATATTCTAGTACTATACTGCATATAATAATTCATTCTAGGTGGTGCAATTATATAAGATAATTCCAAATCATTATTTTTCTTAAGAGCAATATCATCATAAGATGAACATGTAAATCTATGGTTAGGTGTATTTAGTAATCTTTTAGAATTAATTTCCTTTACTTTTTGAATAACTTCAAATAATCTTGCACGTCCTGGTATTCCATATGCTTTTAATGATGGACTTACAGCTAAACAAATTGTTTTTTCTGTTCTACTACTATCTGCAACAACTAAATTTGTTGTAAGTGGATTTAAACCTCTTTCCTGACATTCAACTGATGCATAAAAACTTTTCAAATCTATTGCAATATAAACTTTATCATAATTTTTATACATTTCAAGCCTCCGTTTACCAAACATCTATTTGTATTATAGCACAATGTTTTTATTTTGTAAACAGTTGTTTGCACAAAATATATAAACAATATTTTCTTATGTTAATATTCTTATTTATTAAGATATACTAAAGGATAGTTGTTTTAATTTTTTAAAAATATGCTAGTTCAAACCAATTTTTGTTAAAAATTAAAACAACTATCCTTTTAGAAAATAGAATTAAATAAAAATATTAACATAAGAAATATAATAACCTCTTATATATATTTATTCATTACTTGTAATATCTTTTACTTCTCCTTTAATATCAAATCTATAAATTCCAATTAAAGTAGAAATCGTTGTAATTAAATCTGAAATTGCAGCAGTATATGCCTTGCATATAATACCATATACTATCCAAATTAGAACATTTAATAATGATAAAATTCTAATATATTTCTCTTTAGTTTGTATAATAGAAAAAATAAAAAGTATTGAGCAAATTATAGGAATAATATCTATAAAACTATTATATGTTATCATTCCAAGAAAAATCGAAATAATTATATAAATTGCAATTATTATTTTAGAAATATTTTTCCCTCTCTTTTCAAAAAAATTATTAATTAATAATTGTATAATCGCAAAAAAACAAATTATAGCACCACTATTACTTTCTAATAGGAAATAATTAATTGAAGAAAAAATATTAATAAATAGAAAACAAAGTAAAATATTTTTCTTTTCTTTCATTTGCATTGATATAACATTTAAAATTATTACTAATATTCCCAAAAATTGTGCGACTATAAACATATTCATTTTACATATTTTTCTCCTTTTATTGTTCTTCAATTTCTTCAATATACAAATTTCCCAAATCATCTTCTTTTACATTATACTCATAAAGATTATATTTTTTTAATTCTTTTTCATCTAAATTATAAACACCAACATATCCTTCACTTATATTATTTAAAATACTATAGTTTATATTTTGAACAGTTTCTTTAAAGTCATTAATATTTATTTCAATTCTATCAATATCGAAATAATACTTGTCTATAGATTTATAATCAAAATCTTTATAAATATATATATAATAGATGTAACCCTTATCATCATCTAAATCTTCATTTTCATTTAAATATGATTTTAATTTATCTATCAATCTATTAGATTCATTTTCATCAATTCCATTATACTCATAAGGATCGTCTTCTGCATAATTAATTTTATAGTATCCCCTCCACATCATTTCCTGGTTTTGAACTGCCACAAATTTATTTGAAGAAATATAATCAAAATATTTAAAAGTACTACTTACAGGAACTGTATATATATAATTAATTTTATCAAGATTTCCATCTTCATAAAGTGACTCCTCAGAAACAAATTTCTTTGCAATATCTATATATTCATAAAATTCATACATTGGAATATATACATCATATTCATCAAATGAAACACTTAAATAAATTTCAGATAGACTAAATTTAATATTATCTTTATTTTTTTCATATTCATACATTAATTTTAATATATCATCTTCAATTGTTCCATATTCTCGTCTATCCATATTAATGCCATATATAATATTACCTTCTTCATCAGTAGCTTGAAAATCGTCTTCTGAATATTCTTCTGGTTTTTCTATATTATAAGAATAATACCAAGCTCTTTGTTTATAATAAGTTTTACTTAATATGTTTTTTATACTAGCATCTTTTGTAAAACAATCTAAAAAAGTAATATAGTCTCCAGTATCTAACCTATAATTTAAATAAATATTCTCAGATTCTGAGTTATCTATATCATTATTTTCATAGTTATCATCATTATTTAAACTTATATATTTAGTAATATATAAAGACAAAATATCACTATAACTTCCATCTATATAAGTAGTTATAGCAATATTATTAATATTTTCTTTACCTTTTTTATCTATATATTCATATACCTCATCCAATTCATTATATACATGATTTTTTATATCTGAATTTATTTTATTTTGAACATCTTTATTTTTTAATCCTTCAATTTCATAATATGTAAGTTCTATAAAGTTTTCTTCTAAACTACCATCTTCTGAAACATATACCACATCACCTATATCATCTTTAATTTCATTAAACGTTATATTATTAATTGAATATCTATCTGAAAGTGATACTCTATCTATTTGTTTACCATTATCTATAAAATTAATAGTATCTATAAATTCAGTATCTACATTTTCTATAGCTTTGCTCCCAAATAATTTATATAAATAATATTTAAAAACACTTATATTATTTTCTTTATAAAAATATATAGAATATGATGTAACAATTGTAGCTAAAAGAATATAAATAATTATTATAATAAGTAAGGTATGACTTTTATTATTTTTAACACTATTTGATTCTGACATAGCCTGCCTCCTCTGCAACATTTTGTCCTCTTTGAGATAACATTGCATTTACTAATTTACGAGTTTGGCTATTTTCTGTTTCATTTTTTCTAATTACAATATAATAATTTGTATAAAATGGATATTCATGTGTTTTAATTGTTTCTTTATTTGGCTCTATACCATTTACTTTAATAAACTTTATTCTATCTTTAACTGTTTCATCAATTGTATCAAACATTGTAGTAGCATAATAATAATATGAATATCCAATTGAATTTAATCCATTATCGTAATCTGAAACAAGATTTACAATAGATTCCATTGTTTCTATCATATTTTCTTTTGGAGCTGTCATAAGTTCTACATCTTTCATAACTAAAGAAAGCATACCTGTTTGGCTACCAGAATTAACAGGTCTTTGAAATGCACGAATTTCTTCATCATTTCCACCAACATCTTTCCAATTTGTTATTTTTCCAGAATAGATATCTTGAATTTGTTTTATACTCAAACTATCTACTGGATTTTCATTATTAACATAAAAAACAAAGCCTTCATTTACAACAGGAATTACATCTAACTCAACATTTTTTGATTTAGCATATTCTAATTCTTCTTTAGACGGTTCAGTTACAACTATTAAATCTTTATCTCCATCAATTAATTTAATATAACCTGGATGAGTATTAGAATAATCTATCTCTTCATCTGTTACATTTTCTCCTACAAAATTATTTATCATAGCAGATACAAGAGGCTGGGTTGCAAGTGATGCATCTATTTTGGGAAGATTATCTTTAGTAAATAATGCTTCATTAGAATTACTTATATTCTGAGTAATTTCATTAATATTATCTGTAACATTTTTTTCAGTGAAAAAATCATAAATTAAATAACATATTTCTGTAATTATAGCTAAAATTATAAAAGTTACAACTATTTTTAGAATTTTTTTCATATTACTAACCACCTTAAATAATATTTAGGCTTTTAAAAGGTTTCCTATAAACCTATAACTTATAACAAGAGAATAGTTCTTTAAATCTATTAAGAGATCTTTCTATCATATTACTATCTATACAGTAGCTTAATCTTACATATCCTGGACATGCAAATGAACTTCCAGGAACCATTAAAATATTATATTCTTTTGCTTTATTACAAAACTCTTTTTCATCTTCAATCGGTGATTTTAAAAATAAATAAAATGCACCTTTTGGTTTAAATGCTTCATATCCAATTTGAGTTAGTCCATTATATAATAAGTCACGATTTTTTTTATATTCATTTAAATCTGCTGTTTTTCCGATAATTTTTCCAATTAATTTTTGCATAAGTGATGGTGCATTTACAAAACCTAAAATTCTGTTTGCAATTGTAACTGCTTCAAAAATATTCTCTTTATCATTCATCTCATCAGGTATAACAACATAACCGATTCTTTCTCCTGGAAGTGATAAAGATTTACTAAATGAATATACAACAAATGTATTATTATAATATTTAGTAATATATGGAACTATTTCTCCATCATATACAATTTCCCTATATGGTTCATCTGAAATAATAAAAATATCTTTTCCATATTCTGCTTCTTTTTCTTCTAAAATTTTAGCTATTGATTTTATAATATTTTCATTATATACAGCGCCACTAGGATTATTGGGATTATTTATTATAATAGCTCTAGTTTTTTTAGTTATTTTATTTTTGAAATCTTCTAAATCTGGATTAAATTGATTATCAAAATCTACTTCAACAAATTTACCATTATAGTTTGCAATATAATTTCTATATTCCATAAAATATGGTCTGAATACTATAACTTCATCATCTTTATCAATAATAGATTTTAAAACAATATTAATTCCACCAGCTGCACCTGTACACATAATAATATTGTTTTTATTAAAAGAAGTATTAAACTCATTATTTAAATATTTTGCAACATTTTCTCTAACATCATCATATCCTGAGTTTGACATGTAACCATGTAAATCCAATTTATTCTCGTTCATAATAAGCTTTATTATAGCATTATCTACATCAACTGGTGGATTTATAGAAGGATTTCCTAAACTAAAATCAAAAACATTTTCTTTACCATATTTTTGAGAAAGTATTTTACCTTCTTCAAACATTTGCCTAATTACTGAATTATTTTTTACTAAATTTTCCATTGATTTTGAAATCATATTATCACTCCTAATTTTTGCAAAATCTATACCAATAATTTAATAAATTCCTAATATTTTTAAAAACTGACACTCATTTTCTAATTCGGAAATAGCTTTTTGAATGTTCTTATTTACTTCTAAATCGACTAAAAAGTAGTATTCACCAAAAGAAGTTTTTGCAGGTCTAGACTCAATTTTAGTTAGATTGATTTTATTATTATTAAAAATACCTAAAACATTATATAAAGCACCTGGTATATGTTTAGTTGCAAAAATCATACTCATTTTATTTCCAGATATATTCTTTTGCTTAGAAAGAATCCAAAATTTCGTTTTATTTAAATTATTATCTTGAATATTTTCTCTAATTATTTCCAAATTATATTCTGTACTACAAGACAAATTGGCAATACATGCAACATTATCTTTATTTTTTACTTCTTTTGCTGAAAGTGCTGTTGAAGAAACTTCGTTTATAATAGCATCTTTCAAATTTTCTTCTATAAAGCCTCTACACTGTGCTAAAGCCTGAGGATGTGAATATATTTCTTTTATTTCATCTAAATTATATTTTTTATTTGCCATTAAATTATGAGAAATATTTAAAATAATTTCTTTTTTTATAAAAATATTATTAGAATTAATTAATTTATCAATTGTTTCAGTAACTCCACCTTGAATAGAATTTTCTATTGGTACAATCACTTCATCTACATCTAATTTATCTAGTCCGTCTATCGTTTCAGTTATAGTTCTATATTGAATAAATTCAGCATTTTTATCATATTTTTTACATGCCTCATATGAGAATGTTCCTTTAGGTCCTAAATATCCAAGTCTCATCACTATTATAATATCCTCTCATAAAATTTAAATAGTTTACTATTCAACATCTTTTTTCCATAAACTATGTTTATTACAATATGCATAAATTGTAGAACCTGGAACGTATTCTGCTGAAACTACTGGTTCATCTCCTGGTTTAAAATAAGTCCAAATTTCTTTTTCATCATATACTATCAAAATCCACTCAATATAATGCTCTTCTTCCATTACATGGTTTACTCTAGCTATTATTTTTCCATCTTTAACTTCATACACTGGAACATGCTTTTCAATAGCAGCATCAAAAGAATTTGGAACTATAGCTTTCATTTCTTCCCCGCAGCACTCAATTCCACATGGACAATTACAATCTTTTAATACTTTAACAATAGCTCCACATTTTAAACATTTTTTTACAACTAATTCTCTACTCATAAAAATATCCTCCTTAATTTATTTTAAAAATTCATTTGTTACAATTCCTTTTTTTACACGCTCGTTTTCAACCATATCTGATAATAATTCTTTTATATCATAAGGCTTTTTTATATCTTTTATTTCAAATTCACCTTGAGTATTATCAGATGAAGAAATATAAATATTTCCAACTCCAAAAATTCTTTGTAAAAATCTTTGTTTAACAGAAAAGTCTGTAATTCTATAAAGCCTTATTTCTTCTTGAGTTCTACTTAAAAATCCAGTATCCACAAGCAATTTTTCATCTGTTAATATATATTTTGTGAAAGATATTGGAAGTCCAAATATTGGTCTTTTTCTATCACTCCAAATTATATTTGTACTCATTATATTTACTCCTCTCTATAATAATATTATTAGTATTATTTTATATAAATTTCAAATAAATTATATATTAATAAATATTATCTGTCAATTGAGATTTTTCCGTAAAAATCAACAATTTCAAGCTAGTCAAATTTGTATTTTATGTAAAATTGTGGTATAATTATTATAAGCGCCAATTGTGGCGCTATGTAGAATAAATTCTTGTCTCAAAGTCCTGCAACTGCAGGCAGAAAGGAGAAAAAATGAAGACAAGAATTACAGCCCGACTTAGGGCATTGACACTGGCTGCCGTAATGGCAACAATCTGCCTCTCAACAGTGCTCAGCACTGCTATAACAGCGGAGGCAAAAAAAACAAAAAAAGAGTCCGACGAATACAGAATCATCGTCGTGACTCAGGCACAGGCGAGGGTAAATCCCTCACAGGTGCCAAAAAAATTCAAACACGATGCCAAAAAATCCATTAGGATTTGGAGGTATACAGTGTTTGAAAACAAAAAAGCCGTTGCAACATACTATTCATTCGAGAAACGCAACGGAATCGTTTGGCTTCCAGATCAGGCACTCGAAATCAAGGGAAGCATCGGACCAAAAGGAGTCTTTCTTGTTGGACCTGAGACACTCGAGCCTGAGTTTGATAAAAAACTCGGTGTCTCAATGGGTATGACTCCGGCTGGTTCCGAAGGTGCAGAAGTGCCTGGAAGAGGGTTTAGGGATCAATTTTTCTATTCCAAAGGAGACATAGGATTCCACAAATGTGTGAAAAACATGACCTATGTTGGAAATAGGAAATACAAAATTACCTACCTTTTCTCAAAGCACCAGGCTTTGAAGCTTCGAAAAACTCATAGAAAATATCACGGAAAACGGATATATCAATTGAGTTACTGGTACTGAGAGTCTTAGCACCGACACAGGACATTGACATGAGCCCGGCTTAGAGCACTGACAGCATGAGCCCGTTCTAGGGCATTGAACGCGCAGCCCGACACAGGGCATTGACACATCTATCAAAGGCCAGTCGTCGCTCTCCTAAAGCAGGTGTCTTAGCATGCAATATGCATCAGAAAAGACACTCGATCCGATCAGGAGAGGACGGCTGGCCGTTCTTTTTTTATTCAATTAATTATTTAATTTTAATTATTTAATTTACTGACTTTTTAAATTCATTAATACTGGTATTTCCATTTATTCTTACTCTTGGAAGCTTATATTTATTTGCACCTTTTTTTACTCTACCACCTTCAACAGTAAATGCTAAATTATAACCCGAATCTGATAATGCATTAATTGCAGTATCATTATAATGACCAAATGGATAACAAAAAATACTACATTTATTTCCAGTATGACTCTCTATTTTGTTTTTTGAATTTGTTAAATCATCTACTATATCTGAATAGCTCCAGTTTACCATTGCACCTTTGCCATTTGCACCAGATTTATGCATATCATCTGAATGTGACTGATAATTTACATATTCATATTTTTCATCTAATCTTTCTTCATACCAACCTGTAATTACAAATGATGTTACTGGGATTTTTAGTTCTTCTATTACTGGAACAGCTAATGCAAAAAATGTATGATTACCATCATCATCAGTTATAACTACACTCTTTTCAGGAAGCTCAATTTCACCATCTATATAGTGTTCTACTTCATCCCATGTAGGAAAATAAAAATTCTCATTTGATAAATATTCCATTTGTTCTTTAAATTTTTCTACCATTAAAACATTATTATCCGGAGTTTTTCCTGCATAATTTGGATCATCTTTTGAATAAAAGAAATGATACATAAGTACTGGAAGCCCATTTTCTAATTTTTTTCTTACTTCAATTTCTTGACTTTTTTCGCTACTGTTACCACTGCTATCTTTTACTATGTATTTAATAGTATAAATACCTGTTTTGGATGTATCTACAATACCTTCTGTAATTACTTTATCTGTAATATCTCCATCTATATTATCGATAGCTTTAATATAATTATTAATATTAAATTCAGTTCCTTCTGCAAGTATTAATTTTTCATGACTCAATTCTATAGTAGGTGAAACTTCATCAGTTGCTTTAACTTCATTTATAGTAGATGTAATAGTGTTTTCTCCACCAAATTTCTTAGCCAAAATAACAATAAATGCTATAATAATAATTACTAAAAATAGTTTAAATCTTTTCATCATATGGTCCTCCAAAATTAATACGATTATAGCTTATTTGCCACTTGTTTTAGTCTAATACATCCTATTTCCTAAATATTTACTTTCAACTTCAATATGTATTGAATCAACAGTAAGTTCATCTTCACTTTCTTCATAAGTTTCAGTATAAGCAAAAATACTTATAGTAATATCATCATATGTTAAACTTCTTTCAAAATAATTATTTGAATCTTCTAATTTAAATCCATATTCTTCAAGTTTTGATATTGATTTTTTCATATTATCGCCAACAGAAATGCCTAATAAATTATATTTATTAGTTATTAAAGTAATTTTTCCAAGATAAAAATCAGATTCATCATTTGGATATCCATAATAACTAAACAAAATATCTTTATCCTCAAAATCATATGACATATAATTATTTAATCTATCATATTTTTTTAAATTCAAATCATTTTCATCAAATTTACACATATACTCTACAGGTAAATTGCTGTTAGTATTTATAATACTAACCATATCTCCTTCATATGCTGGCTTTTTAGGTTTTCTAATATGACTAATACCTATACTCGCTATAAAAATTATAGCAATAACAGCAATACTTCTAACAATAATATCTTTTTTTCCCATTTTTTTCCTCCAATTAAACTTAAAAAATATATTTATAAAGCCATTTCAAAACTAATATACAAATACTCTGTTTCAAGCTTTCCTGTATAATAAAATATAATTACAATACTAAAATTGCAGGAATTATAGCAATAAATATTGCTACAATTCCTACCAGAATAAAAATTGTTGCTAATGTTTTTGGAATAGTATCTCCTGCTAGATAGTATTCATTATAATCTTCTGGATTATAATATACTTCTACATCTTGCCCTATCGCATATTTTGATTGAGAACTTCCATAAGGAGATTCTTTTACGAATTTAAGCTCACCTACATTATATTCGAATACTGGATGCCATCTAGGACTATACACTCCATCACTGTAATAATTTGAATGTCTAACTATATCAGTTATTTTCCCATATGTCATTGATGTACAATTAACTTTCTTTTTCTTCCAATTGTTATACATCAATATTCCTACTATTAGAAAAATAACTCCAACTAAAGTCCAAACCCCTGAGAATATAATTACAAACATTAATGTATCACTCATTTTATTTTCTCCTTTTAATTGGAGCCACTAAGCAGAATCGAACTGCTGACCTACGGGTTACGAATCCGTTGCTCTACCAACTGAGCTATAGTGGCATTAATTCTTATATTTTTCTATTATTTAAGTTTAAATTTCTTTCCAATCGCAAGCAACTACGCTTTGCTTCGTATACTGATGCTCTATCGCTCATTCTTCGCTAAGGCCATCAGCATCTACCAACTGAGCTATAGTGGCATTAATAATAACAAAATAAGAGGCCATTTCTAAATCATGACCTCTTATTTTTATATTCATCATGATTACTCTTCCACTTTACTTTCTTCAACTTTGTCTTCATACTCTATTTCATAGAATTTAATTTCTTTATTTCCATCTAAATTAATACATTTTATATATCCATTAGAATCATTTTGATCCATATATATAATTCTATCATTAGCAATATTTAAAAATGTAGAGTAACGCTCTAAAATTTTTAACTGTATAGGTTTATTCTTTTTTCCATTAATGCTAACTTTATATATGCAAACTTTTGAGGATTCCTCTGATGAATCATCATAATTGAAATAATATAAATTATTTCCATATAAATTTAAATTATATGCTGTTGTATCTGCCAAAAGTTCTTCTTCATTAGAATCAATTTTTGTTCTATAAATTGGTATTTTTTTATTTCCTGTTTCACTATCTGTTTGTTCTTTAGTATAATATACATAATCACCTTTAATATTAACAGTAGACAATCTTTGACCTTTAATTAAAACACGCTTATTTTCACCATTAATATTCATTATATATGTTTCTATTGTTGAGGCAGAAGTACTTTCGTTAGATGAAGCTGTATTTTTACCTTCTTCAGCATTTTCATCATCTTGAATATAATCATTATATACTATATATTTATCTGTTATACCAATGTAACCAGTTCCATTATCTGAAACAAGTTCTCTATCTGTCCCATTTAATTTCATTTTATAAATATTTCTATCTGTTCCAATATAATAAATATATCCCTTAATTACATATATATCAAAGCATTCATTGTTAAACTCATTGTTATTCAATATTTCCATTTCAGATGAACCATCTGCTTTAATTCTATAAATCTTATTATCAACATCATCATCTTCAAGTCCAGAACCCTCTTCTGCTAAACTACTAATACCTATAAAATATAAATAACCCTTATATGCATTAATTGAAACTATATCCATATCAGTCATAAAAATATTTTTCTTATTTTTGCCTTTTTTGTCAGTTCTGTAAACACCAATTTGAGTTCTATCTTCATTTGGTGATAAATAGTATATCCATTTTCCTTCAGAAGCCACATATCCATAGTTTCTAATATTTCCAACTGAATTACCAATTTTATTATATTTAGGTAATAATATTATTATTAAAAAAACAACAATTAGTATTAGGCATCCACAAATACATTTTTTTATTTTTTTATCTATTTTACAAATTTTTTGATAAATAGCAGAATTTGTAATTTTTTCTCTAATTTTATTTATTAAAACATTAAATGATTCTTTAAACTCATTAATTTTATTTCCTTTTTTCTCTTTTTTTTCAGAAACATTGCTATCAATTTCTTTTTGTTCATCATCCTTCAAATCAGAAATGATTTTTTGCTTACATTCTTCACATATTTCATCTCCGCCATCAAGAATTTCTTTTCCACATTTTTTACAATTCATACTTTTATTGCATAATTATTAAGATTTATAATTATGCACTCCTTCCTTTGAATTTTATTTAAGTTATTTTAAATTCAAGTTTGCTTCACCTTTTATATAATTTAATAAAAGAACAACATCTGTAACATTAAAAGTATCATTATTCTTAACTGAAGCTGCTTCTTTATATTCATTTTCTAAAGTTTTATTTCCTTTAACAGCATTTAAAACAAGTACAGCATCTAAAATACTAACATTTCCATCACCATTAGTGTCACCTTTTTTTACAATACTATAAGTTATATCATCTATTGTAACTTTATAGCCTGTTCCAAGATTACCGCCAGAAACATCATTTCCAGCATTATCTTTTATGGAAATATTATGTCCAGAATATTTATTTTTTAAATCTTCAATTTTCATTTCTGGCGTAGCCTGAACATAATTATCAGTAATTTTTATTTGATTATCAGTAATACTTGAATTACTGTCAGTTACATTAGAATTTTGTGGAGTAGTTGGTGTTGGCTGTGGTGTTGGAACTTGTACAGGTTCTGTGCTTGCACTTCCTGATGTATTTCCAACAGCGCCTTTTGAAACAATATGTTCTTCTCCTCCAATGCTTCTTGCTGCATAACCATATGTACCATCTTGTTTAGAAACAATTAAGTCCCAAAAATAACCGTTTACTTGGTTTGAAGCTCTTTTTAATATTTTTATTTCCTCATTATTATTAAGTTTACCTATTGCAATTGCTGATGTTCCTTCACCAGCTCTAACTTTTAATGCTGAAGAAATATTTTGAACAATTCCTTCCTCAAATGTAATTGAATTTACCTGATTAGCATTAGGCCTAGGAGATACTGAAGCTGGTATATTTTTGTATAAAGGAATAATAAATGTATAAATACGAGAATTATTAGACCCATAATAAGCTTTTAAACTACTTCCTTGGCTTTGAGCAGCCATAATGTTTTGTTGATATTGATGTGATGCCACTTCAGATTTACCTGAAACATTAAACTTTTGATAATATAAAGTATTTTGACTATATCTTGTTATGAATGATTCTTTAACAATTTGTGCTCCACCAAATATTGAAGCTCTTCTTGAATTCCAACCATGATTTTGTGCATATGATAAACCATTATTTATAATTCTATCTGTTCCATTACCTGTTGAGCCAATATTAAAGTAATTATAAATTCCGACATAATTACCATTATATCCATTTCCATTACTTAATGTAGAGCCATTTCTTCCATGTTCATTTATAATTTTAGCTACTAAAAAATAACCATTAATATTATATTCATTACTACTATCTACTATTGCTTGAATAACTTCACTATTATTTATATAAGAACCATATCCAGAAACAACTCTTGCAATATCATCATATGAGACATCTGAACCTTCTAGGTCTTTAAATTGAAAAATATCACTATCATTAATTGAGTTTCTTGGATCCATCATATAAGCTAAAGCTTGTAATGAAGCACATGACCATGAACCATTATCATAATGGTTATTACCACAAATAGGACAAACCCACATTCCATTATAATTCGTACCTAATTGAAATAAGTTTCTTGGACTATAACCATGGCCTTGATATTCAGCTGTTAAAACTTGATTCCAGTCCATTCCTGTATAATAAACTAAAAATCTATAATTTGAATGAATATTTTGTAAATTTTTAATTGAATTTTTATAACCTGGATAAATAGAATCATCTATATCGTCTATTGAAGGATCTAGTGTTCCTGCAACTTTATCTGCTGCATTAACATAAGCTTTCATATTAAATCCCAAAATAATATATAAAATAATTGTTAATATAAATATTAAAACTACTGATTTTTTAAATTTCAACTTTTATCACCTCTTATGTACATTTTTCCCTATTTTTCACATAAAATTATATAAATAATGTATATAAAAGTCAATAAAAGCTATATTACAATTTCATAACATAATTACACTATTTTTATTATTTGCTCCCATGGTAAATCCTTTTTTCCAAAGTGTCCATAATTAGTAGTTTTCTTATAAATTGGTTTTCTTAAATCTAAACTATCTATTATACCTTTTGGAGTAAGTTTAAATGTGTTAACAATTTTTTTAACT
Organism: Clostridiales bacterium UBA7001; assembly: GCA_002449785.1. GTDB lineage: Bacteria > Bacillota > Clostridia > TANB77 > CAG-508 > Scatovivens. The sequence goes on from DJXP01000045.1 coordinate 34,548, forward strand.
ATTTCAGTATCTGGAATCTTTCCGGTTCCGAATGTATCTACATAAATTGATATAGGTTTTGCAATTCCAATTGCGTATGAAAGTTGTATTTCACATTTTTTTGCAAAACCGTTTGCAACTATATTTTTAGCAATAAATCTTGCCATATATGCAGCTGACCTATCAACTTTTGTTGGATCTTTTCCTGAAAATGCACCTCCACCATGTCTACTATAACCACCATATGTATCAACTATTATTTTTCTTCCTGTTAATCCACTATCTCCAAGTGGTCCACCTATTACAAATCTACCTGTTGGGTTAATGTAATATTTTGTATTATTATCTAATAATTCTTGTGGTACTACTGGTCTTACAACATTTTCAATAATATCTTCTTTTAACTTATCCATACCAATTCCATCTTTATGTTGTGTAGATACAACAATTGTATCTATTCTTTTGGGTTTATCTTTTTCATATTCAACAGTCACTTGAACTTTACCATCAGGTCTTAAATAATTAATAATATTCTTTTTTCTAACTTCAGCAAGTCTTTTTGCTAGTTTATGTGCTAAGTAAATTGGCATAGGCATATAATCTTCTGTCTCATCAGTTGCAAAACCAAACATCATTCCTTGGTCTCCTGCACCTTCAGATTTTTCTTTTGATCCTTGTTTTTCTTCTAAAGACTTATCAACTCCTAAAGCTATATCTGATGATTGTTTAGAAATATTAATTAATACTTTACATGTTTTATAATCAATATCTGTCTCACTATTATCGAATCCAACTTCTTTAATTGTATCTCTAACAATTTTTTCAATATCTACTTCAGCATTTGAAGTAATTTCACCTGTAACTAATATCTGACCTTTTCCAGCAACTGTTTCACACGCCACTCTAGAATATGGATCTCTTAAAAAATACGCATCTAATATACTATCTGAAATATAATCACATAATTTATCTGGATGTCCTTCTGTTACACTTTCTGATGTAAATAATCTTCTCATAATAACCTCCTCTTTCTAATAAAAAACATAAAAGCTCTGCACATGCAGAGCTTTGAATAATTAACACACTTAATCATCATTCAAAACAATACATGTTTTGACGGTATTAGCACCTAATTTAATAGGTTGCTGTGGAGTCACAGAGCCGTTCTCTCATCCACTCTTGATAATATTAATTAAATTGCTATTATTTTACAATATTTTCTATAACTTGTCAATAGTCAACTTATGTAAACACAAATTAAATTCTAGATACCATTAAATTACTAGAAGAATACTTTTTTAATCCTTTATTAAAAATTCCAAATGTTAGTAAGCTAATAATTAATACAGAAATAATTAACAAAAAGAATTCACGTATTCCAAATTTTAACATTAATTTAAATGGCATATATGTAGAAAACCCAACTGGTATTATTGTATATAAAATTAATTTAACACTTTTCTTAAATATCGTTTCTGGATAAGTTGCAAAATTTAACATTGTATTATTTATAGTATCTCCTAAAATATCTGCTTTAACAAACCAGAAGCAAAAACTATTATATATTATAGAAATTTCAGCTATTATTATCCCACCACAAATATTTACAAATGTGAATATTATAAATCTTTTTATAGTTATTCCATAGAATAATAATACAATATAACCATATATCAAATCTCCCAAAGCAGATATTTTACTTCTTGATGTAACAACACTTATTAAAACATTTTTAGGCTGAACTATAAAGCTATCTAATTTTCCATTTACAATTAGTTTTGAAAGATTAAAAGCTTCCTCAAAAAATAAATGTGCTATTCCATATGTTCCAGAAGCAATTCCCCAAAGCAATATTACTTGTTTAAATGATAAACCACCAACATTATCTTTTATATTAAACAAAACCATCCATTGTATAATAAATGATGCATTATTTAATATCATAAATATTACATTAGTAATGAAAGTAACTTTATTAAGCATTTGCATCATAATACTATATTTTATTGATAGTAAAGATATTTTTATCTGTTTTTTAACCTCCATTAACATTTACTTTTTTCACTCCTTCTTTATATAGCAAATTCATAATAATTATTGTACAAATCAAATAAATACCTTGCACTAAAAAGATTTTACAAAATATATTAAAATTGAAATCTATTATAATTTTTGCTGGTCCATACATAATTGGATATGTTGGAAAAAAACTAAATATAGTCTTTATAGAATTTGGAAACATCTCAATAGGAATAATTGTACCAAATATTAAAACTAATTTATCAAAAACCCAATGAAAAGGCATAGCATCTTCTATCCAAAACGAAATTAGACTTATAGAAATATCTATTATAGAAAATATTAAAGCACTAAATATTAAAGCTATTAGTACAAATGGTATTTGAAGTATTGTAAATTTTAGCCTTCCAATAAAAATAGTACCAATAGTACTTACAACTAGTACAAAGACTAATGACTTTATTGTAATGTCCCCTAGATTTTTTACAATAAGATAGCTAACATAATTGTATGGTTTATTAATGCTATATGCAATATTTCCAGATTTTATAGAATCAGATATTTCATTTGTAAAATTTTTATTTCTTACACCAAACCATATTCCCTCTGTAATTAATACATACCATAAAATTTGGCTCTTAGAATACCCATTAATTGTTTCTTGATCAGAATACATATATTTCCATAAATTAAATAATACAAAAATTATAATCGCAAATGATAATATTCTAAGCACTATATTTGATACATACTGTATATTATCTAAAATTGTGACTTTATATATATGTAAATATTTTTTCAATGTTTTCACCTTCTTTTATTTTTTATAAATTTCAGTAATAATATTTTCGAGTGGTATATTCGAAATATTTATATCTATTATTTCATCTTCATCAATTTGTTTTATGATATCCATAACATTTGATTTTGTAGTATCTATTTCAATCTTCAAACAATTATCAACATTTTTTAAAATTGTATATTCTTCAGAACCATGCAAATTTACTTTTCTTTTAGTTCTCACTTCTATAATTTTTTTATTTAAATAATTATATTTAAGTTTTCTCATAGTATCATCTAGAATTATTTTTCCATTATTTATTATAATTACTCTTTTACATAGCTTTTCTATATCACCAATATCGTGACTTGTTAAAAATATTGTAGTATTATATTCTTTATTCATTTTCTTAATTAATTCTCTTATATTTTCCTTAACTACTGGATCCAAACCTATTGTAGGCTCATCAAGAAATAATATTTTAGGCTCATGAATTAATGATGCAACAATCTCACATCTTATTCTCTGCCCAAGTGACAAATTTCTAACAGGAGTATTAATAAATTTTCCCAAATCAAAAACTTTACTATATTCTTCAATTTTTTTTTCAATTTGATTATCATTTAAGTCATATATTGCACCAAAAAATTTAAAGTTATCATATGGAGTAAGATGCATCCATAATTGCTCTTTTTGTCCAAAAACTGTTCCTATATTATAAGCTAATTTTTTTCTTTGTTTGCTTGGATTGATTCCCATGACGCTAATAGTTCCATTTGATGGATATAATATTCCAGTTAACATTTTAATTGTAGTACTTTTACCAGCCCCATTTGGTCCAATAAATGCAATGATTTCTCCTTCTTGTACTGAAAAAGAAATATTATTTACAGCATTTATAATATTATAATTAGGATTAAATATGGATTTTATACTGCCTTTAATTCCTTTTTCTTTTACCTTTACTTTAAATTCTTTACTTAGACTCTTTACTTCTATAATTGCCATTTAAATCAATCCTTTCATTAATTATTATAAGTGTAAATAACAAAAAGAGTCTAATGATTCTTCATTAGACTCCTTATAAGAATTTCTTATTTTAAGTGTAAGTAACTATTGTTACTCTGTACCGCTCGCTTTAAACTAGGTACACTCTAATCTTTAAATTAAGTTAACACAAGTATAAAAATTTGTCAAGCATTTTTTATTGTTTTTTAGAATATATAATAAGTTCTGACTTAGCACCTTTTAACCAATCTTTAAGCTGTTGCTCTGTATATAATGCATCCTTTACTACAGTTGTTTTCATATGATAATACTTTCCATCAAAATGAAATATTAATCCTGTATGTTGTCCAGTTTTTCCAAACAAATTTCCTTTTGCATTACGCCATTTAGTAGTATTAGATAATGCTGCTACAATTTTTCCTTCATCTAGTGCTTTTCTTATGTGTTTAACACTAGGTGAAGCATATGATACTTTTATCTTATAATGATTATTAATATCTTTGTTTTTATATACTGGTACATTTTTATATTTCTGGTTAGGATGAGATTTTATTATTAAATTATATACTTCTCTTAAACTATGATTACTATTATTTAGTATATTAATGGCATTAACATATGAAGCTATCATTCCAGCATGCGAACCAACTGTACTTCCATGCCATGGTAAATTTTTAGTACTTTTTGAATGAGGTTTACAGCCAACTTTTTTAGCATGCTTTAGATCAAATTTTGAAGATGAGCTTGAGCTTGAAGTTGATTTTGCCTTTACCTCAACCGTACACTTTGCCACTTCACCATTTGATATTGTAGCTGTTATAACAGCAGTTCCTTTACCTACACCTTTTACTACACCATTATTTACAGTTGCCACACTTGTTTTAGATGAACTCCATTTAACATTATTATCAGTAGTTGATATAACTAATTTTTCTGTTTTTCCAACTTCCATTGATATTTTTGTTTTATTAAGCGAAATTTTTGCATTTGAAACTTGAAATTTAACTACACGAGTTGCTAATTGTTTATTAGTTTTATTATTATCTTGTGTTATTATTTTAATACAATATTTCCCATTTTTCACAGTAAAATTATTTAATGGAAGTTGTACATTATTATTACCTTTTGGCAAGTTTTTCTTTTCAAGAACTATATTTGATGGATTACTTCCATACATATCATATAATTTAACATAATTAATTCCAACCCAGTCTTGAACTACAAATGAACAATTTCCTTTATTGTATTTCCAGTTTTGAACTCTTGGTGCTGTATCTGCAACATACCTATTACCATTACTTTTAATTCTAAAAAAAGCTTCTAATTTGCAAGGTGAGTTAGACTTATCTGATACTGTTACATAAAACTCATTTGTCTTTTTATTTAAATACTTATTTGATATTGTATATATTACATCAACTAATATAGATTTATTATTTGTACCATAATGTTTATCTATTTTCTTTATAAATATTTTATCAGTTATTTTTTTCCCAATTTTTCCATCTTTAGCAGTGTAAAAAACAATTTTTGATTCATCTAAGCTACTAAAATCTCTAAAAGAAATAACAACATCATCATATTTTTGGCTATTTGTTTTTACTGTCATTCTTGGTGAATTATCAAAAGTAGAAAACCCCTCAAAAGATGTAGAAGCAAAACTAGGATTATTTATTAATATTGCAAAGGAAAAAATTAAAAACCAAAAAACAATTCTAGTTAGACTTATTCTTCTTTTCATTTTTCTCCTCCTTAAAATATATTTTCGCATCTATTTTTATTTTACCATATTTTTCAGACTATTTCAAATTTTTAAAAGAATGCTTTTTCTATTAATTATTTAATTCAGTATTTGAATTATCAACGTTTTCAAATTTAATTTCTTCATTAGTCTCATATTCTTCTGAGTAATCTTCTAGATACTCATCTGAATCATTTTCTGAATAGCCTTCAACATTCTCTTCAGAAATCTCATCTGCATCTTTATTATCTTTATAAATGTCATATACTACAATACTTCCTAGTAAAACTAGAAGAATTATTAATAAAATAAAAAACTTTATACTCTTTTTCATTATTTCCTCCTATATATATTAAAATATTTATTTTGCTTGATACCAATTTTTCCCCTCTTCAACTTCAACTTTAAGTGGTATCTTTAATTTAGCTGCACTTTCCATACATTCTTCCAGGATTTGTCTTACTTCTTCTTTTTCTTCTAAAACTGTTTCAACTAGTAGCTCATCATGTATCTGCAAAATAATTTTTGATTTAAGATTTCTTTTCTTTAATTCATTATAAACCTTAATCATTGCTATTTTCATTATGTCTGCTGCAGTTCCCTGGATTGGAGTATTCATCGCAGCTCTTGAACCAAATTGTCTTATCATATAATTTTTAGAATTAAGTTCAGGAATATATCTTCTTCTACCATATAGTGTTTTTACATAACCTTTTCTCTTAGCTTCTTCAACAATTTCTGACATATATTGTTTTATACCACTATATGTTTCTAAATACTGTTCTATATATTGTTTGGCTTCATTTCTTTTTATATCAATTTGCTCTGCTAAGCCAAAATCACTTATACCATATACAATTCCGAAATTAACAGCTTTGGCTCTACTTCTTAATTGTTTAGATACATCTTCAATTGGCACATTAAATACTTGTGATGCAGTAACAGTATGAATATCTTCACCACTATTAAATGCATCTATCATAGTTTTATCATCAGCCATATGTGCTAAAACTCTAAGTTCAACCTGTGAATAGTCACTATCTAAGAATACTTTTCCTTCTCCTGGCTTAAACACTTTTCTTACTTTTTTGCCTAATTCTGTTCTTGTTGGTATATTTTGAAGATTAGGTTCTGTACTACTCAATCTTCCTGTACTTGTAACAGTTTGGTGAAAATATGTATGAATTCTACCGGTTTTCTCATTTATAAATGGGATCATACCTTCGACATAAGTTGAATTAAGTTTAACAAGCTGTCTATAATCTAATATTTTTTCAATTATTGGATGTGAATCTTTTATTTTTTCTAAACTATCCACATCTGTTGAGTATCCACTTTTAGTCTTTTTAAAAGATTTTAAGCCTAGTTTTTCATATAGTATAACTCCTAGTTGTTTAGTAGAATTTATATTAAACTCTTCTCCTGCTAAATTATAAATATCGATTCTTAATTCTTCAATATGTTTTTTTAATGTTGCACCATATTTAATAATCTCTTTTTCATCTGCATATATTCCTTCATATTGCATTTCTGAAAGTATTTCAATTAAAGGCATTTCAATGTTATTAAATAAGTCTAATGACTCAATATTTTTTAATTCATTTATTAACTTTTCTTTAATATTTCCAATAACATATGCATATACCGCAAATTTGTAGCTTGCTTTTTCGATATCAATTTGTTCTTCTGCTTGAGTTTCAAATAAACTTGTTTGATGGTTTTCGTCATCTTCTTTTTCATTTAGCTCTGATATATCTAATTCAAGATATTGTTTAGCTAAATCTTCTACTGAATATGCATTTGAAACAGCATTTAAAATATATCCTGCAATCTCAATATCAAACATCATATTTTTAGATTCTATGCCAATTTGTTTTAATAATATGTAATCAATTTTTTGCTTATGCCCACATTTTAATATTTTTTCATTTTCAAAAATATCTTTAAACTTATTTGAAAATTTCGCAGTATATACAACATTTTTTTCTTTATTATATATATTTATATATTTTATCTTTTCTTTTATTATTAAATTTTCATCTTGGCTACTTTGTTTTTCAAAGTAATAATATAATTCATCTTGCTTCTTTATTTCTTCTACAAGTGTATCTATTTCACTTTCATCTTTTAAATACTTATGTTCAAATAAATCTTCAATATTTTTACTAGCTTCTTCTAAATTTTCTATATTTTCAAGCCCAAATCTATCGATATATCTATTAAATCTTAGTTTTTTAAACAGTTCTAATACTTTCTTTTTATCCCAATCCACAACTTTGAAATCTTCTATGTTTTTATCAATAGGAGCATCTGTATCAATTCGTCCTAATTCTCTAGAAAGAAAAGCCAAATCTTTATTGTTTTCTAGATTTTCCTTTAGTTTTCCTTTAGCAACTTGCTCACCAGATTCAAGCTTCTTATATATATTATCAACTGAGGAAAACTCTTTTATTAGATTTAAAGCAGTTTTTTCTCCAATACCTGGTACACCAGGTATATTATCAGATGTATCTCCCATAAGCCCTTTTACTTCAATTAACTGCTTTGGTTCAATTCCATAAACTTCCAAAATTTTCGCTCTGTCGAAATTTTCTGTTTCAGTTTTACCTCCTTTAGTTCTAGGAATCCTTATAACAGTTTTATCTGTAGCAAGTTGGAAAGAATCCCTATCACCAGTAAGAAGAGTAACGTCTAATCCTTGCTTTTCAGAATATTTAGCAAGCGTTCCTAAAATATCATCAGCTTCATACCCAGGTTTTTCAATTATTTTAATATTCATTGCCCCTAAAACTTCTTTAATTATAGGCATTTGCATAGCCAGTTCATCAGGCATTCCTTTTCTTGTACCTTTATAATCTTTATACATTTCATGCCTTTTAGTAGGATGTTTAACATCAAAAGCAACAACCATATATTCAGGATTCAAATCATCTATTAATTTAAACATAATAGCTAAAAAGCCATATACTGCATTTGTATATGTTCCATCAGCTGTTTGAAGCATTTTACTTCCCATTATTCCATAAAAAGCTCTATTTAATATACTATTTCCATCAATGACTACTAATTTTTCTTTTTTCAAAACTACCTCCCAATATTTTATTAAATGCATTTTATCATATAATTTATTTTATGTCCAATTTTCAAAAGGGCCATTGGGGACATTTCTGTTTTGGACATTGCTGAGTCTGTTAGACTTTAGTCGTTACAGCCTCAGTATGCCGTAGCTTTTTGTCCAAATGTGACCATATCTTGCCTTAATAATAAGTAATGCTATCTAAAAATTTAAGTTTATTTTAATCTAAAATTAATATATTTTTAATTATTGAATGTTAACATATATTTATAAAGTAAAAAACGGAGGTATTTATTATGAAAGATAAGATTTTGTATTTAATTATTGGAATTTTAATTGGAGCCATAATTGCAACTATATGTTTTTATTTTTATAATAAAAACAATGTAAGCAATATGCCTAATATGAATGGAAACAGACCACAAATGATGCAAGGTGGTCCACATGACAGGACTTCAAATCAAGATTTCGATGGAGAAACTCCACCAGAAATACCTACTGATGAAAAACCAGAAAAAACTGATACTTTTTCAAATGATAGTGCAGAATATAATAACAGTGTTCAAACTAATTTAAATATTGAATCTACAGAAAAGACTAATGATATTTAATTATATTTGTTATATAATTTAAAATATTATATATGTCTATATAAAAATATTAATTTTGGAAATTATAAGCTATATATTATCAGATAAAAAGCGAATCATAATATTATTCTACTATGATTCGCTTTTCTTATTCATAAATCTTCCCTAATGGCTAAGTTTCTTATATACCTGAATTGCAAAAATATATAGTAATAGTAAAAGAAAAATCCATACTAAATACTGTATTGGTAATTTGCATAAATCAAAAACAATTGAAATATTGGTAAAGCAAATAATTAGTGTTACAGCAACAATTGTAAATGTAGAAATTATTAGTTCTTTTGATGATTTACTTTCTATAAAAGGAATTTTATCTGTCCTAATCATATGGATTATTAATGTTTGAGAAATAATACCGAATGCAAACCAACCAGTTTGAAATAAAGTTGCTTTCTCAACACTGTTAAATTTAAATACATTCCATAATACTAAAAAACATATAACATCTAAAAAAGTACTAATTAATCCAAATTGAAACATAAAGCTTTTTATTCCAGCAGTATCCCATTTTTTAGGTTTTTCCAAGTATTCTTTATCCACATTATCAAATGGCATTCCCATTTGGGCAAAATCACAAAGTAAATTTTGTATTAATATATGAATTGGAAGCAACGGCAAAAATGGTAAAAATACACTTGCAATTATTACTGATAATATGTTTCCAAAATTTCCACTTGTAGCCATCTTTATATATTTTAAAACATTTGTAAATGTTTTTCTTCCATTAATAACTCCTTCTTCTAAAACATTTAAATCTTTTTCAAGAAGTATAATATCAGCTGTTTCTTTTGCTATGTCTACTGCAGTATCAACAGAAATCCCAACATCTGCTTGTTTTAATGGTGGACTATCGTTTATTCCATCTCCCATATATCCTACCGTATTTCCCATTTCTTGATAAAGCCTTACTATTCTCTGTTTTTGAAATGGTGAAAGTTTTGAGTATAAGTGGCAGTCCTTCATTTTTTCTTTTAGTTCTTCATCATTTAAGTTTTCTATATCTTTATTAGTAAGCGAGTTTTTAATCTTTATTCCGACTTTTTTACAAACATTAAGTGCAACACCTTCACTATCACCTGTTAAAACCACAGTATCTACTCCATGTCTTTTTAGTGCTGAAATCGCTTGCTTTGCACTTTCTTTTGGTGGATCTAAAAATCCAACAAATCCAATTAATACCATATTAGATTCATCATCTACACCAAATGTTTCTATTCCATGAATATCATTTTTTTGAGCAACAGCTAATACCCTAAGTCCATCTTTATTATTTTTTTCATATACCTCATATGCCTTCTTTCTATGCTCTTCTGTCATTTCAAATGCTTTTCCATCCATATCTATATAAGAACAAATTGATAAAACTTCATCAACTGCACCCTTAGTAATTAATTGTCTTTTTCCATTTTCATCTTTTAAAACAACACTCATTCGCCTTCTTGAAAAATCAAATGGTATCTCATCTTCTCTAATATATTTTTCTTTAAGAATGTTTAAATTCTCTTTTTCTCCTCTAGAAATAATTGCTACATCTATCAAGTTTTTTAGTCCTGTTTGAAAATAACTATTTAAAAAGGCGTGTTTTAATATTCTAATATTTTCATTTCCAAAAACATCCATATATTTTTCAAGGACAATTTCATCTTCAGTTAATGTCCCAGTTTTATCTGTACATAAAATATTCATTTCACCAAATGTCTGAATAGCACTTAATCTTTTAACAATTGTTTTTTTCTTAGACATTTGAATAGCACCTTTTGCCATAGTTGAAGTCATAATTACAGGTAACATTTCGGGTGTAAGTCCAACAGCGATTGTAATAGCAAAAATAATTGAATCCCATATACTATCTTTTGTAAATAAATTTATCAGTAAAATAATTGGAAGCATTACAATCATAAACTTAATTAATAATTTACTAATGTCATCAACACCTTTTTCGAAGCTGTTTTTTTCATTAACACTATATAAAGATTTTGCCATACTACCAAAATAAGTATTATTCCCAGTAGTAAGTACAATTGCAGTACTACTACCACTAACAACATTTGTCCCCATAAATCCTATATTAGAAATATCTGTAATGCTATCATACTCTTTCAATATGCTAAACTTTTCAACAGGATTAGACTCACCTGTTAAAGATGCTTGATCTATAAATAAATCTTTTACTTCTATAAACCTCACATCTCCTGGAATCATATCTCCAGAAGATAATTTTACAATATCGCCTGGAACTACATTTTCAACATCTACAATACTAGGCACTCCATCACGAATTACATCAATTTTATTACTAATCATTTTCTTTAATTTTTTTGCAGCATTATTTGATTTTGTCTCCTGAACTAAAGAAATAATTGATGAAATAATAATAGTGCCTACAATTAATGTAAATGTTGCGTAATCTTTCTTTGTTGAAATTACAACATCTGTTATAAATGTAATAATTGCAACAAAAATAAGTACAATATTAAATGGGTTAATAAATGCATTTTTTAATCTATTTAATATTGTATTTTCATTTTTAATTTCGATAGAGTTTTTTCCATATTCATCAAGCCTGTCTTCAATATTAACAATACTTAAACCTTCATCAGATGTTTCAAATTTCTTAAAAAGTTTATCCACTGGCATCTTGCTATAATTTTTTAAACTATCTGAAATTAAGTTTTGATTTTCCAGTTTTTTATTTTTCTTCAATATTCTTTCTCCTCACACAATTAGTATAAATTAATTAAGCAATTTATATAATAACTAGTCTTTTTTGACTCATTTTGAATTAAAATAAACCGTATAAAATAAATTATAACATCAAAAATGAATAAAGTAAGTAAAACATATGATATAATACTCATATTTTTTTCAGAAATTCTTTCTGATATTTTTTTTACGCTTGGTAAAACCAAATACACTAAAAATAAGCTAGACATACCAAAAAATAAAATTGAACGTAAACAAATATATCCATTAATATTTCCAAAATTCCATATTTCTGTATTATAATCCCATAGTCTAATTCCAAAAAACTCATATAGAACAAATCCTGTTCCATATTCTAAAATTCCTGTAACCACGCAATTTATAAAAAATACTATAAATGGATTTTTTTTATATTTATAGGAAATTAATGTAATTAAACCGCCACCAAAAAAATATATTGGAATCCATGGTCCATAAGTAGAACCTCTTTTTACAAAATATCCCAAATCTATCCTATAAAAAATTTCTTCATATATAAAGCCAAATATACCACTTAATATCATAACTAAAATAAAGATATTAATAAATGATTTAAAGCTATAGTTTTCATCATTTAAAACATTTATTTTTCTTTTAATTGTTTCCATATTTCCCCTCAATTCTTTGAACAAATTGGTTAGATAAAAGAGCTATTCAACTATCAAAGTTAAACAAAAAACCTTTCCTTGACTATTTACTTATCTATAAACAAGTATCTCCTTTTATTATATCTCTGTATTTTTTTTCTATAGTTTCAATAGAAGATGTAGCAATAATTTTCTCATCTGAAACAGGTGAAGCATATGTATCATCTTTATGTAATTCTAAATCTTTTAAGACTTCTTCTATTTTTTTGCCTTTATAATTATCTCCTAAAATAGAAATTTTTACAGGTTTACTTATTCTTTCTTGTTCACACTGTACTCGCGTATACAATAATTTAAGTGCTCTAATCTCATTAGTTGTAAATGTATTTCGAAATTCAGGAAATTTTATATGAATAAAATTTCCCAATGGACAATTTTGAAACCTAATCCATATTCTATCTCTTAATTGCTTCCTTTGTGACTTTGTTAATAAATTTAAAGATTCAATATTTCTAGAATTATATTCTTGTGGTAAATTAAATACTATTCTATCTAATTCATCACGTTGATCCTCATGAGCTCCTTGCCATTGAGTTTTTTCCATGTTATTACATTCATTTAGTTTTTCAATCATTTGCTTAGTAGTAATAATACTAGTAGCTCCAACACCAAAATTAGTTCTCCCTATATTTCTATATTTATCGTCAAAAAACTCTATTAAATCAATTAATGAAACCATATATTCTGGTTTATCTTTTCCAACCATTTCCAATATTTTGGGATCACTTATTGCATCTTCTACAATTTCTCTCATATTTAAACTCATAATTTTTTTGGCATTTATACAATAAAAAATACCTTCTCCTTCCTTCATTATTTGGGAAATGGCCAACTAATTGTCAAATTTATACTTTACACAATTAGACAAACTAGCCCTCTCTATACATCAATATTTATTTAGTTTCTTGTCTTAATTCTTCATCTAGTAATTTATAAGCCTCGTCAATTGAAGTTTTTGCAATTACTTTTTCATATAATGTAGATTCTTCTCTACTATCATCTACATATTCATTTAATAATGAAATTACATTTTTAGGTTCTGTGTTTTCATCTCCAGCATCTTTACCATTAATATAAGTATTAAAATAAATTGGTTTATTTATTTTTTTAGAAACAATTTCAACTTGTCTTCCAAGTAATTGAACTGCTCTTAATTCTTTGCTTGAAATATTTTTTCTACCATATGGTACTTCAATGTTTACTGAATTTCCTTGTATATCATTTACCATTCTTATAAACAAATTATCTGATACTTGTCTTTTTTTTAAATCTGGTAATTTAAAAAAAACATTACTATTAGTAATATATTCTTCAGGCAAATCAAATATTTCTGTTTTAATTTCCTTGTTTATTTCCTCATGCGGTCCTAATCCAGCTATGCTTTTACCTGTTATCTCGTCAACTCTTGGATTATTTACTCTTAATATCATTTGATGAGGAGTAATAATTCCAAAAGCACCAGTCCCAACATTATCTTTATATTTAGCATTTTTGTCATCATCATTGAAAAAGCTTTCTAAATCTATTAAATCAACCATATACTTTTCTTCTAAAATATTATCAACTTCACTAATTTGTGAGCTTGTTATACTATTTTTTTCAAAAATACTTCTAACTATATCTATTATCCTCATTTTTATTCCTCAATACAATCAAACTATTTAATTTCTATACATATTCTATTTTATTCTTGTTCTGTTATTTTTTGTAATATAAAATTCCATAATTTGAGAATAACTTAATTCACTTAAATAATTAAGATTACTTGCATTATATCCAGAACTTTGATTATCATTTAAATCACTCATATTACATTTTATGATATATATTTTATGATATATATTTTATGATATATATTTTATGATATATATTTTATTATAATATATCATTTCTCCTTTTATTCATATTTAATTCTAGTTACTTATTTCTTATTATTTATTTTTATGATTTCTTTAATTTTATTGATAATTCTTTTAAAAATATTATTTTTTTCTATAGTTATCAAACTTTTTTCATTTACCTCCTGCTTAGCTTTATATACATCATCATTATTTTGAATTTTGTCAGGTTTTTCTTCATTTTCTATTACTACATTATTTTCGGTATTCTTACTATTTTTAAATAAATTTTCATAACTATATTTTTCTTTTAATAATTCTTGTCTTTTTGTTTCATTTTTTATTAATATTTCTTCTAGCTTTTCTTTTTGTTTTTTTGTGGCAAAGTAATCTTTAAATAAAGACACAAAAATTACCTTTGTTTCAAACATTATGTTATTTTCTTCAAAAGGTATTGTCTCATCATATTTGAAATTATAGTTTTTATCTCTATTATCCATAAAAAACTTTAATTTATTTGCAGGAATTCTTTCAGCTTCATCTTCTGGCAAATATGTTATTATTTCTAATACCTCTGTATAAGCTTTATTATAATTACTCATAACTAATCCTTCACATTTCATATCTATTTTTAATTTATCAACAAAAAATTTTGCAATGCCAAAAACTTAAATTATATTACAACTACTCCACCATAATCTATTACATCAAGAGTTTTGAAATCTATAATTTGCAATTTTCTACTTTGAATAAATTTACGAATTTTTCCATGTTCATCAATTTTATTTAAATCGCCAAAAACAATAATTTTGTTATCTACTCTAGTTATACAACCACCTATAAATCCACGTTTTTTACTATATTTATTATTACAAAGTAGTTTAATATCAAGTTCATCTTCAATATATAAAATATTAAAATTAAATTTAGATAACTCCTTATATAATCCTTTATCATTAATAATAATGCTATTATCATCAATAACAGCGATAGAACAATTGGTATATCCTTGTTTTGTATTAATATTAATATATCCTTTATCAATTAAAATTTCTATTACTTTTTTAGATGTATATTTAAAATTATGTATAGCATAATTTCCAATAATGCATACATTATATGGAATATCTAAAGGATATTTGCTTTCAACTATTTTTTCACCTTTAATTACACTTATAATTTTTTTATTTAATAAATCATATACAGAAGGTTCGGAAATAATAGTATTATCTATTTTAAAGACAAAAATGTCAGTATGTGATGAAATTTCTTCATATACACTATCGTTCTTGGGTAACTCAATTAGTTTATATCCCAAAGACTTTAAATAATCTTTTTCAATTTTTCTCATTCTATTATCTATTATTATATATTTATAATGATTATTCAATTTTATTTATTATCCTACACTTTCTATAATGATATAAATGTATTATTTTCTCATCTACAAATTAAATTCTTTTATAAACTCAACTATATCACTATTTACTTGCATAATTCTTTTATCTTCAAGTAACTCTTTATATGAATACCATTTGTATTTTTTACCATCTATTTCAAAATTATTTTCATAAAACTCAGTATTTAACTCGACTTTATAAAAATAATGAATATACTCTTTTTCTTTTTTTGCAGTTTCTGAAAATTTTTTATGTTTTTTCTTTTCAACATAATAAACTTCTATTACACCTTTTTCTATATTAAATTCATTAGCAACCTTATTTTTAATAATTTCTTCATTATTACCATTTGGTAATTTACAGTTTAAAAACAAATAGCTATTCCATCCTTCGTCAAAATATTGCAAATATTTTGAATTTTTGTTTTTTATAACTATAATAGCATGTTCACCCATTTATTTTTCCACCTTTAATTTTTATATTTTTGTCTTATAATTGCTGTCATTTCTTTTCTTTGAATTATTTTATTAATCTTTGCAATATAATTTTCATCTGAATTATAACCAAAAGTATCTTTAACAAAAATCTTACTTTCATCATCTGCTGATATAATTATAACATAACCATATAAAATATCTACACAATTTATAAAAGCATAATCTAATTTTTTTTCATTTTTTACTTCTTTTAGTATTTCAATTATTTTTCCTCTGTTCTTTTCTATAAATGCTTCTAGATTAGCGATTTCAAGTTGTCCTACTATAACTTTAAATTTATCTAATACTAGTGGGAATTCGCATTCCATCTCACTTCGTAAATCTTCTTCATTTATTTTTGATTTTTCTTCAAATATTTCTTTTATTCTCTCATATGTAATATCATCATATAAACATTCTAGCCACTTGCATGCATCTATATCTCTTTGTTTAGTTATTGTTGCTTTAAGATTAATACTATTTGAAATAATTGCATAAAAAAGTAGAATTGCAGATTCTCTAGATGGTATTACTCCTGAATTTTTAAATCTTTCTGTAACAATAGTAGCAGCAGCTCCTATTCTATCTATTTGACATCTTTGCATATGAGTATAACTTGCTAAAGAATCACTTAAAGAATGATGGTCTATTACTTCTACGATATTATCTGGCTTAATCTTGTTATATAAATAACCAAGTCCATTACAATCAACTAAAACAAATTTACTAAAATTTGAAATGTCTTCAGATTTAATACCATTTAATTTAATGTTAAATTTTTTGCAAACTATATGTACTTCAGTTCTAGGCTCTCCATTAATAAAATAATTTGCTTCTTCTCCCTGAATATTTATCAATTCAGAATAAGCATACATACAAGCTACTCCATCAAGGTCCGGAGTTTCACAAGCTGTAACAATTTTCATATATTTTTTCCTCCTATAAGATTTATAAAATCCATATTCTAAATAAAATATGATGTCACCTTTTCCATTCAAATCCTTCTGGTAAATTTAAGCTATCTTTTTTCTTTTTTACATACCTATCCTCTTCTGAAAACACACAACCACAATATTTTTGCATGTATAATCCTTCTTCTTTTGCTTTATTATGTCCTTCCCAAAATCCCACTCTAAAATCTCTGTATAGAAAATCTATACCAAATTCTTTGGAATACTTTTCACATAAGTACTTAATATAATCATGTTTTTGATAAATGCTATATAAAAGTGTTGTTGTAACAGTATCATAACCATTTTGTTTAGCATATTCAAAAGTCTTATAAAGACGAACTGGATAGCAATATTTAGTACATCTTCCATCCAAATCATCTATAACATTTCTGCAAAATTCATCTAAACCATATTCATCTTCGATTATGGCTTTTAAATTTAACTTTTTAGCATATTCAATTAAGCAATTTCTCCTTGATTCATATTCTTTATATGGATGAATATTAGGATTATACCAATATAAATCTGGGAAAATATTTTCTTTTTTTAGTTCATCTATACAAAATACTGAACATGGAGCACAGCATGTATGCATTAGTAATTTCATTTTAGTTTATCTCCCTTTTTAATATATTATTATTGTTTGATTCACTATCATTCATAATTATTCTTCCATTAGTAATTCTTTACTACCTTCATCTACTTTAACAGAAGTTTCTTTAAATCTAGATTTCTTATCTATTTCATGTTGATCTCCATCATTATATGGTTGTACCTTTTTTATTTGCTCTTTTATATAATTTCTTAATAGAATGAAATATCTCTTATTTTATCCATTTTAAAAACACCTACTCCCAAAAACAAACCGTATACTCTGTTTTATAATAAATATCTGGTGAGTTACTTTTTAAATAGCTTTTTTCTGAAACAATACCAGAGCAAATACCAAGTAAAAATGTATATACAGTAATTATAGCAAACATTTTTTTATATATTTTACTGCCTTCATCTGTTTTTAAAGAATTATATATAGTTATATAAATTAGTATGCCAGATAAAATTATCATCCACGCATAATCTGCTAAATACCTTTGATTACTTCCTGCCATTGCAACACTTAGCACTGCTATAAATAGTCCAACAAATAGTAAAGAATTAATAATTGTTTTTAATTTTTTGTTTTGAATATTTTTGTTTATATTTAATATTTTAAAATTCATAAAACATATTGGTGCAACAATAAATACACCACCTATCATATTTTCAATATAATAATATCCATAAAATTCAATTAAATTATTATGATTTACTATAAATGGAAATTTCAGAATAAAATTTGGAATACTAAATAAATTTGTAGCTATTCCAACTGGAATTGAAAACACTCTGCTTCCAAGTTTTGCCATATTTGTAATAGTAAGCTGATACTTTGCTCCAAATTCAAAAACATTTCCAAAACGTATATAGTTATAATACATTAAACTTAATCCTACAGTTATATATGGTATGCCTACTGCCAATATTAATTTATAAAATGATTTTGGGCTTTCTCTATAATTCTTAATGTTTTGAATAAGCATATAAATTAAATATGGTAAAATAAGAAGTGATGCAAATAAGTCTGTTGGTCTACATGCAACAGATAATGCTAAACATAAGCTTCCTATAAAAATATTTAAGTATTTTTTTCTATCAAATTCTATTGATTTTAAAATAAAATAAATTCCTTGTAGTACAAAGTATAATCCAGCAATTATAACAAGTTCATATACTCTTGGTATTCCATTTAAATATAAAACTAATGAACCTGAACATAGCGTTATAAGACTATAAACTACTATTTTGAATTCTACTTCATCAAAAAATATTTTTATTATTTTCGTTAGTATTTCTTTTAGTAAAATTAATACTAATATAGAAAAAATAAATATTACAATTGAAATTTGAAGATATTTTTCTGTTATTAAATGATATGGCAAAAAGCTGATTAAAGCTGGCAAAATTCCAAAATATATATATTGTTTTCCATTATAATATGCTGTATCCCATAAATAGTCTTTATCTCGTTTTAACTCTCTTCTAGTTAAATCATCATATGGGTCTTCAAGCTTCATAAATTCTTCACTTGGTTTTTCTATCAAATAAACTTGTTTTTTTTCTAAAGCATTTACAAATAATTCATTGTAAACTTTATTTTCTTCTTCATTGGCAGAATAAGTATTAATAAATGTCAATACTCCAAAAAACATAGCTAAAATTAGTAGTAATATTACTTCTTGCTTCATATTAAAATATGAATATTTTTCATTAAATATATTTAAAGTATTTAGAAAATATATAGAAGTCATTATACCAAGAAATATAATAAATCTTATAAAATTAAACTCAAATGGAATAGTATCATTTACAATTATTCCTTTAAAATTTTCATCATCATATATATTACTATCTATACTTACTACTAATCCTCGTGCATTTCCAGATAAATATAATGGCATATATTTTGATTTATTATATGATGGTATATATTTTTTGGAATTTAATCCATTATATTCTGAACTTGTATCATCAGAAAAATATATTTTATATTCTGTAACATCTTTTATATTTTCAAATAATAAATTTACTGTTCCAACTTTCATATTTAAATCTGGGAATTCTATAAATGCTTTTCCATCTTGATTATATAAGAAATTAAACTCTTTTAATTCTTTTTTTTCATACTTTCCAAATAAAATGCGATAAGAAGTAATGTTAAAAACAATTACTTCTATTAAAAATGCAATTATACACAATAATAACAGTTTTTTTAAAATACTTATTTTCTCATTTGTTAAATTTAATTTCAATATTTTATCCTCTTATATAAATAATTATTTTTTTACCTCGTGATATTCTTTTTCAGTATTTACACTCCAAATATTATCTTTACTTTGAATACCTTCTTTAATGTTTTTTACAGTTTCAAATGCTGTTGCCATAGAATGATCCATGTTGTTATATCTATGCTGGCCATTTCTTCCAACACAATACAAATTAGAATATGTATTTAGATACTCAATCAATTTATCTATATTTTCATATGTATCAAAATAAGCAGGATACGCTTTTTTTATTTTTTCTCTATGTGTATCTATTATATCTTCTTTATCTACAATATCCATACTAACTAGTTCATCTGTTGCAAACTTGCAAAAATCTTCATCACTCATTTCCCAATATTTATCACCTTCTAAACAGGTATATTCTAATCCTATCCAAACAGTATTTTCTGCATCTTTAACTAAATAAGGAGACCAGTTATTAAATATTTGAAGTCTAAGCATTTTTACAGATGGCTCTTGAATATAAATCCAACAATCTGGAACAATATTTCCTAATGTTTTTATTTTAGTCTTATTTTTTAATTTCATTTTATTTACAAGAACACCAACAGTTTGAAAATCTATGTATGGTAAGCCTTTTGCTATATCTAAAACATCTTCTGGAACTTCATCTCCTGAAAATCCTAAAACTAAATCCTTTACTGGCATAGAAGAAATAAAAATATCTCCTTTAATTTCTTCAATCTTTCCATCTATAACACATTCAACAGATTTTACAACATTATTAGATATATTTATTTTTTGAACCATGTATCCTTTTTTTATTTGGCCACCTATATCTTCTATTTTATTTGCCAAAGTTTCCCAAAGATGGCCTGGTCCATATTTTGGATACCAAAATTGTTCAATAAGGGATGTTTCAACTTCTGAATTTTTCTTTTTTCTACCAAAAACTTTAGAAAAAGCATCTTTTATAACAGCTTTAATTGAAACCCCTTTCACTCTTTGGGCTCCCCAATCAGCAGATATTTCTTTTGGATGTCTTCCCCATAATTTTTCAGTATATTTTTCAAAAAACATAGCATATAGAACTTTACCGAATCTATTTATATAAAAATTTTCTAATGAATCTTCTTTTTTCTTTACAAAAATAGTTTTTATATAACTAAAACCAGATTTTATAGTTCTAATTAACCCCATATTTTTAAATGTTTGAAACTTTAAACTTATAGGATAATCGAAAAACTTTTTAAAACAATAAATTCTAGATACTCTATTTCTTAAAAGCATAACTTTGTCTTCATTTTCTGGATTTGGTCCACCTATCTTTAAAGGCTTTTCTCTACCTAGTTTTTCATCATCAAAAGAATTTTCCCCTTGAATAGGCATAAGATCTTCCCAAAAATCCATAACCTTTTTGTCTTTTGAAAAAAATCTATGTCCACCTATATCCATACGATTCCCATTGTATTTAACTGTTTTAGATATTCCACCAATATCCTGAGAAGCTTCTAAAATAACAACTTCATAATCTTCTTTTCCATCTTTTAATAACTCATACCCTGCAGTAAGTCCAGCAGGTCCAGCTCCAATAATTATTACTTTTTTCATTTATTTCTCCTTTTTGTCCCTTTGGCGGAAACCATCGGTACGTCCCAAATGGTCCCCTAAGAGACATAATCTATTCCTAAATGTTCGTATCCACTAGCAGTAACTATTCTTCCTCTTGGTGTCCTTGCTAAAAATCCAATCTGCATCAAATATGGCTCATACACATCTTCTATTGTTTCTACTTCCTCATTTAATGTTGCTGCAAGTGTTTCAATTCCAACAGGTTTTCCTCTATATTTATATATAATTGTCTCTAAAATTTTTCTATCTGTGTTATCAAGCCCTAAGTCATCTACTTCTAATTGATTTAATGCAGTTTTTGTTATATCTAAAGTTAGTTTTCCATCACCTAAAACTATAGCATAATCTCTGACTCTTTTTAAAAATCTATTCGCGATTCTTGGAGTTCCTCTTGATCGTTTAGCAAGTTCTTCTGCTGCATCTGTATCTATATCTACATTTAAAATATTACTAGACCTTTTTATTATTGTTGTTAAATCTTTAACAGAATATAGTTCAAGTTTAGATACTATCCCAAACCTATCTCTTAAAGGTGTTGATAATGAGCCTACTCTTGTTGTAGCTCCAATTAATGTAAATTTTGGTAAATCTAATCTTATAGATTTTGCAGTAGGTCCTTTTCCAATAACTATATCTAAGCAAAAATCTTCTAAGGCAGGATATAATATTTCTTCAATGCTTTTATTTAATCTATGTATTTCATCTATAAATAAAACATCTCTTTCAGATAAATTTGTAAGTATTGCAGCTAGATCTCCTGGTCTTTCTATTGCAGGTCCTGAAGTAATTTTAATATTTGATTCCATTTCATTTGCTATAATATTTGAAAGTGTTGTTTTTCCAAGTCCTGGAGGCCCATATAAAAGAACATGGTCTAAAGCTTCTTTCCTTTTTTTGGCAGCCTCAATATATACTTTCATATTTTCTTTAACTTTTGTTTGGCCTATATATTCGTTAAACTTCTGTGGTCTTAGTGACACTTCCATTATTTCTTCATCTTCATTTGCATTTGGATCTAAAAGATTATCATTATAATTTTCCAATAGCTTTTCCCCCAAATATGTTTTTTATATACTAGGAAAATAATCATCTGTAATACGAAACTTTTCGTGTAGATAATTATAAGTACCTAAACATTATATTAATAAGTGCATTTAAATTTGCAAATACCATAAACATTGCTAAATATTCTATCTTAATAGTATTTTTTTCTTTCTTTAAATTATTAGAAAATGCAATTCCAAATAATATTAAAATTGGTAGATAATATCTTCCTTGTGTACCTATTATAAATTGATGCCCAACAGGAGTTATTGTTAAATATTCTGTAAAAGCAATTCCAAAAGCAGTTCCACAAACTATTATTATCATAAATATTTTTGTTATTATTTTTCTTAATCTATCTTCCTTAGAATCTTCATTTTCTAAAACATTTTTTTCATCATTTGTATTTTGAAAATACAATAAATACATTGTAATTA
>DJXP01000042.1 GCA_002449785.1 Clostridiales bacterium UBA7001
CCTGCAATTACTTTTCTTCTCATAAATAAATCTCCTTTATTAATATATTTTATCTGAATCTTTTTTCTTTGAAATAATAAAATCATCTAATTTTGAAAAAACTTCTTCAAATTGTTGAGAAAAAGACTCTTCATATGGAATTCTAGTCATTCCATTTTTAATAAAACTAACAGAATCTTTATGCGAAAGCCATCCAGTTTTGACAACTTCTATATTGTCCTTTTTTATTTGATTAATATCATGAACTTTTAAAGCAAATATACTGACGATAGCCTTTAATCTCTTCCTATTTTCTTCATCAGATAGTGTTGTATAATCTATGTGTACATCTGATAAATGTTTAATATTACTAGCAACGCTTTCTGATATATTTAATTCTTCTCTTAATTCTCTAATCATAGCTTGAAAAGGTAATTCTTGACTTCTAACATGTCCCGAACATAAATCAAGTTTTCCTGAATCTAATTCAACCTTACCTCTTTTTTCAAACAAAATATTACCTGTTTTTGCATCAACAACAAAACATGTACAGCATTTTATCCATGGTATATCTTTTAAGTTACCATTGTAATATGCTTTTTTAGGCATTTCACCAATTTTTTGACCATCTTTAGTATAAATGTCTAAAACATCCATATTATTATCATTTCTTTCTTTTATTTATCTTGAATAGCTTCGATTCCAGGTAATTTCTTTCCTTCTAAAAATTCAAGTGATGCTCCACCACCTGTAGATATATGTGTAAATTTCTCAGCTAATCCTGTTTTTTCTACAGCTGCTGCAGAATCACCTCCACCTATTATTTTAATTGCATCAATATTTGCTAATGCTTTTGCAATACTATTTGTTCCAATAGCAAATTGTTCATATTCAAATAATCCAAGTGGTCCATTCCAAATAACAGTTTTGGCATTTTTTAATTCTTCTTCATATAGTTTTATTGTTTCAGGACCAATATCAAATCCTTCCCAATCATCAGGAATTTCTGTATATTTTACAATTTTGCTTTCTGTATTAGGATCAAATTCTTTTCCTATTTTAGTATCTACTGGAAGCATTAATTTAACTCCTTTTAGTTCAGCTTTTGTCATTATTTCTTTAGCTAAATCTAGTTTATCTAACTCACAAATTGAGTTTCCAACATTATATCCCATTGCCTTAAAGAATGTATATGCCATAGCTCCACCAATCATTAATACATCAACTTTTTCTAATAAACTTGAAATAACTCCAATTTTATCAGAAACTTTTTTTCCACCTAAAATAGCCATAAATGGTCTTTCTGGATTTTCTAAAGCATTTCCTAAAAAGTTTAATTCTTTTTCAATTAAGAAACCTGAAACAGCTGGCAAGAAGCTTGCAACACCAGTAGTTGAAGAATGTGCTCTATGAGCTGTACCAAATGCATCATTAACAAATATTTCTGCTAAAGAAGCAAATTTTTTTGAAAGTTCTTCATCATTTTTTTCTTCACCTGGTTCAAATCTTACGTTTTCTAAAAGCATTATTTGTCCTTCTTTAAGGTTTGATGCTTTTATCATTGCATCTGGTCCTACAACATCTTTTGCTAAAATAACTTCTTTATCTAATAATCTTGAAAGTTCTTTTGCAACAATATCCATTGAAAATTCCGGTTTAACTTCTCCTTTTGGTCTTCCTAGATGTGAACATAAAATAACCTTACAATTATTTTCAAGTAAATATTCAATTGTAGGTAAAGCAGCTACAATTCTTCTGTTATCAGTAATTACTCTGTTTTCATCATAAGGAACATTAAAATCACATCTAACTAAAACCTTCTTTCCAGCTAAATCAATATCTTTTACTGTTTTTTTATTCATTTTTATCCTCCTAAAATTAATCATAACATTTCATTCATATTCTATTACAAAATTGTTTACATTTCAAGTATATTTTATCTATTTTAAGCATAAATATGAAAAAAGAAGTAAGCTATTCACCTACTTCTCTATCTTCTTTTTCTTCTTTTTCTTCTATTTCTATATTATGTTCTTTTGCTAGCATAGTTGCTCTTTGTATTAGAATGTTTATGTCGCTTGAATTAAGATGCTCACTAGAATCTAGTATTCTTTTGATTTCGCCAATTTGACTCACTAACTCTCCACCATTTTGAGAGCCTTCAAAAAAGCTTTGTAAAAGTCTAGACAATACTCTAGATTTTCTTTCTTCCAATTTTGTTGTATCTTTATTTTTTTCTTCTACAAGTTCATAAAATGAAATCATATCCTTATCCAATTGAGCATATGGGCCTGAAAATTTACCTTGTTCATCCATATCAGTTATATATTCAGCAGGTTCATCTATATCAGGCACATGTACAATTGAGCCATCTGAATTTACTCTAACTACATGATAACCTTCTTTTTTTAGCTCACCAAAACCATTATAAGTAGCAACAAAACCATAAACAATAAAACCAGTTTTACCATCTAAATCCTTTAGACTATCAACCTTTTTTAAACTAAAACCTATTGTTTCAGTCGCTTTTTTTTTCAAAAGCCCTACCAGCATCATCAAACCAATATGGAGTTATAAATATTTCAGGATTTCCTACAGCAAATTTAATACAATTATTATCATCTATATAATTTTTCGGATGCTTTTCCATATTATACTGTTCTGGTGTAAGCATATCTGTTTTATTATACATATTTTATATTTTCCTTTATTATTTTTTAAAATTATTATAATATAAAAGACCACTAGTTATATCAATAATATTAAAGTGGTCTTTTATATTTTATGAGTGTCTCAAAAGTTCAGATTTTCGAACTTAAATAAACTCCCTATATTTCAGCAAAATATTTTATTGTTCTTACCATTTGACTTGTATATGAATTTTCATTATCATACCAAGAAACAACTTGAACTTGATATAATCCTTCTTGAACTTTTGTAACCATTGTTTGTGTACTATCAAATAAAGAACCATATGTTATTCCTATAATATCTGATGAAACTAATGGTTCATCTGTATATCCATATGATTGATTTGCTACTGATTTCATGTGGTTATTAATTACTTCTGGAGTAAGTTCTCCATCATATTTTACTGTTGCAACTAATATTGTTGTAGATCCTGTTGGAACTGGTACTCTTTGTGCAGAACCAATTAATTTTCCATTTAATTCAGGAATAACTAATCCAATTGCTTTTGCAGCTCCTGTTGAATTTGGAACTATATTTACAGCAGCAGCTCTTGCTCTTCTTAAATCACCTTTTCTATGTGGTCCATCTAATACCATTTGGTCACCAGTATAAGCATGAACTGTTGTCATAATTCCTGATTGAATAGGTGCTAAGTCATTTAATCCTTTTGCCATTGGCGCTAAACAATTTGTTGTACAAGATGCAGCTGAAATAATTGTATCTTCTTTTGTTAATGTTCCTTCATTTACACCAAATACTATTGTAGGTAAATCTTTTCCAGCTGGTGCTGAAATAACTACTTTTTTAGCTCCTGCCTGAATGTGAGCTGACGCTTTTTCTTTAGATGTATAGAAACCTGTACATTCTAAAACAACATCTACTCCAAGTTCTCCCCAAGGTAAATTAACAGCATCTTTTTCAGCATATATTCTAATTGTTTTTCCATCAACAGTAATTGAATTTTCTCCAGCTACTACTGTATCTGCTTTATCATATCTTTTTTGTGCAGAATCATATTTTAATAAATGAGCTAACATATCAGGACTTGTTAAATCGTTTATAGCTACGATTTCATATCCTTCTGCTCCAAACATTTGTCTAAATGCAAGACGTCCAATACGTCCAAATCCATTTATAGCAACTTTTACTGACATAAAAAATCCTCCAATCTCGATACTATATAAATATAATATCTTTATAAAATATTTTGCCTTTTACAGCCAAAATCATTCTATAACAATTAGAGGATTTTTTCAAGTACTTTTATATAACTTCTTCGTTTATAGTTCACTTCCACCCCATTCTACTACTGTAAAACCACTTCTTTCAACTTTGTCTAATTCTTGTTCTTTAACTTTTATTTTAAATGGTAAAACTTTAAATTGCATATATACTCTTATAAGTGTATCAGGTTTTGGATCAATTTCAAGAGGCATTTGATCATCAATTTCTTCTTGACTTACAAATTTTATATAATTATATTTATTTTTCTCCATCTTTGGTAACCAATAAATTATAAATTCTTCAGCTTCTTTTTCATTTAAACCTAAAATATTTAATTTTTCTTCTAAAAATTTTGCTGAGTCTTCTCCTTTTATAACAAATCCTTCTTTATAATCTGGATTTTTGAATTCTCCACCTTCCCAATATAAAGCGTATAGTTTTCTTCCAGTTTTTAAATCTGTTAAATCTCCATTAGGTTTTGCTAAAACATTCCATTTTTCCTCATATTTAGGATATGAACATGTTATTAAGTCTTCTTTTTCTAATTTTACAGTTACTGTTTGTTCTTCTTGTGGATATATATATATAATTGGTTTCTCTGCAAAAGTTATTGTTAAATGAACCACAAATGCCACAAAAAATAAAAATGCTGAAATCACTACTCCAATCCCTAAATTAAATTTAGCTCTTCTTATCGCTTTATCCAGTTTCTTTAATTTATTTTCAATACTATCATTATCAACTCTATCTTTATTATTCTTTTTAAACTTTATATAAATATTAATAGCTTTAATATACTTATAAAATAAAACTAAAAATATAATAATTCCAATTAATACCAAAACAAATCTGGAAAGCGACACTACAGCTCCTAATATTTCATTCATCGATTCACTATTTAGATCCATATTATTATTTTCCATAGCAAATGACACATTATTAATAATTATTAAGAATACATATATTAGTATTAAAAGTTTTTTTATCATTTTTTTCATATCTCTAATCTCCTTAAACATTTTTTATTACATCATAGTTATTTTACCAACATAAAACTAAAATTATTTTCTATATTAATTATACTATAAAAAATATATAAATGTTGTTTTTTGAGATAATTGGTATCATTTTAAAAATATCTGGTATAAATACAAGAAGGTGAAAACAATATTTCCACCCTCTAAATTTGCAGACAAGAACCCTGTCCCACTGTCTGTTATTTATTAACTGTTATTTGAGTAGGAACTGCAATTCCTTCTGCTTCTGGATTATAGTAATCATAGAATTCTACTAGTGCACCAGTTACTCTTTCAGGATACATAGCTCTATATCTTATTTGTAAAGAAACACTTTCACTACTTGCAAAATCCCTAATATATACATTAATAGTACTATAATTATATTCATATTTTTCTATAATTCCATTATATTTCATTTGTAATAATGAACTTTCATCAACTGTACATCCCTGAGGAATATATATTTTAGCAATTCCATTTGCAATAGTATTTTCACTATTATTTGTAATAGTAATATTTTGAGTAATATTATCATTAACATTTAAACTTGAATTTAACACTTGTGAAACCATATAATCTGATGAAGAAACTATATCTGAATATTCTTGATAATAATCTTTTATAACCTCATAGCTTATATTTCCACTTTTCATTCCAATTTTAATAGAATTTTCATCTTGAACGTTATTAAACTCGAATTCATAAATATCTAACATTTCTTCTTTTATTTCTACTGATTGTTCTTCACCATTTAAATTAACTGTAATTTTTTGTTCTTTAACTTTTTCTTTATTGTTGAAATCATTTATTGCTTTTAAAGCAAGTACTGTTGATTGTGTCGTTCCCCATGTTCCATATATATCTTTTGTACTACTTAAATAGTTAATTAATCTTTGATTTGCTTTTACATCTTTGCCTAATTTGCTTAAAGCAATTGATGTTAATGCAGTAGCTTGTATATTTTGATACTTTCCTCTAGTTCCATAGTAGTCAACACTAGTTGCAGTTATACATAAAGAATTATTATCAATTTCTGTAGTATTATTTGCAAGTCTTGATATTACATCATCAACTTTAGAATTTGAAGTATTAGCAAAAATATTTGCAATTAATGCAATAGTATAATTGTCTGTAATTTTATCTAAATTGCTTTCCAAAAACTTAACAGATTTTTCTAGTCTTTTATCTTTTGAATCTGCTTCAGACAATGCCCAAATTATATATGCATTCATAGCATACTTATTAGTATTTGATGCTCCTCCTATATATGTTGAACTGTAATCAAAATCTCCATTTACTTTTTGATTTTTATATAAATATTCTTTCATATTATTTATAACATTTTCATCTACATCATATACACTTGATAATTCCTTAAATTCCATAAGTCCAAATGCTGTAATTACTGGTTCTGCTGGACTATTACCATACAAAGAATAACCACCTTTTTCTCCACTTACTTCATATGTTAACAATTTTTGATATCCTTTAGATATATAATCCAAAGCCTTTTTCTTAATTTCAGGATTATCTAGCCTATTTTCTTCCAAATACTTTAATACTAAAATATCTGGATATAATGATGATGATGTTTGTTCAAAACATCCAGTAGGCATTTTTAAAATATTTTCCATACCATTTATAATTTCTGAAGCTGGCGTTGGAAATAGTTTTACTTTTATTTTTTTGCTTCCTTCTATCGCTTTTTCATTAAATATTATATCTTGTGTAAAATCTTTATCAATTGTTCCAACTGAAGATATTTCCGTTTTTTCCAAGCCATTATATTTAATATTTATATTTTTCTCTACTATATCTGTATTATTTGCCCCTTTAGATTCTACTCTTAATTTCTGATTACCATTTTTTACTATTTCTAGTGGAACATAAACCATATTTGTAGATTTTGCAGGCACTGTTATATAATTTTGATATTCTCCTATTTTGCACCAATCATTATTTACTATATTTATTTGAACAGGCATATCATTTTCTGTATAATTATAAACAGTTACAGGAATTTCTACATAGTCTCCTATTACTGAATTTGTAGGAAGTGAAAAATCAACAAAAAATTCTTTAAATACTTTAAAAGTTTTTGAGCCAGAACCAAGATTTCCATCTTTACTATTTCCTACAACTTGTATATTCCATGTTGTAATATTATCACTAATATCTAAGTTTAAATTTGCTTTTCCATTTTCTGTTATAACCTCTGGAATAAATGCCAAACTTTCCAAAAACACATTTCTAACATTTGCATTTATTTGTTCATCTTTATTTTCAACTATTTCATTCTGAATATCTACATTTTCTTCATAGTCTTTATTTTCACTTATTTCACTATTAGCCAAAGAATCATTTATTGTGCTTTTAGATGAGCTTAATATATCTGATAATCCTTCACCAATATCTGAAAAAATATTAGAATGAACTGTGCTTGCAGCACCAGTAGTATCTTGTGCAGACTCTTTTACTGAACCTATATCTCCAAATCGAAATCCCATTCCTCCACCATTTGAATTAGAAGATGTGCTTGTTCCTGCTGACTCAAAAGAATGAATATTAGATCTCATGTCTGCAAGTGAGTTTCCCTGTGAACTTGAACTTCTACGTGAACCATAACTACTATCATCTAAACTATTATTAACATTACTTGCAAAAGTTCTAAGTAATCCTATAATACCAAAAATTGCAACTAAAGCAATTATTGCAAAAATACTAACAACAGTTTCTGGCATAATTAAGATTTTTCCATCATCTATTATTTTTTTATTTGTTTTTCCATTAAACACATATATATTTAGCAATATATATATTATAAATGTACCTATTAAAGATAAAAATCCAAATTTATCAGTTAAGTAATATGTTATAATCCAAAATCCCACACCTAAAATTGAATATCCAAGTAGCTTTTTAATTATCTTACCTGTTTTACCTAATCCATCATTTACTGAAGCAACAGCTAAAATAATCCAACATATAATAACAAATACTCCAACCATAAAAATAGGTGGTGTTTCAAAATCTGATATAGCATATATAATGCCAAATATAGTATACCAAATAATAGGTAATATTATAAGAATTGTAATATGTTTAAGCACACTAGTTTTGTGTTTATTTAGTATTGTAACATAAAGAATTATAGAAAGTATAATACTACCAAAAAGATTAAGAATCATAAATACATCTTCATAATAATAGCTAAAAGTAAATAACTCAAAAATACAATAAAATAATGTTGAAAACAGTATTGTCGTAATAAAACAAATTAATAATGCACTTATTATGCTTGATATTCTTATTTTTTTAATTCTAATAAATAGTATTGCAATTATTGCAAAAATTATAAACCCAAATATTATAACTCTTTTTAAATAATCATAAGAACTAGTTTCATTACTAAATTCTTTAGTACTCATTCCGATATTGTTAGTATTTTGTCTTAATAATAAAGTATCTAATTTTATACTTGATGTATTATCTAAAACTTCCGCATAAATATCTGCAAGCGTAATGCCATTAGAAAGTTCTATATCTTCAAGTGCTAACTTTATATTATCTATTGATAAATCATTATCAGCTAAACTAAGAACTGCTTCGTCTAATATACTTACTAATAATGCACTATCGACAGAATTTCCATTTTCATTTGATACATTAAACTCAAGATTTAATTTATCTTTTGGTGAATATTTTTCTTTATCTGTTTTTATATCAATTCCAAGTCCACTATTTGGTTTTATAAAAATAGTCTTTTTTATATAACTATTAGATGGCATATTATTATATTTATTAGAGCTATAAGAGTATTCTTTATTTATAGGTCTCTGCATATAAATGTCAATTAAACCAACTGTATTGTCTAAATTAACAGATGTACTATCGCCATCTATAGTTATAGTTTTTAAAATACTATTTCCCTTACAAATAATTATATTTTTTTCTGTCCATTCAGTTCCCCCAATAACTCCAATATTAATATCATCATTTTGATTATATTTTGACTTATCGGTAGTAATAACCATATTTGAGCTTGATAGATTAACAGTAATGCTTTTATTAACTACATTTCCTTCTGTATCTGTTGACTCAATATTAAAAATTGGATTTGTATTAAAATAATTAATATCTCCGTGAAGTTAATGTAAAATATTTAATTCCATTTTCATCAGTTATAACTTCTCTTCTTATATTCCCCACAGTAATTCTATTTATTGTTTTTAGTGGCTTACCTTCAAGAGTTTTACTAATAAGATAAATGTTATTATCAACACCTTTTACAATGCCCCCAAATTCCGGTAATAATTCTATATCAAATTTATCTTTTCCGGCATATATAGTTTTACTAGACTCTATTAAATAATTTGAAGAATCTGTAACTTTTATATCAAAACTAGTTTTTCCTTCTGAAGACACTGGATAAGTCGTTTGAAAAGTACCATTACTATCAGTTATTCCTTTAATTTCTTCTACATTTTCACTTTTACTTTTTTGTATATCATTTTTATTTACTTTAATAACAACATCTGCATTTTGTACTGGTTCTCCAAAAAAATACTTACTATTAACAGTAATATTAGCATTTTCATTTATTAGATAAGTATCTTTATCAGATGATACACTTACTTCAAATTTTGGCGTAATATATGGATTTACTATAAATGTTTTTGTGAAGTCTTCTGAACCATTTTTTAATAATAATCTATATGTACCACTATTTACTTCATCAGCTAAATTAAATTTCCCTGATATAATACCATATTCACTTGTACTAGATTTTTCGTAATAGACTCTATTATCATTTCCATCAAAAATTGATACTTCGACTTCATTTTTTATAGGAGTATTATCTTTTTTAGAAATTAATAATGCTCTATAATTAATCTCATCACCTGGCTTATAAATACCTTTATCAAATGAGATAATAGCATCAGTATTTTTATTCGCATCTATTTTTACAGGAGCTTTAATTACATCTTTTAAAATTCCTGATTTTGATGTTACTTTTAAATAATAATCTCCTGAACTAATAGATTTTGGAATTTCTAAGCTAAAATTCATTTTCTCATTTTTTCTTATAGTGCCAGAAAATCTCTTTACTTCTTTCACTCTTTTTTCATTTTTGTCTTGTAATTCTATTTTAACTTTTGCATCTACTGGAATAGTATTATAATTTTTAATTTTTTGTACTTCAACTATTCCAATTAAATTAGAATCACTATAATAAGTAGAACTAGTGGTAACATCTATTTCTTGTTTACCACATCTTATTAAAGAACTTAAATTATAAATGAAACCAAGTATAAGAATAGCTAAAACAATTGTAAAAATAATTTTAAATTTTTTCTTCATTTTTCTTTCCTTTCTAAATTTACTAAAAAACATCTTTTATTTTAGACGAATTAAAATACAGTTTTTGTTTGAAAAAAAATAATTTTTTTAACAAAAAAGGTGATATAGAATTTATTTCTATATCACCTTATATTCAATCTTTTATCCACAATGATTTAGATAAATAAATTCATATTTATCTTAAATTATTTATTTTTCTTCCCAAACAAATTAATTTCTCTAAAGAAAAAATCATGTAATTCTGGAAACTTAATCTCTTGGAAAAAGAAGTCATGAACTTCTGTTAAAACTTTTTCCTCATGAGGTGTTAATTCTATTACAATTGGTTTAGTAAAATCTATTTCTTTAAACAAAAACTTTTTTAATTTGCTCCACATACTAACTACAGCTGGTAAATTCCCTGCTTCTGATGTTTCTTCTAATTTATATTCTTTCATTATTATATAATCCTCCTTAGTACAATTATCTTTAATACTATATTAAATTTATACTATATTTTAGAATCTATATCAATAATATTTTAGTTAAATTTATGTAAATATTATTATTTTTATGTTACTTTTTGATTACATTTCCAATTAAATATAATTCTCCAATGTCCTCAATTTCTACATTTTTTATTTTATTACATATATCAATATCAGATTTTGCTTTTACAATAATATAATTAGAAGTATGTCCTTTATAATAATCTCCATCTTTTTCTTCAAACAATACTTCAACATTTTTTCCAATATATTTTTTTAAATAATACTCTTCATTTTTATCTGATAATTCTATTAATTCTTTACTTCTAGTTTCTTTTATGTTTCCAGGTATTTGATTTTCCATTAATTCTGCTTTTGTTCCTTTTCTTGGAGAATATTTAAATATATGCATTTTGTAAAATTTTATTTTATCTAAAAAATTATATGTTTCACTAAATTCTTTTTCATTTTCACCAGGAAATCCCACTATAATATCTGTTGTTAGTATAACATCATTATATACTTTTCTTAATCTTTTAGCAATCTCCTCAAATTCAGAAATTGTGTATCTTCTATTCATCCTTTTTAATGTACTATCAGAACCACTTTGAAGTGATAAATGAAAATGATGACAAATTTTTTCTAATTTTACTAATCTTTCTACAAATTCTTCTGTAATTAATAATGGCTCAATAGATCCTAATCTAATTCTTTCAATTCCTTCTATTTTATTTATTTCTTCTAATAAATCAATTAATCTATAATTGTTTTTAAAGTCTTTTCCATATGATGCAACATGAATCCCCGTAATAACAGCTTCTTTTATTCCATTTTCAGCAATTTCTTCTATTTCTTTTAATACACTCTTAGGACTTCTACTTCTAACTTTTCCTCTTGCATATGGTATTACACAATAAGAGCAAAATCTATCACATCCGTCTTGAACCTTTATAACAGCTCTTGTTTTTTCAGTATATGTAACACTACCAAAATCACCATATTCTATATTAGGAGAAAAAACATCTTCTATTTTTTCTAATTTCTTTTTAGAATTTATATAATTTTCAACTATATTTACAATATCTGTTTTCTGGTTTGTGCCTACACATAAGTCAATTTCTTGCATTTTTTCTATTTCTTCTTTTGCCACCTGAACATAGCATCCGCATGCTACTACAATTGAATTTGGATTATTTCTTTTTGCTTGTCTTAGCATTTGTCTTGACTTTCTATCAGACATATTTGTTACAGTACATGTATTTACAATGTAAATATCTGCAATATTATTAAATTCTGTTACTTCATAACCTGCATTTTTAAACATTTCGGTCATACCATTTGTCTCATATTGATTTACTTTACACCCGAAGAGTTAAAAATGCCACTTTTCCTTTTTCTTTAATGTTTGTCATATTATTACTCTCTTTCTATATATTCTTTTCATATGTGTAATTTCTTTATTCAATCATAATTCAGTGGCTATTTTATCATAGAACCGTCTTTATGTCAATTATGTAAACTCAACATATAAATAAGACACCAATGTACACATAGCAAAAATCCCACATGAAATATGTGGGATCTTCTGTATAGTAATAAGGATTTTAAAAATTCATTATTTTCTCATTCTGTCCATACTGTCTAAATTATCTAATGCTTTACCTGTTCCTTTAGCAACACATGAAATTGCATCTTCTGCTATCATAACATTTATTCCAATTTTTTCCTGCAATAATCTATCTAAACCATCTATTAAACATCCTCCACCTGTCATATATATACCTTTGTCACTTATATCTGCTGCTAATTCTGGCGGTGTTTTTTCTAAAACTGAATGAACTGCATCTACAATAAGCATTGATGGTTCATCTAAAGCTTCCATCATTTCACTAGAATAAATAGTAATTGTTTTTGGAAGTCCTGTAATTAAATCTCTTCCTCTAACATCCATTTCCATATCTTGAATTTTTGGAAATACACAACCTATTTGCTGTTTTAATTCTTCTGCTGTTCTTTCTCCTATCATAACATTATGTCTTTTTTTAATATATTTTACAATTGCTTCATCAAATTTATCTCCTGCAACTTTTATTGAAGTACTAACAACAGAACCTCCAAGTGAAATAACTGCGATGTCTGTTGTTCCTCCTCCAATATCAACAATCATATTGCCACATGGCTTAGATATATCTAGACCAGCACCAATTGCAGCAGCTATTGGTTCTTCTATTAAATACACTTTTCTTGCACCTGCATTAGAAGCTGCATCAATTACAGCCTTTTTCTCAACTTCGGTAACTTGAGAAGGAATACATATCATAATTCTAGGTGCAAATAAAAATCTTCCACCTATTTTTCCAATAAAATATTTAAGCATTTTTTCAGTTACTGTATAATCTGAAATTACACCATCTCTAAGTGGTCTAATAGCGACAATATTCCCTGGTGTTCTGCCTAACATTCGTCTAGCTTCATGACCAACAGCTAATACTTCCCCTGTAATATTATTAACAGCGACTACAGAAGGTTCTCTAAGCACAATTCCTTTTCCTTTAACATATGCTATAACTGTAGCTGTTCCTAAATCAATTCCAATATCTTGTCCAAACATTAACATTCTCCCTTTATAATATTATGTCCAAAATCAAAGCCAAACATTACAA
Source organism: Clostridiales bacterium UBA7001 (assembly GCA_002449785.1). Lineage (GTDB taxonomy): Bacteria > Bacillota > Clostridia > TANB77 > CAG-508 > Scatovivens. The sequence continues at coordinate 13,405 of DJXP01000042.1, forward strand.
TTGCGTTACAATTATATTACATTTCCCAAGAAATATCAAGTACTTTTTAGAATAATGTCTAGAATTTGCATATATAACAATTGTATTTATTCAAACTCTATGTTATAATACTTTTGTTAATTATGTATTGAAAGGAAATTTGTAATTATGGAAAAAATATCAATAATTGTACCATGTTTTAATGAAGAAAAAGCATTACCACTTTTTTATGAAGAATTAGATAAAAATATAAAAAAATTTCCTAATAATATCAATTTTGAAATTATATTTGTAAATGATGGTTCAAATGATGATACACTAAAAATAATTAAAGATCTATTAACAAAAGATAATAGAATAAAATATATTTCATTTTCAAGAAATTTTGGTAAAGAAGCTGCAATATATGCTGGTCTAGAAAACGCAAGTGGAGATTATGTTACACTTATGGATGCAGATCTGCAAGACCCACCATCTCTTCTACTTCAAATGTATGAAGCAATTACAAAAGAAAATTATGATGCAGTTGGAACCAAAAGAGTAACTAGAAAAGGTGAGCCTATAATTAGAAGTTTTTTTGCAAGACTTTTTTATAAAATTATAAATAAAATGACAAGCTTTGAAATGGTAGACGGTGCAAGAGATTATGTTTTTATGAATAGACAAGTTGTAAATAGCATAATTTCCCTTAAAGAATATAATAGATATTCTAAAGGCTTGTTTAGTTTTGTAGGATTTAATGTTAAATGGATTGAATATGAAAACATTAAACGAGTTGCTGGAGAAACCAAATGGTCTTTCTGGAAACTTACTAAATATGCATTAGAAGCAATTACAGCTTTTTCTACTGCTCCACTTACATTTGCTTCATTAATAGGATTACTTTTTTGTATAGTTTCATTCTTATTAATTATTGCAATTATATTTAAAACACTAATTTTAGGTGATCCTACAAGTGGTTGGCCATCTTTAGTTTGCATCATATTTATGGTTAGTGGAATACAGCTTTTTTCACTCGGAATTATAGGACAGTATTTGTCAAAAACATATTTAGAGATTAAGAAAAGACCTGTATATATTATAAAAGATACTAATATTGAATAAGGATTTTCCTTAGATTATTAATAAAAGTACCTATAAATTTTAAATAGGTACTTTATTTTATATTAAAAAATGTTTTTTAAACTTAATTTTTGTTTATTTTTTACATACTCTAATCTATAATTTATCTCATCAATTATCTCTTTAATATCTTCATAATTATTATTATTTCTATTCTTAACATTTGACCTCAAATTTATAATATCAGCATTTATTTTTTCTAGTTCATTATGTTCCATAAAAAAAGCTAATTTTATTTCAGACTTCTGCCATTCTGAGGATAATTCTTCCATTCTATCTCCTACATTATTATTATCCACTCCATCTTCTACAAGGTCAATATAATAGTGTAAATTTTCTACAATCCTAGTTGTAATTATTGATGTAATAATTTCAATTAAAATTACAAATACTATTATTATAGTTATCATCATATATTCTTTGAAAAACTTCATTTTCTTCCTTTTAATTTTTTATTTTTTTTTGAAAGTAAAAACTTCCATCACCATTTAGTACAAATATTAATACTTGTGAAGGAGACACCTTATATTTTAAAAGTTCTTCTTCAAGCCATTCTTCATTTTTATTAATTTTTCTTAAATTATCATACATAATCTTTCCATCGATTACTAAATCATATGCAATATTCATTTCAGGTAATTTAATATTTAAGTCCTCAGGAGTAACATTCCTTTTTTCAGATTTTAAAATAACACTTATCTGTCCACTTGTTTCTAAAATTGCATATTCTACATCCCCTAAATTACAAACATTGTTTACTCTTAACCTTTCTTGTAATTCATTAATTGTAAAATTTTCCTTTATTAAAGCTTGTTCATCTATTTTTCCTTTTACTACTAATAATCTTGGTTTTCCACAAATTATTTCTCTGGCTTTAATACTCTTAATATTTAAAATTGAAATTATTATATGAATAAATAGTAATCCTAAAATTGGAATAATTCCATATACTATTGGCACACCACTTTCAGATAGTGGTGTTGAAGCTAAATCTGCTATCATTATTGCTATAACGAGCTCAAAAGGTTGCATTTGACCAATTTCTCTCTTTCCCATAAATCTCATTACAAATAAAACCAATATATATATAATTATTGTTCTTACAAAAATTAATAGCATTTTATCCTCTATATACAAATTTTATATGAATATTTTTTGCAAAAAAATATCAAAATATACTTATATTTAAAAATTATAATATTTTTAAATATATTCATTTTTCTAAGGAGGTTTAAAATCAGGAGATGGATAACAATAATACAAGTGCTAGGTCTAATTCCACAATGGGAACTGTTGGACAACTATTAGGTAGATTTATTGTTGCTGCAATTATTCTAGGAATCACAGCCTTTTTTACACCTGGATTTACAATTAATAATATCTGGTCACTTGCAATATCTGCAATTGTTTTAACTGCCATGGACTATCTTATAGTTAAATTTACTGGTCTACATGCTATGGCATTTGGAAAAGGTTTCGTAGGATTTGTACTTGCAGTTGTAGTTTTATATGCAACACAGTTTTTCGTATCTGGATATTCTATTTCATGGATGGCTGCTATAATTGGAGCCTTAATTTATGGAGTTATAGATTATATTATGCCTGGGGAACAAGAAATGTAATTTTAATTAAAAGTGCTTTGATTTATAAAGCACTTTTAATTTTTGTCAATTTTTGTCACTTTTTGTCGAACACAATTGTTTTATTAATGGGAGGGTGATGTATATGGTAAAAGTATTAATCATGAGTAAGCAAGTTAATGTTTGTAAAGAAATCTTAAATAAAATACTTAGTCAAATTGATGGTCTAAGGATAGTTGGAATTGTTACAAAACTAAGTGAGGCAAATTCAATTATGAAAGAAATTGAACCTAATTTAATAATTTCCACAGAATTAAATATAATTAAACTTTTAAAGTCAAACTTCCTTACATACTCGCCTAGCATTGTAGTTCTATCTAAAAATACCCAAAAATATACCGATTATGATAAACTTTTATTCCTTAGTTTTGACTTAAGTTATTCCGAAATGTCTAGTCGAATTTTTAATTTTATAAAAGACGATATAATTTCAAACTTTAAAGAAAAGACTATTGATACATTAATAAAATTAAAATTTGATTTCAACTTATCTGGTACTATGTATATTCTAGAATCAGTTTTATATATACATACATATAAAGGCTCTTATTCATTTGAAAAAATGAATAGAGACATATATCCATATATAGCCAAAATATATGGCACAAATAGTAATCGTGTAAAATGGTCTATATCCAGATCTATTAATTACATGTATAATAAGCATAGTAAAGAAAGTTATAAAATAGTTGAAGATTATTTCGGAACTCCATATCCAATAAAACCAACTCCTAAATTGGTTATTAGTTTAATTGCTAGTAAAATTTCTTTATAAAAATGCAGAATAAAGATTTTCTTAAAAAAATTTATAAAAATCTAAACTCCGCATAATAATCATTAATTTGCTGAAAATCAAAAATCGTTGCCATAAATAAGCAACGATTTTTGATTTTATGATTTCTTATTGAAGTATTCAATAAAGAATATATTAAATATTATTTTATTCAACTAAATTATCTCTACACCTTTCACATAAAGTAGGATATTCACTACTTTCTCCAACTGTTTCAGAATACATCCAACATCTTTCACATTTTTCTCCAGGGGCTTTGTCAACTTTTACTCCGACACCAACTTCTTCATCTTCATTTCTTCTGTTTTCTCTTATTTCAACGTTTGACACTATAAATATTTCTTTTAAAAGTTCTTCTTTTCCTTTTATAAATTCATATTCTTCTCCTTCAGCAAAAAGTGTAACTTTAGCTTCTAATGATAAACCAATATCTTTATTGCTTCTAGCAATTTCTAATTTTTTAGAAACTTCATCTTTTAATCTTATTAATTTTTCCCATTTATATTCTATTTCTTTATTATCATATTCTGGTTTTGCTTTAGGATAATAATCTAGCATTACACTTTCTTGGTTTTCGCCTTCTCTATGAGGCATATAACTCCATACTTCTTCAGCTGTAAAGCATGTCATTGGAGCTAAAATTCTAACTAAACTAGATAATATTTCATACATTGTTGTTTGAGCAGCTCTTCTTTCTACAGAGTCTGGCTTTAATGTATAAAGTCTATCTTTTATTATATCTAAATAAAATTGACTCATATCTACAACACAGAATTGGTTTAATGCTTGATAAGCTTCATGAAATTCATAAGTATCATAAGCTTTAGTGCATGTTCTTATTAATTTATTAAGTTTAGTTAATGCCCATTTATCTATTTCTTTTAAATTTTCATATGGAACTGGATTATTTACATCAAAATCATATATATTTCCAAGTATATATCTACAAGTATTTCTTAATTTTCTATAAACTTCTGTAACTTGTTTTATTATATTTTTAGAAACACTTACATCTGATTCATAGTCAGAAGCTAAAACCCAAAGTCTTAAAACATCTGCACCTGATTCTTTTATAATTTCTTGAGGTGATACAACATTTCCAACAGATTTTGACATTTTTCTTCCTTGTTCATCTACTGTATAACCATGAGTTACAACTTCTTTATATGGAGCTACACCTTTAGTTGCAACACTTGTTAATAGTGATGATTGGAACCAACCTCTATATTGATCACTTCCTTCTAAATATAAATCTGCTGGTGGTAATCCTCTTTCTGCTAAAACTGATTCATGTGTTGAGCCTGAATCGAACCAAACATCCATTATATCAGTTTCTTTCTTAAATTCTGTTCCACCACAATTTTCACATTTGCATCCTTCTGGCATTAATTCTTTTTCATCCATTCCATACCATGCATTTGTACCATTTTCTTTTACTATTTCTTGTATTTTCTTTAATGATTCATCTGTTACATATTCTTTTTCACAATTCTTGCAATAGAATATTGGTATTGGTACTCCCCAAGTTCTTTGACGAGATATACACCAATCATTTCTTTCTTCAACCATTTTAGAAATTCTCTCTTCTCCCCATGCTGGATGCCATTTAACTGTTTTTATTGCATCTAAAGTTTCTTTTCTAAAACCATCTACTGATGCAAACCATTGACTAGTAGCTCTAAATATTACTGGTTTTTTACATCTCCAGCAATGTGGATATGAGTGATTTACTGTTTCTGAAACTACTAATAAATTATGTTCATCAAGCCATTTAATTATTTCTTTATCAGACTTAGCATAATACATATCTTTAAATGGTCCGGATCCTTCTCCTCTTTGAACGCCCTTACTATCTACTGTAACTATTATTTCACTATTATATTTTAAACCTAATAAATAGTCTTCTTTACCATAACTTGGTGCAATATGAACGCATCCTGAACCAGTGCCTAATTCAACATTTACAGTATCTTCTGAGCCACATACAACATTTGAAATTCTATCTAAAAATGGGTGTTTACATTTAACTCCTTCTAAGTCTTTACCATCTATTTCTTTTACAACTTGGTAATTATCTATTCCTGCTTTTTGCATAACTGTTTCTACAAGTTCTTTCGCAAATATTAATCTTTCTCCATGTGTTTCGACAACAGCATATTTAAAGTCTGCTCCTACAGCAATCATAGTATTTCCTGGAAGAGTCCATGGAGTTGTAGTCCATATTACAACATAACTACTATTTACATCAAATAATCCCTTTGAATCTAATACTGGAAATTTTACATATGCTGTATTTGAATTTATATCTTTATACTCTATTTCAGCTTCAGCTAAGGCTGTTTCACAATCTGTACACCAATAAACAGGTTTTAATCCTTTATATATATAACCCTTTTGATACATTTTAGAAAACACACCTATTTGCTTAGCTTCCATCTGTGGTTGATAAGTAACATAAGGATGATCCCAATCTCCAAGAACTCCAAGTCTTTTAAATCCTTCTGTTTGAACATCCTTATATTTTTCAGTAAAGTTTTTACATGTATCTCTAAATTCATTTACAGGTGTTTCATCTCTATTTAAACCAAGTTTTTCTATAGCTTTTTTTTCTGTTGGCATACCATGTGTATCATAACCTGGTATGTATGGTGTATAAAATCCTTGTAAGTTTTTATATCTTATTATAGTATCTTTTAAAACCTTATTTAACGCATGACCTATATGAATTTCACCATTTGCATATGGGGGTCCATCATGTAAAACAAATGGAGTTTTTCCTTCATTTTTCTTAAGCATTTTTTCATACAAATCTTTTTCAAATACATTTTCTTGTATTTTTGGTTCATTTTCCGGTAGATTTGCACGCATTGGAAAATCTGTTTTTGGTAAATTTAAAGTTTTACCATACTCTTTTTTTTCTTCACACATAATCATTCTCTCCTTTAAAAAACAAACAAAGCTATTTCATCCATAGGACGAAATAGCTTATTTTCGTGGTACCACCTAAATTTATGATATTTACATATCAACTCATTATCCTTTTAACGCGAGGCTCAAGCGAATTATTCTACTATTATTTCAAATAATTAACTCCAAGGTGATAATAAATAAATAATTTCTTGCAAGTTCTCAGCTAAATACTTGCTTCTCTGTAAAGCATTTTTTATTTATCTTGTCCTTTTCATAGTTTTTCCTATATTAATATTTATTAAACATCAATTACTAAAATTTGTCAAGATTTTTAAGCAAATTAATGTCCTTCAGGTCCATCACTATGTGAATCTTGAATTTTTCTTACTTGATTACTACTATCATTTTTTGAAACAGTAGACTTATAACGAGTTCTTAGCTTTCCAAGACCTTTTTCTAATTCATTAAAATAATTTGAAATTTCACTATGACCTGGAAAAGAGCTTTCTATATCTCTTTTATTAATTTCCAAACTTCCCTCAGTATTTCCTAAAACAATACCTATGTTATCTCTGATAAAATCACGTTCAAAAGAATAATTTAAGGCAGGGTATTGTATAGTTCCTTTAGAATAATATTTTAAAAATTTAGGATAAAAAATAATTGAACCATTATCAAAATATGTTTTTCGCCCTTCGTTCATTAACTCTCCTAAAGTATCTTCATAAATAAGACCCGGTAATTTTTCAGTTGGTTCTATTCTATAAGATTGTCTTGTATAAGGTTTTCCACCAAAATAGCCTTCTTCTTTGTGAGTTTTAAGAAATCCTATTTTATCAAAAACATCTCTAACCTGGCTTTTCATATTATCGTTTTTACTTTTAGCAATAATATCTCCAGAACCATTAGAGCTATCAATTGAAAATGTTGTTTGACCATATGAAAAATCACTACCATTTAAAGTAATATGACTAGAAATCTTTTCTTTAGTTTCTGATGTTAATTCATCATACGGACTAAGATTTGAATTTTGTCTTATTGTTTCTATAACACCAATATTATCTATAAATCTTGTGTCTATTCCTTTTTTCCTTAGTATTTGCATTATTTCATTTCTTTGCTTTTGTAAATTGACTATTTTATTAGATAATCCATTTGTGTCAAAACCTAGTTCAATAAGTTCAGCATCAGTCATTTCCAATCACATCCTTTTTATTTTTTTGCATTATACAATGATTCTGGTAATTTGTAAAGACCTATTTAAATTTTTATAGACTTATCATATGATTAATTCAATATGATAATACTATTAATTTCATTTGACTATGGAGTTAAAGCTTCATTATTTTGTAAAAAATTGAATTTAATCCTATTTTATGTTATAATTATGTTAACTTGTATGTTTTTCTTATACTATAGCCAAAACTTGACTTGTATGGAAAAGCAATTGAACATTGAAAATTTAAAATTAATATTAATAAGATGGAGGAAAAGATTATGAAATTTGAAGTTATTAGATGTATTCTGTTCGATTACGAAATAGCCGAAATGCCACAAGAAGCAATTAGATTAAAAAATCGGATTTTAGTAACACAGATATTCAGTACGGTACTGTTTGATATTTTTAGTTTTTCTATTAAGGGTGCTCAATACTCAATTGCACACGGTTTCAATTTACTTGCTATCATATTTTTAACTTGTTATTTTATGAAGCAAGTACTTTCATCATCTGTACAGACCTATACTGATACTCAGAAAAATGCTTTTTCATCAATTAGTGATTCATTTATTACTGAGACAGTAAGTCGAATTGCTAATACTGTTAGAGGAAAAGTATTGCAGCAAAGAAACGGTTACTCAAATCTGATGACCAATTCAGAAGTTATTATGCTTCTTAAAGAGTACATCAGTTTCATTTGGTCATTCTGGCAGGAATTACCAATCGTCGTATCCAATATCATTACAGCAACTGTTATGGCTATTGCTGTTTTGATCACAGAATTCATACAGACAAAAAATACTATTCACACTATTGTTTTCAGTATCATATTGTTTGTATGCATTATTTCTTTTATTATTCTGTTTAAAATCAGGATTAAAGTCAGAGACAGCTTTAGAAGGAAATATCGCGAGTCGCGAAAAGAAAATGAGGTTCTTATGAATGATATTAGAAATATCGAGCCTCTAATTCAAAAGGAATTTTCTTTTAGAGTAAGTCTTCTTGTAAAGAATTTGGTAAGTAGAAGAAGTATGGAGAAGAAAGAAGTAACTCATCTTAATCTCCTTCAAATATTAAGAAGCTTTATTCTGGGAATTTTTATGGTAGCTATAATTATCCTTAAAGTTTCTTATGTAGGAGGTCTTACAAATCTTTCTTTGGACGTCATGACAGACATTTTAGCTGTATCTACAATCTATTCAAATATCCTTGATAAAATTGCTACAATTTTAAGGGATTTGGAAATGATTACTCATACAATAAAAGAAGCTGAAAACACCAAGGAAGATGTAGATACTATAATGGACATTTTCTATTTTGAAGCTAAAAAAGAAGTTTCAAACGAAACTGTTACAGCTATTGCAGTAAATCCATTTAGATTCAGTTATCCTGGAAGTACAAGTATTTATGAATTAATTAACTCTAATACTTTTGTTCTTGAAAAAGGAAAAGCTTATGGAGTGTATGCTCCTACTGGAGCAGGTAAATCAACACTTATGCATATTCTTACTGGCAAAATCCTATTAGATGAATCTCCTATTTCTTATGGAGATGAATGCAATAAGGCTTATCTTGCTTCAATTATGAATGAAGCAAATGGATTACTTGGTAGTCAGTTAGTACTTGATGAAATTACTCTAGGAGAAGAACCTATTACACATAAGCTTCTTAGGATTTTAAAAGGGACTCATATTTATTATGATATTCTGAGAAATCTTGGATTAGAAGAAGAAAACGATAACAAGGTTCTTGAGTATTTGAGTACTACGACAATCTCTCAATATTCATCAGGCCAGAAGCAGCGACTTGGCATTGTTAAACTTCTCTATAACATGACTGAAGACCATCAGATAATTGTATTTGACGAAGCCACCAATGCCTTAGATGATGAAACTGCTATAAAAGTTCTTCGATTCATTTCGTCATTTTGCCAAGAGGATGTTCCTCGTATTGTTCTTTTCGTATCTCATCAGGAAAAAATTACAAAAGAAATTACTGATGGAACCATTAATCTTGTGCAAAATCATTTTCCTTCATGGGAAATTATCAAATCTTAAAATCATTTCAATGTTTACCCCCTGTACTGTACTGTAGCATAGTGCAGGGGCTTTTCTTTTTGGAACAAAGTAAAATTTCTTGTCATATTTCTTATTTTTATATTACAATTACCTAATATATTTATTTTTATAAAATAAGCTTGTTCAAGTTCCCTTCATAGATATTATAAAAAAAGAACATGTTAGTACATGCAATATAAAATTGCAATTTCCTAACAAGTTCTTTTTAATAATATCTAATTCAGTCAACTTTCAAAAACGCTTTTATTTTATAAAAATAAATATATTAGGTAAATTGTAAATAAATGATATTAAAAAATGGGACAATAAATCTTACTTTGTCCCAATAATTCCTCTAGCTGCTCTTTTCCCTGCAGCTAAAGCCCAACAAACTGTTGCATTGCTATCTATAACATCTCCACCTGCATAAACATTTTCTATATTTGTTTTCCCATTTTCATCTACTTTTATATATCCCCAATCGTCTATTTCTAAACCTTGATTTTGAATTAAATCATTATCTGGTTTTAATCCTATTGCAAAAACAACAGAATCTGCTTCTTCTTCAAAAAAATCTCCTTCAATATCAACAGCTTTTCCATCAATTATTTGAGTTCTAATACATTTCAAACTCTTTATTTTTCCATCAATCGTATTTGCAGATATAACTCTTGTAAGTTCATGAAATTCTATGCCCTCTTTTAAAGCATCATCTAGTTCTCTTTCTAATGCAGGCATATGAATTCTGTCTCTTCTATATAATATTTTTACTTTTTTAGCTCCCATCCTTAATGCAGTTCTAGCAGAGTCCATTGCAACATTTCCTCCACCAATTATAATGGCTGTACCAAGGTCTTTAATATAATCTTTTTCATAATACATTTTTAAAAAATAATTAGATTCGTAAACTCCATATATTTCATCTTCAGACAATTTATAAACAGAAGATTTATTAGCACCTATTCCTAAAAAAACGTAGTCATATTTTGAACCTATTTCTTCTAATGAAAAATCTTTTCCAAGTTCTTTATTTGTAAAAAAAGTTGCTCCTAATTTTTTTAGTCTATCTATAACTTCATTTACTAAATCTTTAGATAGTCTAAAATCTGGAATCCCATACATTAGAACGCCACCTAAAATATTTTCTTTTTCATAGATATCAACCAAAAAACCTTCTTTAAGTAGTTCATATGCACACTGAAGTCCCGCAGGTCCAGATCCTATAATAGCAACTTTTTTCCCATTTTTTTCTTTTAAGTTTACTTTATATTCGTATTTATTTTCTTTAGCCCATTCATTTACGAATCTTTCAAGCTTCCCTATTTCAGTTGGTTCTCCTTTTATACCTCTTATACAGCTTCCTTCACATTGATTTTCTTGAGGACAAACAATACTACATATGTGTGACATAACATTATTTTCATGTAATATATCTACTGCTTTTTCTAAATTATTATTTTTAATTTCATTTATAAACTCAGGAATTTGTGTGTTTATTGGACAACCTTTTATACTACATGGTTTGTTTTTACAATTTAAACAATATTCAGCTTTTTCATTCATTTCTTCATTCCATTTCCAAACTTAAGGGACGTTCCTTCTAGTCCAGAAAACTGAACTGGAGGGACACTCTTTATTAGTTACATATCCTTAAATTCATCAATAATATTTTATTTTTTCTTTTTCTTATTTTTAGTCATTTTATCAAATTTTTCTGCATTTTCTTTTTGCTTATCTAATGGTAACCATCCAAATTCTGTACAAACATTTTCTCCATACTTAGTTGTATTATCTTTTTTCTTTTTCATAAAATCTCTCCTAAATTTTTTTATTATATTATTCTAATTTTAAGAGAATTTTATTCATAAAATATAATTGTAACTATTTACTCATAGTCGTCTAAAAAGTTTTTAAAATTATCACCTTTTCTATATGAAATAATAGTATCTAAATTAACATTTTGTGTACTTCTTAAAATGTTTATATCTATATTATTATAAGTTTCTTTTAAGCTTTTAATTAGAAGTTTAATCTCTTGTCTTTTAGATTCTATTTCTTTTTTAGAATAACTTTCTGTAAATTTACAAGCACATTTTAAAAAGTCTAAATCATTATAGTTTCTCCAGTTTATTATATCATCTTCTCTAACATAATACATTGGTCTTATAAGTTCCATTCCATGATGAGATGTGCTTTTAACTTTTGGCATCATTGTTTGAAATTGTGCACCATAAAGCATTCCCATTAAAACAGTTTCAATAACATCATTAAAATGATGTCCAAGTGCTATTTTATTACATCCAAATTCTTTTGCTTTTTCATATAAATATCCTCTTCTCATTCTAGCACATAAATAGCATGGATGATCCTCAATATGTTCAACAGCTTCAAATATATTAGTTTCAAAAATTTGAATTGGTATATTTAATAGTCTTGCATTAGAAATTATTTTTTCTCTGTTAGTATTATTATAACCTGGATCCATTACCATATAAACCACATCAAAATTATCATTTCCATGGAGCTTTAATTCTTGAAAGCATTTAGCCATTAAAAATGAATCTTTTCCACCAGAAATGCATACTGCAATTTTATCATTATCTTTAATTAATTCAAATTCTTGAATTGATCTTAAAAATCTTGCCCATATTTTTTTTCTATATTTTGTTATTATTGTCTTTTCTATTTCTTTATACTTTTCCAAAATTAGAACCTCTCTATAAGTAATTTGTTAACATTACTACAGCAATTATTTAAAGAGTGTCCCCAAAGTCCAGATTTTTGGACTTTAAGGAACGTCCCCTATGTTCCATATTTTATGCCCACTCTTAGTCCATCAAGATTAATTAATTCTTTATCTAAATCTAATCCCGAACTTCCTTCAAAAATGCTTACTTCAGAAACTTCTACTTCTTCTTTTTCATTTATTCTAAATTTAATTGTAGAATTAATAGCTTCTTGCTTTTCGGCATTTCTCCATGTGATTGCATTACAAGTAATTATTTTTCCATCAATATGATATTCCCCATATATATATGCATCATCTTTTCCTAATGAAATACTAAAATTATTAGCTTTTCCAAAACTTACAGAACATTCTTTATTACTATCATTTGGATTTTCTATATTATATCTAGCATATACAATAGGAGCTTCTTCATCATTATCATTTTCTTTAATGTTTTCTTGTGATATACCTTCTTGAATAGTATTGGTATTTATTACTTCTTCTTTAGCACTAGAAGTGCTCTTTTCTGAAATTGATTTTGATTTATAAGAAGTACTAGGTTTTTCATCAATTTCTAAGAGTTTATTACCAATTAAAATTCCAACAATAAATAACAGAATTGCTAATGCAATAAGAGAAAAGAATCCTAGTTTACTTTGTTTTTCAGCAATAATATTATTATCGTTATAGTTTTTTTCATTTCCTAATGCATTATCTTCAACATATGTTTCTATTTTCTTATTTTTAATTTTTTTATTTTCATTTAACGCTTTAACTTTACCCACGTTTAACATGTCTTCATCAACTTTTTTTGCATTTTCCCAACCCAAAACATCTTCATCATCCATACACTTTATAACACTTATCCTTTTTACTTATTATTCTTTTGTTACATTATTATTTAGTCAAGAGAGTCATTAATTTAGTTTTAAAATAATTTCATCAACACTATTTGCTATTTTTTCGCATGAATCCATACAGTTTTCTAAGCAATCGTAAATTTTTCTCCATTTAATTATTTCTATTGGATCTTTTTCATTTAAAAATAAATTTCTCACTGAGTCCTGATATAATTTATCTCCAACTTCTTCAGATTCATTAATTTCAATTACATATTTATGAATAATATCATATTTTTTGGTTTCCTTAAATTTTAGAAATAGTTCTTTTAGTTTAAGGGCTGTTTTACTAATTAAATCTGTAAACTTACTAGCATCACTTCTTAATTTTTGTACACCTAAAATATTAATATTTATAACAACTTCATCAATATCATCTTCTAAATCATCAATATCATGCACAAGCATTATTATATCTTCTCTATCAAATGGAGGAACAAAGTCCTTAATTAAATAATTCAAAATATTATGCAAATTATAATCTGCATCATTTTCAAGTTTATGAACAATTTGCTCTTTTTCAAAAGAAATTTCACTATTAAAATTATTAATATATTCATCTAATACATATGCACTTTCAACTGCATAACTTATATTTTTTAAAAATTCATCAAAATAATTTAATCTTTCCTTTTTCATCTTAAACTATATTCCTTACAAATATTTAGGTTTTTGTAGCTACCTATAAGCCTTATATTTTTAAAAGATTTTTAAAAATATATTTGTTACTATATATGCTAGTAATCCAGAACCTGGAAAAGTTATTATCCAAGCCAAAACCATATTTTTTGCAATATTCCAATCTACACTAGAAAACCTTTTAGCAGCTCCAACCCCCATAATTGCTGTTGTTTTAGTTTGAGTAGTACTAATAGGTATTCCAGTTAATGTAGATGAAATCAAACAAATTGCTCCTGCTATATCTGCTGATGTTGCTTGATATGTTTCCAATTTTGCCATTTTCATACCAACATTTTTTATTATTCTGCTACCACCTACACATGTTCCAAGAGTTAAAATAAATGCACACATTATAAGCATCCAAATAGGTATCTCTAGATTTGAAATACTTGTTACATTATTAGATAGTAAAACACCCATCATAAATATTGCTACAAATTTTTGAACATCTTGAGCAGAATTTAGAAAAGCTTCTATTGCATCACCAATAATGACACCATATTTAAAAAATGGTTTTACTCTTCTTCTATCTGAATTTTTAAAAATTTTTTGTATTAGTTTTGTTATTAAAAAGCCAAATATAAATCCTAAAAAAGTTGAAATAATTATACCAAAAATAACTTTTTTCCATTCACTAAAATTTACACCTGAAATTCCATTTTGAAGTGCAATAGCAGAACCAGACAATGTAGCCACTATAGTATGACTTTGACTAGTTGGTATTCCAAAAATCCATGTTACTAATGTCCATAATACTATTGCTACCATTGCTGAGCATAATGCAACTAGTGCCAAATGTGCATTATCTCCAAAATCTGCTATATTATAAATAGTTTCAGCAACTGTTGCACCAATAAAAGTAATAACCAATATACCTAAAATGTTACATATTGCTACCATTATTAAAGCCTTTTTAGGAGAAATACATCTAGTTGCAACACTTGTAGCTATAGAGTTTGGTGCATCTGAACAACCATTTACAAAAATAACTCCACTTATTAACATAGTAATTACTAAAAGAATTGGATTATGAATTATTGATATTAAAAAATCCCCAAAGGAAAAATTCATTTGCCATACTCCTATTTTTTATTCCCTACAATATTAAAAATCTTGCCCGGAACATATATTTCTTTTTTAACTTCAAGCCCCTCTATGATAGTTTTTACTTTTTCGTTCTCTTTTATAATACTTATTGTTTCTTCTTTTGACAAATTAGCATCAACATCCACTAATGCTTTTAATTTTCCGTTAACTTGAACAGGAATAGATATCATATCATCAATAACTTTGTCCTCATCATATGTTGGCCATGGTGTTTCATTAATAGTTTTGCTTTCTCCAATAATACTAAATAGTTCTTCAGTAATATGTGGTGCAAAAGGATTAAGTAATTGTAAAAATGTTTTAAATTCAGCTTTATTAATAGTTTTTTCTTTATAAAATTCATTTACCATAGTCATAAATGTTGCAACTGAAGTATTGAATTTCATTTCTTCAATATCGTTTGATACTTTTTTAATTGCTTTATGCATCATTTTTTCAAATTTTTCAGAATATGCATCACCATCTTTCATCATATTCTGCATATTCCATACTCTATCCAAGAATTTTCCACATCCTCTAATAGATTCCATAGACCATGGAGCAGTTTGGTCAAATGGTCCCATAAACATCTCATAAACTCTAAATGTGTCTGCACCAAATTCCTTAACTATATCATCTGGATTAATAACATTGCCTTTTGATTTAGACATTTTTTCACCATTTGTGCCTAATATCATTCCATGAGAAGTTCTCTTTTGATATGGTTCTTTTGTTGGAACAACTCCAATATCATATAAAAATTTATGCCAAAATCTTGAATACAATAAATGTAGTGTTGTGTGCTCCATTCCACCATTATACCAATCAATTGGTGACCAGTATTCTAAAGCTTCTTTTGAAGCTAATTCTTTATCATTATTAGGATCCATATATCTTAAGAAATACCATGATGAGCCTGCCCATTGAGGCATTGTATCTGTTTCCCTTTTAGCATCTTTTCCACATACAGGACATTTAGTTTTGATCCATTCAGTTTGTTTTGCAAGAGGAGATTCTCCATTTTCACCTGGTTCATAATCTTCTATATCTGGAAGAATTAATGGTAGTTCAGATTCATCAATAGGGTTCCATCCACAATGTTCACAATAAACCATTGGTATTGGTTCTCCCCAATATCTTTGACGAGAAAATACCCAATCTCTTAATTTATAATTAACTTTTTTAGTTCCAATTCCTAAATCTTCAACTTCTTTAATTGCACGAGAGATTGCATCTTTTGTTGAAAGTCCATTAAGAAATTCACTATTTACCGCAATTCCATTTTCTTTATCAACATAAGGCTCTTCCATATCGCCAAATAATTTAGTAAATTTAGCTTCTAGCTCTTCTTGAAGTCCTCCACCATTTGGAATTATTACAGGAATAATTGGTAAATCATATTTTTTAGCGAATTCAAAGTCACGTTCATCATGTGCTGGAACAGCCATAATAGCACCTGTTCCATATGTTATTAAAACATAATCAGCCACCCAAATTGGAATCACTTCATTTGTAAATGGATTTATAGCTTTTATTCCTTTTACTTCTACACCTGTTTTTTCTTTATTTAATTCTCCACGCTCAAAAGCTGATTTTTTTGAAGCCTCTTCTTGATATTTTTTTACTTCATCAATATTTGTAATTTTTGAAGCATATTTTTCAAGAATACTATGCTCTGGAGCAACAACCATATATGAAGCACCAAACATTGTATCTGGTCTTGTAGTATATATTTCTAAATAATCTTCATTTTTAACTTCTTTAACCTTCATGTTTTCATCAAGAACAATATCATCTTCTGAAGCAAACTTAAATTTAACTTCTGCGCCTTCAGATCTACCAATCCAATTTGTTTGTTGTGCTTTAATTTTTTCTAAAAAGTCAATACCATCTAAATCATCAATTAACCTTTGGGCATATTCTGTAATTTTAAGCATCCATTGTGACTTTTCTTTTTGAACTACAGGACTACCACATCTTTCGCACACACCATTTACAACTTCTTCATTTGCTAAGCCTACTTTACATCCAGTACAAAAGTTTATTGGCATTGTTGCTTTATAAGCTAACCCTTTTTTATATAATTGTATAAAAATCCACTGTGTCCATTTATAATAATTAGGATCTGTTGTATTTACTTCTCTTGACCAATCAAAAGAAAATCCTAAAGATTTTAATTGTTCTCTAAAATGGTTAACATTTTTCTCTGTAGTTATTTTTGGATGAACATGATTCTTTATAGCATAATTTTCAGCAGGGAGTCCGAATGCATCAAAGCCAATTGGATATAAAACATTATACCCTTCCATTCTTCTTTTTCTAGCTACAATGTCTAATGCAGTATAACTTCTAGGATGTCCAACATGTAGACCTTGACCAGATGGATATGGAAATTCTATAAGTCCATACCACTTTTTCTTATTTTCAAAATCTTGTTTAGCATTAAAAGTGCCTTCATCATACCACTTTTTTTGCCACTTTTCTTCTACTTTTCTAAAATTGTAACTCATATGCATCTACTCCTTTTTATTTTTTGTTTCACTATTATATAACACAAATAAAAACTTTTCAATTGAAACAAGGCATTTTGACTAAAAAATTGTCAGAATGAACTACTTATTTTATTTTTTATAATATACTCTGATACTGCCATAAAGTTTTCATCAAAATTATTATTTTTTTCACCATATTTTATCCACAGAGTTGACCATTTTTCATCACTATTTAATAGTCTCTGAACTTCTTCATTTCCTAAAGCTGTATTATTTTTCTGATTTTTTAGGTCAACACAATTTTCTTCATCATATAATTTGCATTGAATATTACATTCTAACTTATCACATTCAAAAGCAAAAATAGCTTCTTTAGTTTTATGATCATCAAACTCTAAAAATAATTCTTCAATTTGCTTCCCATCAATCAATCCACTTAATATTTTATGTACAGCTTCATGCTCAATCTTTCTTTTCTCTTCAATAGATATTTCAAATGGCATATAATCTCCTATAAGTATTTCTCCTAATTCATGAATAGCAAGCATATATATTACTTTCATAATATCTAAATCATAATTGTATTCTGATTTCATAGCTATTGCTAACATCTGTGTCCCAAAAATATGCTCTGCTATACTTTCAATTCTATCTCTTTTAACATTCCATGATTTCCATCCACTTCTAATAACATTTTTTAAACTATTACACAGTACATAGTATTTTACTACATTTTCTTCTTTAGACATATTTAGTGTATTCTCCTTTCGATTAATAATTTTTAAATTAGTATATCATACTTTTTTATATATAATAAAGGATTTGACATTATAAAAATCAAATCCTTTATATTATACTATTTATTTAAATTTTGTTTTCTCTTTAATGCATTATTAATTTTTATATTTTGAAACTCTTGATATACTACATAAATAATTGCTGTAACTATCAATATTAGTAATAACATTTTATTAAATATTATACCAGAAAGTCCCTTAAGTGTTCCTCTTCTATTTAATAATACTGAAATAATTTTGCATATTCCAAAATCAATAGCTAAAACAGTAATATATTTTCCTAAACTAATCCAAATATTTTTTATTGTTTTATCTTTATAATCCATATTAAACATATTCATTACAAATATTATTGTAAAAAGAATTATTGTACATTCTATACCAGAAAATATAAATTGTCCTAGCATAAATTTAAACTCTACTAATTTTGCAATTTCATTTGAGTATAATGTATTACCATCTGCCAAATAGATTAATACATAGCTAATAGATAGTAACATATTTCCAACTGGAAACCCCAATAATGATTTTAAATATTTTTTCATTTTCTTTTCCTCCTTTTAAATATTTAATACTTCTTTAATTTTATTTATATATCTTCTAGAAGAATAAGTCTTATATCCACTATAAAATGTTATTGAAATACTACCTATAAGTTTTGTATTTATGCTTTTAACTTTATTTATATTAATAATCTCTGAATTTGAGATTCTGACAAAATCTTTTTTAGATAATATATTTTCTAATTCATATAGGCGATTCTTAATGACATATTCTTTTTCAATGGTTTTAACATATACTTTCTTATCACTTGAAAAAATTGTTTCTATATCACTTAAATCTATAAAATAAATTTCATCATCAAAGTAAACTTTAATTTTTTCTTGTTCAATTGATTTGAATTTTTCAATTATATTTGATATTTCTTGAGTAATTTTTTTTGTTCTAATAATTATTTTATTTTCATCACACTTTTCATCTATATCTATTTCTATTTTCATATTTACCCCCATCTCTATTTTTATTATACAATAAAGTTTTGGTTTATAAAACTTTTTTTGATATTTGGTATAGTTGTTATGATAAGTGGTAAGTGTATTTAAAACAATAAAAATATCAATATATAAATATTGATATTTTCCATTATTTTTTGTATAATATAAATGTAATGCGGGTATAGTTTAATGGCAGAATCCCATGCTTCCGACCTGGTGATGAGGGTTCGATTCCCTCTACCCGCTCCAGAAAATATACATTCGAACTCTTCTGATTTAATCATAAGAGTTCTTTTTTGTTGTATGTATGAGTTCAGGTGCTTATACAAACTTAAAATATAATAAAACACACATACACAGCATATTTGATAAAAGGTTAAAAGAAATTGATAATGAATATTTGACAAGCTATGTAAATATGATGAAATATCCTACTATCATATTTGCTATGTCTAAGATAATGGAAATGAATAAAACAGAACAAAATCTAGTTACAATAGATCTATTTAAAGCGACTTCTTAAAACAAACGTTTGTATAAAATTTGACGTTATTAGAAAAAAATGGTATAATAAATATACAATGAGTGTTTCACTCTTGTTGCAAACCTCGTGTTTGCAGTCACATTAGTCAACCTAAGTAAAAAATTTTTGGAGGTAATCATGGCTATTAAATTGGTTCAGGAAAGCACATTCTTTATGACTGAAGAGGAAGTGCGGAAGGCTTACAAATATGGCAAAGTTGGAATTCATTATGCATTCGACAACTATGGTCATGATGTGTCGCATGTTCTTGCTCTCAGGGAAGAAGTTCTGAAAGACTATCCCAGAATGAGCGACAAGGACATGGAGGTCTGGACTCTCAGCAGAGATGAAACTATACGGCACGCAAACTTCACCACCCTGTTCGTCAGCATTCCAATTGAGGATTATCTGAAACTCCGCAAAGAGGGGGCATTTAAAATCAGATAACTGGTCATGCAGGAAAGACAGCGAATCATCATCGTTGTCTTTCTTGTTTTTTGTTAAATCTATTGCAAAGTTATAAATTTTATGTTAAAGTAAATACAATAAATCGAATTATATAGGAGAACCTGAAATAGAGTATGTAATTTTTTAGCATACCTGTTTCGAAATCGCTTCATACTAATATTAAAATTTGTAAAAAAGTCTAAATAACTCTGTTTATATTATTCTCAATCCCAATAAATCTTTCACTTATATCATAATAGCATTTCATCAATTAATTTTTTATTAGGATAAAGTTTATTATTACAAGCTTTAGAGCATTGATTTAAACTCTTTCTTAAAACCATCACTTGCATAATCTATCCCAGCTGCTGTAGATAATCCACTTCCAGCACCTATCAATATATTATCATATTTATCTATCAAATTTATTATTTTATTAAATGTTTCGCTCATATATATCTACATCCTCCATATCCCACAAACAAAAAATAACTTTATCAATTTTTCCTTTGTTTTCAGTAATAAACTCATCTACTGAATTTATTGCAATTTTGCAAGCATGTTCTTTAGGGAACCTAAATACACCAGTTGAGATACATGGAAAAGCAATTGTTTTTATATTATTATCTATTGCAAGCTTAAGAGAATTTTTATAACAATTTGAAAGTTCAACTTCTTTTTGTTTTGTAACATTAGAATCAATTATTGGTCCAACTGTTTGTATTACAAATTTTGCCGGCAAATTGAACCCTTTTGTAATAATCACATTTCCTGTTTCTAAATTGTAATTTAACTTTTTCATTATCTCATTACATGCTAGTCGAAGCCTTACACCAGCAAAAGTATTAATTTGATTATCTATACAATAATGGTTTGGAAGAAAGCACCCTAATCCTTTTGAATTACCAGCGTTCACTATTGCATCAATCTTTATCTTAGTAATATCGCCTCTCCATAAACAAATTTTATCAACATTTGTTAAATGTAAATTATTATATTTTTCTTTAATTGTTTCAATAGTTTTAACATCCGCTACAGTTTCTTTTTTTAATATCTTTGCTAAATACTCATCTTCAGCTTTTAAAAAGACTTCTGAAATTGGATTAGCAGGTCTTGTATTTACTAATGCTCTATATAATGATTTTTTATCTCTATTAAAATAATTAATCTCTTCTTTTCCAGATTCTTTTAATAAATATTCAATTAAATAATCTAAATTTTCCATATTTTTTTTCCCTTACAGCATATTTAATTATTATATTTTAGTAATTTTATCATATTAAATATGCTTCTTCAAGAAAATCAACACAAAAAAAGGTTAGCTGTACTAACCTTTATCTGGTGCGATTCGTAGACAGGTATGCGAAAAATCACACCATTTATTTATCATTTTATAAAATTCAATTTACTAAAACTAATTTAACATAATTTTTTTGTTTTTGAAATAATTTTATAAAAAAATTTTAAATAGTATTGTAAAAAATAGCATAATTGATAAAATATAAATGTATAATTTATTTTACAAAAGAAAGCGAGGTGAGAACATGGAAGAAAAAAATGTTACAAAAATAAGCTTATCAACATTTTTATTAATTATAGCTATAATTGCAATAATAGTAATGGGTGTATTTATTTATAAACTTAATAATGAGAAAACAGCAGAAATTCAAAAATCTACTGAACTTCAATCACAATTAAATAACCTAAATGGGACTGTAAGTGATTTGCAAAGAAAAATAAATAATATATCTGAAACAATAAATACTGACACAAGTGCTTTACAAAAAAATACTTTATCAGATAATATTCAAAAAGATAATAACACTTTATTTAGTATTCAAGGAACATATTCGGTAGATGATGTAAATCATGAATATAATCATGGTTGTGATTATATCTTTTCAGGAAATAAAGTTACTCTTCAAACTTTAGATACTAAAGAAGGAACATTTCAAGTAGAAGGAAATAAAATTTCTATTACTTTCAATAAGTTTTTTGATCCAGAAGGAAATGAAATGAAGAGCAATACTGAAAAGGAAGAATTAACAATTTTAGATGAAAACACTTTAACACATACTAATTCATCAACTGGATATATTACTAAATATATAAAAAAATAAAAATTATCCTATATTTATGGAAAATACATACAATGATGACCAGTAGCAATTACTGGTCATTTTTAAGATTTTTTAGTTGTTTATTTTTTCCCTTTTCTAATTGTTTTAAACTTTTTTTGGGAGTAGGCAAATCTTCTGGCATAGTTCCACCATTTTTAGCAATTACTTCTCTAATATTTTTACCAATTTTATAATGGGTTTTATTTGCTTCTTTTTCAGTTTGTATATTATCTTTTTTTAATTTTGATTCAGTTAGCATACGAACAAAGAAGCGACCGATTGGCTGTGCTAGTGTTGACATCATCTCTATCGCAAATTAAATAACAATGGTATTGTTCTAATGTACTAATCAATGTTTCCAAGTCTTTTACACTACGAGTTACTCTATCAAGTTTATATGCAACTATATAATTTATTTTTCCTGCTTTCATATCTTCTAGCATTTGTTGGAATTGTGGTCTATGTGTAATATCTTTTACAGATATTCCTGCAACATTCTTTTTCTCATTACATTCAAGTTCAGTACTTTCCATTAAACGACCTCCAATTTTCTAACAAAAAAGGTGTTAGAATAGTAAATCGAAAAAAAAAGCAGTAAGCTTTACTTACTACTTCGATTGGTGCGGATGAGAGGACTTGACGAGCCGCGTCGGTAAAATAGTCCACTGGACTATTTTAGCCTGCATACAGCTTGCCTGTTGACAAGCTGTATTTGGCAACCTCCTTTTCAAGCCTCTCACTTTTCGAAAAAAAAAAAGCAGTAAGCTTTACTTACTACTTCGATTGGTGCGGATGAGAGGACTTGAACCCCCACGGTCTCCCACTAGATCCTAAGTCTAGCGCGTCTGCCAGTTTCGCCACATCCGCATATTCAAATGTTTTGATACGCTATTGGCTTCACAATAACTTATCCGTAACTCAGCTAAAGCTTCGTACGGCTAAGAAAAGTTTCGCCACATCCGCATATTCAAATGTTTTATATGTCAATATATAAATACATTGACAATAATTATATTAGCATAAAATTATAATTATTGTCAATACTTTTAAAAAATTATTTTGAAGTAATACTATAAAATTCATAAGCATTTGTTTCAGCATTTAACTTATATGTTATAACATAAGTTTCTAAGTCTTTTTCTTGGATTCCTTGTATTAGTTTATTATATTCAATATTTCCATCATCATTTTCTTGCCATATACTATTCATTGTATCTGTAAGTCTTGATATAAATGCATTTGTTTCATAATTATAATGTTTATATGCTATATAAGAAAATGTGCTATTTCCATTTTCATCTTGAGATTCTCCACAATTTCTTATATATATAGGATGAACTGTTATTTCTATTCTATCAGAATACTTTTCAGCTTTTGGATATAAATATTCAATAACAGACTCATCTACATCTCCTGTATTAACATCTATATAATATCTATCTTCTTCTTCGTTATATTTAACACTATATATTCCTGATAAATTATTATCATATTTTACATCTTCATTATTAAAATCAGTTTTATCATAGTTAATGTCCCCAAATAATTGTCTAATGTAACTTTCTAATTTTTCAGCACTAATGCTTAAACTTTCCCCTTCAGCTATATAGCTTTCTGACCAATCCTCTTTGGTAACCTTTGAAAATGCATATTTAAGTATAAAGTCATTATCAATATTTTGTTTATCTATATTTCTTATTTTTGTAATATAAGCTAAACTTTCAGTAGGAAATGCACCTATAAAAGGATTTAATGATTTGATTATTTCACTATTAAAATCCATTTCTTCAATAGTTTCTGATGTAGTATTTTCTTCAACTTCTGTAACTATATTATTAGTATTATTAACTTCATTAGATAAGTTTCTTTCTGGATTTGCACTAGTATTAGAACTACTATTTGAAATATATATAATTGTAACTAATATAAATAATAATATTAAACATATTAATAATATATTAATTCCATTGATTTTTTGTTTTTCACTCATAAATTTTACAACTGATAAATCAGTTCCTCCAATATTATAAATAATTTAATTTCTAAATTTCATACATTATTTAAAAATATCATAAAAGGTCTTAAATGTATATCCTTCATTTCTATAGTATTGTATTATTTCAGGCAGAGCATCGACTGTTTGTTGCTTATCATTGGCATCATGCATTAATAAAATGATGCTGTTTTGATTTCCTTTTGTTCTTAACATTTCTTCTATACAAGCCTCTTTTGTAGTTTTGTTTTCAGCATCTCCTGTTAAGCAATTCCAATTTGTAAATGCGATACCATATGATCTAAAAAGTTCTCTTGCTTCTGCTTTTATACTTTCATATCTACCACCACTTGATCCACCAGGAAATCTAAAAAGATAAGTATTAAAATCTTGATTGTTTAAAGCATTTTTTATAATATCTTCAGTCATTTTATACTCTTCAAAAACAGTATCTTTATTTTGATATATTTGAGAATATTTATGCGAATATCCATGATTTGCAATATAATGTCCTTCCTCATACTCTCTATTTAATGTATCTGGATAAAGCTCGACTCTAGCACCTAAGACAAAGAAAGTTGCTTTAACATCATTTTCTTCTAAAATATCCAAAATCTGTGGTGTTATATCTTTTGAAGGTCCATCATCAAATGTTAAATAAACTTGTTTTTCATCAGAATAATAAATATCTTTTATTAATTGAGGAGCATTTTCATTAAATACCGGTACAAACTTTGTTTCTAGTTTACTCAAATCATGCTCTGGAATCTGCAGATGTTCTCCAGAATATGTTTCTATATTTTTTTTAGGACTATCATCTTTATTATTCTCTTCATTATTTATAAGTTGTTGTTTTATTTCATTATTCTCATTTTCTGTTATTTCAACTTCAATTTCATTATTTTTTTCTTCAACTGCATAAAATTGATTATTATTATTAACACGCTTATTAAATATTTTCACCACAATTGAATATATTAATAAAAATAAAATCAAAA
This sequence comes from Clostridiales bacterium UBA7001, assembly GCA_002449785.1. Classification (GTDB taxonomy): domain Bacteria; phylum Bacillota; class Clostridia; order TANB77; family CAG-508; genus Scatovivens. Next base: position 38,884 of record DJXP01000042.1, read on the forward strand.
CAATTATTATTGAAACTAAAATAACTTTTTTTAAATTTAATTTCTTATGCGTATTAAATTCATCATAATCATCCATACCATATAACATTTTTTTCACCCACATATAATATTATATAGTATTTTGTCAAAAATTCAAGTATTTAGTCTAAAGATTTATTAATAGTTAAACTTATAGTTATAAAATATATACAAAAAAAGTATAATTAATCAATTTAATTATACCTTTTAACTATCTAATATGTTGATTATAATCAATAATTATTCATCTTTTGCTGTATTAATTTTTAGTGCTTTAAATATTTCAACAATTAATAATGGTGAAAAAACTAATATTGCTGTTTCAATTATTTTACTTGTTGGAAGAAGAGTTATACTAAATACATTTCTTAAAGCTGGTATAAATAAAACCATTAACATTAAGATAGCTGAAACACCAACTGCTAAAATTAATTTTCCATTATTAAATGGATTAGATTTAAATACTGATTCTTTATTATTTCTAATATTAAATACATGGACAAGTTCTGATAATGCTAAAACTGTAAATGCCATAGTCTCACCTATTTCAATTTTTTCAGGTACTGATACTCCTTTTGTTGCTAAACCTAAAACAAAAGCAATAAGTGTTAAAAGTCCAATCATAATTCCTTGATAAATAATTCTCCATGTCATTCCTTTTGTAAATATTCCTTTAGTATTTTTTAAAGGTTTCCTCTTCATTATTCCTTTTTCAGCAGGGTCTACTGCTAATGCTAATGCTGGAAGCGAGTCTGTAACTAAGTTTATCCATAATATTTGAACTGGAAGTAAAATATCTAAATCATTTATATATTCATTTGAAATTCCAAACCAATTTGCAAATACTGGTGTAAGAAGAATAGCTAGAAATAGTACAACAATCTCTCCAACATTACTTGAAAGTAAAAATGAAATTGCTTTTAAAATATTACTATATATTCTTCTTCCTTCTTCAACAGCAGAAACTACTGTTGCGAAATTATCATCTGTAAGTATTACATCTGCTGCCTCTTTTGCCACATCAGTTCCAACAACACCCATTGCACATCCTATATCTGCTTTTTTAAGTGCTGGTGCATCATTTACACCATCTCCTGTCATAGCAACAATTTCACCATTTGCTTGCCATGCTTTTACAATTCTAACTTTATGTTCAGGTGAAACTCTTGCATAAACAGATATGTTTCTAACTTTTTTCTTCAATTCTTCATCAGACATTTTTTCAAGTTCTAGACCTGTAATTGCTTCATTTTCATTTTTTAATATTCCAAGTTCTTTAGCAATTGCTGTTGCTGTAATTTTATGATCACCTGTAATCATTACAGTTTTTATTCCAGCGGAAATACACTTTTTAACAGCCTCTTTAGCTTCTTCTCTTGGAGGATCTATCATTCCAACCATACCTACAAAAGTAAGACCTGTTTCTAGTTTCTTCATATCTTCATTTGAAATTGGATGCGTAAAAACTTTATATCCAGCAGCCAATACTCTTAAAGCATTTTTTGCCATTTTTTCATTACATTCATCAATTCTCTGTTTATAATTATCTAAATCTGGTTTTATCTCACCATTTTTCATATAGTTTGTACAACAAGTTAAAAGTTCATCAATTCCACCTTTTGTATAGACTATAAATTTGTCTCCCATTTTGTGAACAGTTGTCATTAATTTTCTTTCAGAATCAAATGGAATCTCAGCAACTCTTGGGTATGATTCTAATTCAAAGTTTACTTTTTCTCCCATTTCAATAAGTGCTGTTTCTGTAGGATCTCCAGAAAGACTTCCATCATCAGCTCTTTTAGAATCATTACATAACATTTCTGCTTGAAATAAATATTTTAACTCTTGATTAAAGTCCGTAATACTCTCTAAATCAATAAGCTCACCATTAGCAAATACTTTCTTAACTGTCATTTTGTTTTGTGTAAGTGTTCCTGTTTTGTCTGAACAAATAACAGATGCAGAACCTAGTGTTTCAACAGCAGGTAGTTTTTTTACAATAGCATTTTTCTTAACCATCCTTTGAACACCTATTGCCAAAACTATTGTAGATACTGCAGCTAATCCTTCTGGAATAGCTGCAACTGCTAAAGAAACAGCAGTCATAAACATATTAAGTGGAGATTTTCCATATAAAGTACCAACAACAAATATTACTGCACATATAACAAGTGCAACTATACCTAATGTTTTTCCTAAATTATTAAGTTTAACTTGAAGTGGTGTTTCTTCATCTTCTGTCTCATTAATCATTTCAGCAATTTTCCCCACTTCAGTTCTCATTCCAGTCTCAACAACAATACCTTTTCCTCTTCCATATGTAATTAAGCTAGAAGAAAATAACATATTTTTTCTATCACCAATTCCTATATTGTCATCATCAATTGCTTGCTCAATTTTTTCAACAGCTACAGATTCACCTGTTAATGCAGATTCTTGAACTTTAAGATTTACAGCCTCAGTAATTCTTAAGTCTGCTGGAATAAAATCACCTGTATCTAAAACAACAATATCTCCTGGAACAAGTTCAGCTGATTGAACCACAGATAATTTTCCATCTCTTACTACTTTCGCAACATGACTACTCAATTTTTGAAGTGCTTCTAATGATTTTTCTGCTTTGTTTTCTTGAGCAACGCCTATTATAGCATTAACAACAACAACTATTAATATAATAAATGTATCAGCTATTCCTTCTCCTTGTTGCACTCCAACAACACCAGAAACAATAGCAGCTATTATCAAAACTATAATCATAAAATCTTTAAATTGATCTATAAATTTTTGTATTAAAGATTTTTTTGGCTTCGCCTTTAATTCATTTCTTCCATACTTTTCATATCTTTTATTAACTTCTTCTTGAGTTAATCCTTCTTCTGTACTTGTAGACAGTTCTTCTGCTGTTTGATTACTTGATAATTTAAACCATTTTTTCTCTTCCATTTTTTCCCTCCTAATTTCTAGTATATTTTTAAAATATTATTTATTTCATCTATTTATATATACTTATTGTCATATTTTTTTATAAATTCAATAATTTGTTTAGCTAATACATCTTCCTTACCATTATATCCATGATCTGCACCATCAATATAATTAATATCTTTATTTAAGTTTTTAATCTTACTATTGATTAAATTGACTAATTCAATTGCATCTTGTTCTATCATTTCATATACATTTCCCCATCTCATAAAAAGCGGAATATCAATATAATTTAATTCTTTAAAATCATAATTTTCATCACTATATCTTGCAAAATTAAAATCTTCATTATCCCTTATGTATCTTAAATATGATTTTACACTTATAGGATGTATAAAACTTTCTAATGGCATAAATTCTAATAATTCATTATTACTTTCTTTTTTTTCTGCATAATTTTTATAATATTCAAATTTATCTTTAGAATAAACTTTTAATGCTCTAGGAATATCTACTAAAGATAACAAAATAATTCCTTTAATATATTTTAATAATTCAGATTTTTCACTTTTTAATTTATTATATGTATATAATACTTTTGTTGAGCCTAAACTATGACCTTGCATATAAATATCTGTGTATCCAAGTGTAATTACCTTTTGAATAACTGCTTTTATATCTAAATAACCATCTAAAACATCTTCATAACTTGTTCCACCTATTTTCTTTACTTTTTTACCATTATCATAAGTTGTTAAATATCTTACAAGTTCGCTCCCTCTGTTATTAAAAGATAAATATGAAATATTATTTTCATATAATTTTTCCATTATTACTTTATCTCTTTTTTTTAAGCAATTACTACTCATTCCATGTACTGATATAATAATTTTCTTCGAATTACATTTTGAAATATATCCATTTAATAATACACCATCTTCTGCATAAAAATCCATTAATTCAACACCCAAATAATGTTCACCTCCATATATACAAAAAGACTTCTAAAGAAACAAATTTAAGTATAAACTCAAAAATTGTTTCTTTAAAAGTCTCACTACCACATCTATTTATGGCTACTAACCAGATACTTAAATTGCATCGAGATTGTTGATTAGTAATTACAGCTACTCCCCTTTAAATTGATATTATAAAAATTTAAAACTATTAAAATTATACTAAATAGATTTTGAATTAGCAAGTATATTTTATAATTTATATTTATCTTTTAAATGCTCATTTATATCTTCTATTTTTATATTAGTAATTATTGTTCCCATTGCTCCATAGCCTATTGAGTATTTAGGCATAGCTATTACTAATTTATCGTCTTCAAAATACCAATTTCCACTTTTTTCATATTCTATAAGCTTATTTTCTAGAGTTGCACCTTCTTCCATTGAAATATATTCTTTTACATCATCTAATATTCCTTGTTCTTTTATGCTTTTTTCCATCTCTCCTGTTATAAATTTGGTAAACTTACTATAATCATTAGAAATACTTTTTAATGTTAATCTATCACCTGTATCTATGTCAAAATTATATCCTTCATAATTATCCCAAGACACTCCTCCCATAGAACCACTAGTTTCAATATTAAATGTAATTATTTTATCATTTTGATTTCCTGTGCTTATAATATAGCTAACACCTATTTCTGAATTACTATCTAAATATTCATCCATACCTAAAGCATATTCATCTGCATTTTTATTAACACTATTCCACATTGCATCAGATATTTTTAGTAATTCATTTTCTATTTTTTTAGCAGCTTCTGGATTGTTTTTATTCTCAATTTTTGGAACATTTCTTTTATTAGTAATTGCTATAAATCCTTTTGGTGTTTTTACAACATTTTCTTCTTCTTTAAATGTGATAATGAAATCATTTTCAGTATTTGAAACAGTGTTTTCATTATTACTATATGACCTGTTTTCTTCTTTTTCAATTACATTATTATTATTTAATAGATTATTATTTTCTATCGCTCTTCTATGCTCATTATAATTAATTCCAATATATATTCCTACAGCTAAAATAATTATAACAAAAATAAATCTTAAAAAATTTTTCATTATTGTTAAATCTCCTTATATAAGATCTGGTTCCAAATGGACAAAATGTCTCAAAAAGAAACGTCCCCAATGGCTCCCAATGGCTTCTATTTTTTAAATAAGCTTTTAAACATTTCATTTGCAATTTTTCTTCCCATTGAGCTTAATGCTGAATTTGCTGTACGTTCTGCTGCTTTTCCAACTTTATACCCAATAGAGTTTTTTCTTGCTTTTTCTGCCTCTTTTTCAGCTTCTTTTTTAGCTTTTTCTTCTTCACGTTTTGCTTTTTCTTGAGCCCTTTCAGCTTCTTTTATCGCTTTTTCTTCTGCTTTTAATCTTTTTTCTTCCTCTTTAGCTTCAATTTCAGCTTGTTTCTGAGCTTCTTCTTCAGCTTTAGTTTTTTCCATTTCTGCACTTAATATTTCAAAAGCTGATTCTCTATCAACTACTGTATCGTATTTACCATTATATACACTTCTACTAATAACCATTAATCTTATAGAATCATCTAAAGCTCCCATCATACTTTGAGGTGGAAGTATAGTTGCCTTCTCGACAATATTTGGTTCACCGTTTTCATTTAAAAATGAAATTAGTGCTTCTCCTGTTCCTAATGATTGAACTGCTTCAGCTGTATCAAATTCTGGATTTACTCTAAATGAGTTTGCAACAGCTTTTATTGTTTTTTGCTCTGCTGGAGTATATGCTCTTAATGTATGTTGAACTTTATTTCCAAGTTGTGCTAATATTTCATCTGGAATATCTGATGGAGATTGAGAAATAAAATATAATCCTATTCCTTTAGATCTTATTAATTTTACTATTTGAACAACTTGAGTTAACATATAATTTGGAAGCTCATTAAATAATAAATGTGCTTCATCAAAGAAAAATACCATTTTAGGTTTTTCCATATCTCCAACTTCTGGCATTGTATTGTTTAATGTTGTTAAAAGCCATAATAAGAAACATGCATATAAATTAGGCTTTTTAAATAATTCTACTGCATGTAAAATATTTATATTTCCAAGTCCTGAATCATTAGTTTTTATAAAATCATTTATATCTATTGCAGGTTCTCCAAAGAAATAATTTCCTCCTTGTTCTTCAAGCATTAGTAAACTTCTTTGAATTGTACCTACTGTTTGAGTTGCTACATTTCCATAATTTACTGCATACTCCTTGCTGTTTTCAGCAACATATTGTAGTACAAGTCTTAAATCCTTAATATCTATTATTTCATAATTTTCTTCTTTAGCAATTTTAAACACTATTGCTAAAACACCTTCTTGAGTTTCATTTAGTCCAAGCATTCTAGATAATATTGTAGGACCTACCCCTTGAAGAGTTGTTCTAATTGGATGACCATTTTTAGCAAATACATCCCAAAATGTAACTGGAAATCCTTTATAATTAAAATTATTTATTCCAAGTTTATCTAATCTTTTGTTTAAGCCTTCTGAAGCTTCTCCAGGCATACAAGTAGCTGCCAAATCTCCTTTAATATCAGCTAAAAAAACTGGTACTCCCATTTCAGAAAAACTCTCTGCCATAACTTTTAAAGTAATTGTTTTTCCACTTCCAGAAGCACCAGTAATTAGTCCATGACGATTTGCCATCTTAGGTACAATATAAAGTTCTTTATCTAAACTCTTACCAATTAATACTTTATTATCAATATACATATTTATTCCTCCTTTTTATCATTTAACTATTGTTATCTCTAATTTTTTTAAACCATTTAAAGTATTTTTATTATATAACATTAAAACTATTTTTGTCTATTAAATTTATAAAAAAACAAGACCAAGAATTTCTACGCAACAAAAGTTGCTAGAAATTATAACTCTTCCATAACTATATTCTTAGGAAACTCCCCACTTTCGTGGATGACTTTCCTAAGAATATAAAAAAGAAGTAAGTAATTTATACTAATACCCACTTCTTTTTTTTGTATATTTCTTGTTATTCGTTTAATTATTTACAATTATCACAATATGGACATCCTGAACAACCATCACTTTTCTTACTAAATTTACTTATTAAAATGCAAATCACAATAGAGATTAGTACCAAGATAATTATTAGATTAGCAATATTAGTTATTCTACTACCAACTTGATATGTAATTGTTGCAAGAATCCATGCACAAATAGTTTGAAACATAACTGTTTTTATTAGTTTTTTATTTGAACCTAATTCTCTTTTCATAGCACCTATTGCTCCAAAACAAGGTGCACTAAATAAATTGAATACCATAAATGCATATGCAGAAGCTTTATTAAATCCAGAAAAAGGTGTACCATCTGCAAATATTTCACTTCCTGATTCAACATCTTCAGATAATCCTGCAATTACTGCCATTGATGATACAACTTGTTCTTTAGCAACCAATCCTTGTACTGCTGAAACAGTTGCTCCCCAATTATTAGTTCCAAGTATTGGATAAAACACCCATGATACAGTCTTTCCAATTGAAGCTAACATACTGTCTTCAACTTCAACTCCGTATTCAAAATTAAATGAAAATGATAATAAAAACCAAATAACAATTGAACAAATTAAAATTACACTTCCTGCTCTTTTTATAAAAGCTATTACTTTGTCCCAAACATCTTTTGCTACATATTTAATATTTGGTATTTTATATTCCGGTAATTCTGAAATATAAGAACTACTAGTGTGTTTAAACTTTGTTCTAGACAAAATAAGTGCAGATATAATAATTACAATTATTGCAAAAAAGTATAAAGATGCAGAAACTAATCCAGCATTGTTTTCAAAAAAATATCCAGCAAATAATGCAATAATTGGAAGTTTTGCACTACAAGGAATAAATGGAACAAGTATACTTGTCATTTCTCTTTCATCTTGATTTTCTATTATTCTTGTTCCCATAATTCCGGGTACAGAACAACCTGAACCAACAATGAATGGAATTAGACTTTTTCCACTTAATCCGAGTTTTCTAAATAATTTATCTAAAAGTAGTGCAATTCTAGACATATAACCAGTAGTTTCCAAGCAAGATATACATATAAATAATATAATAAGCTGTGGAATAAATCCTAAAACTGCTCCTACTCCTGCAATAATTCCATCAACAACTAAACTATTAAGCCACTCGGAAACTCCTAATCCTTCAAATGTTTCTGAAACCCATAATCCAAAACTATCAACTTTATCTGCAACAAAATCAACAGTACTTGAACCTACCACTCCAACAGATAAATAGTAAACTAGAAACATTATAATTACAAATATTGGAAAAGCAAGCCATTTGTTTAAAAATATTTTATCTAATTTATCTGTAATACCTTGTTTTATTTCAACTTTTTTACAGCATTCCTTTTTTATTTTTTCTATAAAATTATATCTTTCTGTTGCAATTATTTCTTCTAAATCTGTATCATAAAGTTTAGATAATTTTTCCCTTTCATTATCAACCTCTTTACTATTTAACTTTATAAATCTTTCATCCATTTCCAATAATTTAATTGAAATAAACCTACTATGTGGTACATTAATATTTTTTTGAATACTATCAATTGAACTTTCAATATTTTCATCAAAAATTTTACTTTTAGATTTTTTTTCTAATTTATTTATCTCACTAACTAATTCATCAATTCCAGTTTCTTTTAAAGCAGATATTTTACACACTTTCACACCTAAATTTTCTTCTAACTTTTTACAATCAATAGAAAGTCCTCTTCTTTCTAATATATCTGCCATATTTAAAGCAACAATAACTTTTGTATCGAGCTCAATTAATTGAGTAGTTAAATACAAACTTCTTTCTAAAGAAGTACTATCTACTATATTAATAATTACATCAGGTTTTTCTTCAAATACAAATTTTCTAGAAATTTCTTCTTCAATACTATAAGGACTTAATGAATAAATTCCAGGTAAGTCTGTTAATTCATAATTAGTTCCTTTTATAATTCCTGTCTTTTTTTCAATAGTTACACCTGGCCAGTTACCTATTTTAGCATTCATTCCAGTTAAATAATTAAATAAAGTAGTTTTTCCACTATTTTGATTTCCTACTAATCCTACTTTCATTAAATAATTACCTCCACATCAATTTGTTCCAAATCGGATTTACTTATACATAATTCGTAGTCTCTAAGCTCAATGTCAATTGGGTCTCCCATAGGAGCTTTCTTTTTTACTTTTATTTCTGTCCCTCTGGTTAATCCCATATCTAATAAATGTCTTCTTATCTCTTTGTTTTGTATATTAAGTTTTGTAATTTTTGCTTTTTGACCTACTTTAACTTTTGATAATTGCATATATATTCCGTCCTTTCACTCCAATTTTTATAGCTTAATTATAATTTTTATAAATATTATTGTCAATATGAAATTGAAATTTGTTTCATATTAGAGTACTAATTAATGATTTCCTTGACTTTTATAGCAAAATCTTATATTCTATTATTATATTTTTGCATTCATTTGGAGGTAAATTATGAAAGAAGAAGCTTTACGAATTCCTACTCAAAAAAGAGCAATAGAAAAAAAAGAAAAAATACTTGAATATGGTTTTAAATTAATGTGTGCTCAAGGATATCATAATACAGATTGTATTCAAATAGCTAAAGTTGCAGATGTTTCTACTGGAACAGTTTATCAATATTTCAAGGATAAAAAAGATATTTTTTATCAAGGTCTTTCATTATATGCAAAAGATATGATGTTTCCAATTATAAACATTAATATTAAAAAAATACCAAAAGAAAATTTAAAAGAAAAAATAAAAAGTTTGATTAATATTGTTATAAAAAATCACAATATTTCTTATGATGCTCATAAGGAAATAACTGCAATGTCATGTACAGATCCTGCAATATCTAAAATACTTGAGAAATATGAATTAGAAGCAACAGAAACACTAGTTAAATTACTTGAAATTAATGCCATTAGCAATAGCAATATATATGAAAAAGCACATTTAATTCATTCTTGGATCGATAATCTTTGCCATGAAGTTGTTTATCATAAACATGAGAATATAAATCCTGAAGTACTTATTGACTATGTAGTTGATGCAATTATAAATTTAATAAATGAATAAATAAAAGCACTACAAAATAGTGCTTTTATTCTTCTATCTTAATATTTCTTTTCCATTTTCTTTTGCACGCCTTTCAGCCTCTTCCGCAAGTTCTTGTATAAACTTCTTATCTCCCACACCAGTAACTCTTGTATTATTAGCACCTTCCATTCTCGAATTTGAAAGACCTGTTTTCTTTCTAAGAAATTCATCTACTTCTCTTAAATTCTTAACATCATGTTTAGTTTCTTTTTCATGACCATGCCTTGCACCTTGATTTCTATATTTACTATATATAATAAAATAGTATATAAAACCAGCAAGCAAGAATATCCATGGCCAATATCTATCTTCACTATCTCGTATATTTGTAATTGTAAGAAAAGTTGCAATAGCACCTAATATTTCAACTAAAAGAGACATTAAGAATAGTTTAGGTTTATGTATTGGAACACTTCCCATAGTTTCCTTTGTTCTGGCATTTACTGCAACATAATGAAGTAAGCTGTTATTTCCTTTTTTTTGTTGATAGCTATAAAGCCATACTGGTAAATAAGCTGATTTCCATTTTTGACCTTTAATATTTAAGTCCTCACTATCCCATCTAACACCACGGTCATAATGCTCTAAAGTTTCATTTGCGGCAAATCTCGCTATATCTTTGGTTTGAGCTGCAACTAAACCTTTAAGTTGATTTACATTAGTATCTCTTTTTTCTGAAGTATAACCTTTAATATAATTTGCATCCCATTTAACACAGTTTTCTGTATCAAAAGGCATAATCGAATTTATAATATTATTAGTTTTGTCACTCGCTCTTGTATCTAATTTATCTAAACTAGACTCAACAGTTAATCCTTCAACAGTCATGTCAAACTCTCTTTCAACTGCATATAAATCAGCATCATAGCGAGTTTCTTCTCTATCTCCTCTTTTAACTGTATAATGTCTTACTTCATGTTCTCCTTGACCTATAAAACTAGCATGAGTATTACAATCTACTATCATATAAGGAAGATAAACTCCCATAACATTTTCAGAAGTAAATTCCTTTTTAAACTTAGGATGTGCATAAAACTTTCTTTTTCCAACAAATTCTTCAATTGCTTTCTTGGCTTCTTCTTTAGGCACACTAAATGGCAGAACTGTATCTGGAACCGCACCATTAGGTATTTGTTCATTAACAGATAATGTATTTCTACACCAATGACATCTAGCTTGAGTTTGCGATGCTGTATCTATTACTACTTCAGCACCACAACTACTACATTTAAAAGTTAGAATATCTTTTGTGTCTGCAATAATATCTTGAGCTCCACTTCCTAAAGTTTCACCTTTTAAATTACTCAAATCTTTTTCATCAGTTTCTAATTTTTGAGGTTCAAATTCATGTCTACAAAAGTTACATCTTAATTTCCCATTTTTCACATTTAAAGATATATCTGTAGAACCACATTTAGGGCATTTAGTTTGCCCATTTTGGGCATTCTCATTATAATTTATAACTTCAGGTCCATTATTTTCAGCTATATTTTCATTTGGATTCTTATCATCCATAATTTTCCCCCATCAATTTTTATATAATACTAAACATCTAATATTTTTCTCTTAGCTTCATTAAATTCTTCCTCTGAAATTACTCCTTGATCTAATAATTTCTTTAATTTTGCTAGTTTTTCATATGGATCTTCTTGACTTGAAGCGGCTGCTGGTTCACTACTTGGAGTTTGATTTACATTATTATTTCCTTGCCAATTATTATTTTGATTTTGTGGTTGATTAAAACTTAGGTTAGGGTTTGAATATTGTTCATTTCCAACATTCATTTGACCCATAGCGTTTCCAACAGCATTCATTCCCATACCCATAAATGCCATTCCTGTTCCACCACCATTTTCTCCTGCACCTTGCATTCCACGTGCAGCAGATTGTTTAAAGAATGAATCACCTCTAGCACCAGATAAAGAGTCAGCTCTTTTAACATCTTTAAGCATCTCTTTAGTATCTTCATCATATTCAATTGCTTGAATAGCTACTTTTACAATTTCTAATCCTCTATCTGATTTCCACTGATATCCTTCTTCAACAGCTTGAGATAAACTTTGAGCAAATCCAATTTGGTCTCCTTGAATTTTTGTTATACGATTACCTTTACTAGGATCATTAGTGTAATTTGAAAATGCAGCAGATAAACTACTTACAACTTCATTAAATAATTGGCTTGCTGCATCATTATCCATATCAGCAAAATCGAAAACAGCTCCTCCTACTTGATAATTAACTGGAACAAATTTTGACATAAATAATATAGGATCTACAATTTTTAAAGTATATGTACCTCTAGTTATAGCACCTACTTGAGTATTTAAAAATGCATCATCCCAATAAATCTCAGATTGTGTTCCAAAACGATTATTAGGTATTTCTTTTAAATTAACATAAAAAGCTTTTTGCTGTGTTCCAGGTATTCCACCAAATTTAAATCTTTCCCATGACTGTTTTACAAGTGATGAAACAAATCCATCTCCTGCAAAAATTGATTGAGAATTTTGGTCATCTGATGAAAATGTATATCCACCAGGTTCTGCTACCATTCCTGAAACTTTACCATCTTGCATTGTAACTAATGCATATCCTTCAGGAATAACAATTTTACTTCCATTTGTAATTATATTTTCTGAACCATGTGTATTTGAACCACGTCCTGCATTTGTACCATAAACTACTGCTGGAATAAGACCAGCTGTTGCTGGAGCTCCTTGCATAGGCATTAAATAATCTTTCCATTGATCAGCAAAAGTTCCTCCTATTGCTCCTGCGAATGCTTTGATAAATCCCATAATTCAATTCCTCCTTCATTTAGGATACCATATTTTGACAAAAATTGTTTCAAAATAGGTGTTCCATAATTTATTTTATTATTAGTTATTATATTATATAAGCTTTTACTTAAATTATCAATAACTTTTTTTGACAATTATTGACATATTAACACTTAATATTACAATTCACCGACTTTAAGTTTTACTATTGACTAGCTATTATTTTAATTTTTTGAAAAATAATGCGCTTTGAAAGTAATTTTTGTTCAAAAAATCTTTATTAATTTTATGGA